>JADGGZ010000305.1 GCA_019689675.1 Rhodospirillales bacterium | reverse complement strand
CGGCCGAAGACGGCGGGCACCGGTTCACGGTCGTCGAGGAGAACGACTCGATGCCGTTCGGCAGCGACAAGCACTACACGCAAGGGCTGCGGCTTTCCTATCTTGCGCCGCCGGTCGGCGCCGAGAGCCTCTGGGCCGCCCCTTTCGACATTTTTCCGTGGATGTGGGCCGCGCCCGAGCGGCGGTCGCGCCGTTATGCGATCCTCGTCGGCCAGAGCATCTTCACGCCGAAAGACACCGACCTCAGCCCGCCCGACCCCGACGACCGCCCCTATGCCGGATGGCTCTACGGCGGCGTCAGCCTCCTTCAGGAGACCGACAGGTTCATCCTCGACCATGTCGAGCTCCAGCTCGGCATCGCCGGCCCGTCGGCGCTCGGGAAGACGACGCAGAACGAATACCATCAGCTCATCGGCGCGACCGAGGCGAAGGGCTGGGGCAGTCAGATCCAGAACGAGCTCGGCGTCGTCGTCGAGGTCGAGCGCAAGTGGCGCCTCGGCCTCGTCGGCGGGAACGACAATTCCTTCGTCGACATCGTCCCCGAGGTGGGGGCGGTCGCCGGCAACGTCTTCACCTACGGCAAGCTCGGCGCCCTCCTCCGCATCGGCACCCATCTCGGCGCCGATTACGGGCCGGTGCGCATCACGCCCGCCCTCTCCGGCACCGACTACGTCGACCCCGCCCGGCTGCCGGAGAAATTCGGCTTCTATCTGTTCGCCGGGGCCGAGGGACGGGCGGTCGGGCGCAACCTTTTCCTCGACGGGAACACGTTCCGCGACAGCCGCAGCGTGGACAAGAAGACGTTCGTCGGCGACCTCCAGGCCGGCTTCTCGATTTTCTTCTCGGACCGCGTGCGCATCGACGCCGCCGCGATGCGCCGCTCGCCGGAGTTCGAGGGCCAGGGAGCGCCCGACATTCTCGCGATGGTGGGGCTGTCGCTCTTCTGGTAGCGCCCGCCGCGCCCGGCTCAGGGGGCATGAAATCCAGCCGATAATGAAAATCGACTTCGGGCGGGTTTTCGCGTAAATCGCCGCGCGATGCTTGCCCGGACCCTAGCCGCCCTGGTCGACGGGTGCCGGCGCCGGGCGCCGGTCATCGCCCTCGCGGCGCTGGTCGCCACGGCGGTGCTCGGCTGGTGGGCGGCGAGCCACCTGTCGATCGACACCGATACCGAACGCATCATCTCGCCCGACCTGCCGTGGCGGCAGCGGGAGGCCGCGTTCGACGCGCTCTTCCCGCAGACGATCGACGTGCTCGCGATCGTCGTCGACGCCGAGAGCAGCGGTCGGGCCGAGGATGCCGCCGCGGCGCTCGCGGCGCGGCTCGCCGACGAAAAGCAGCTTTTCAAGACGGTGCGGCGCCCCGAAGGCGGCGATTTCTTCGTCCGCAACGGGCTCCTCTTCCTGCCGCTCGACGAGCTGCAGAAGCTCGTCGATCAGGTGATCGCGGCGCAGCCGATCATCGGAACGATTGCCGCCGACCCGACCTTGCGCGGCATCTTCGACGCGCTCGGCCTCGCGCTGGAAGGAGTCGCCAGAGGCGAGACGTCGCTCGACAGCCTCGAGCCCGTTTTCAGCGCGCTCGCAGCCTCGATCGAAGCCGCGGCGGCCGGAAGCGTGCAGCCCGTGCCGTGGGAGGAGCTCTTCACAGGGCGCGAGCCGCGCCCGATGGAGCTCCGGCGATTCGTCCTCGTCCAACCGGTGCTCGACTATTCGAAGCTGCAGCCCGGAGAGGCGGCGACCACGGCCGTGCGGAAGGCAGCGCACGAGCTCGGCCTCACGCCCGAGAACGGCGTCGAGGTCCGCCTCACCGGCTCCGTCGCGCTTTCCGACGAGGAGTTCGCGACCGTCGCCGAAGGCGCCGGGAGCGCGACCATCCTCTCCATCACGCTGGTGATCTTCATCCTCTTCCTCGGGCTCCGCTCGTGGCGGATCATCGCCGCGGTGGTCGCGACGCTCGTCGTGGGACTGGTCGCGACCGCCGCCTTCGCCACCGTCGCGGTGGGCTCGCTGAACCTCATCTCGGTCGCGTTCGCCGTGCTCTTCGTCGGCATCGCCGTCGATTTCGGGATCCAGTTCAGCGTCCGCTTCCGCGACGAGCGCTTCCACAAGGGCGACCTCGCGAGCGCCCTCGAGGGCGCGGCGGCGGGGATCGGCGGCCCCCTTCTTCTTGCCGGCGCCGCGGCAGCCGTCGGCTTCTTCTCCTTCGTTCCGACGAACTACGCCGGCGTGTCGGAGCTCGGCATCATCGCCGGCACCAGCATGGGGATCGCCCTCTTCCTCAATCTGACGCTGCTGCCGGCGCTGCTCAGCCTCGTGAAGCCGCCCGGCGAGGCCGACACGGTGGGCCTCCGCTTCCTCGCCCCGCTCGACAAATTCCTCCTGCGCCGACGCCGCGGGATCACGTTCATCGCGTTCTGCCTCGGCGCGCTCGGGATCGCCCTCGCGCCGCAGCTCCGTTTCGACTTCGACCCGCTCAACCTCAAGGATCCGCGCACCGAGTCCGTCTCGACGCTGCTCGACCTCATGCAGGATCCGTCGACGACGCCTTATACGCTGAACGCCCTCGCCCCCACCCCGGAGGCGGCGGTCGCGCTCGGCGCGCGGCTCGAGGAGCTGCCCGAGGTCTCCCAAGTCTTGACGATTGGAAGCTTCGTGCCGAAGCAGCAGGACGAGAAGCTCGCGATCATCGCCGACGCCGCGGCGCTCTTGGGGCCCACCCTCTCGCCGCCGCGGACGGCGCCGCCGCCATCGGACGAAGAGACTCTGGCGAGCCTCGGAAAATTCGCCGCCGCCCTCAACGCGGTCGCAGGCACCGACGAGGGCGCGGCGGCGCAGCTCGCCGCGGCGGTCGACCGTGCAGCGAGCGAAGGCGCCGCGATCCTGCCGATCCTGCGCGAGAGCGTCGTCGCGGGGCTGCGCAAGCGCCTCGAGCAGCTCGCCCTTTCGCTCACGGCGAGCGAACCCGTGACGCTCGCGAGCCTGCCGGAAGAGCTGAAGAGGGACTGGATCACGCAGGACGGACGCGCGCGCGTCGAAATCTTTCCGTCCGGCGACCCTCGGGATCCCGCGACGCTCAAGCGTTTCGTCGAGGCGGTGAAGGCGGTGGCACCGGAAGCGACCGGCACGCCGATCACGATCCAGGAGTCGGGCCGCACAGTGACGGAAGCCTTTCTCCAGGCGGGCGCGATCGCGATCGCCGCGATCGCCACTCTCCTCTTCCTGGTGCTGCGCCGCGCACGCGACGTCGGCCTCGTCCTCGCGCCCCTCGCGCTCGCCGCGCTCCTGACCGTCGCGACCTGCGTCGCGTTCGACCTGCCGATCAACTACGCCAACATCATCGCGCTGCCGCTTCTGCTCGGGATCGGCGTCAGCTTCGACGTCTATTTCGTGATGGCCTGGCGCAGAGGCCACAACTTCCCGCTCCAGTCGCCGACCGCGCGCGCGGTCCTGTTCAGCGCGCTGACGACTGTCGCGGCTTTCGGAAGCCTCGCCGCCTCGAGCCATCCGGGGACGTCCGAGATGGGAAAGCTTCTCACGATCGCGCTCGGCTGGACGCTCCTTTCCACCCTGCTCGTGCTGCCGGCCCTGCTGGGCCCCGCGCAGCGCTGACTTTCCTGTTGCAACCGTGGAGCGCTTCCTTAACCATCGCGCGGGATTTCGGGGGAGTGAGGTCTCGATGCTGCGTTGGGGAAGAGTTGTCGCCACCGTCCTGGTGACGTTGGCCGTGGCGGCCTGCGCCGAG
>JADGGZ010000304.1 GCA_019689675.1 Rhodospirillales bacterium | reverse complement strand
TTCGGGCGCGCCGAGAAAAGACCGACGTGCGAAACGCCGGCCTTCGCCGTCGCGCCGTATCTAGAGGAAACCTTCTTTAAGACTTTCCCAATGTCGGGGCCGATGCCGTCGATGCGCCGGCGATCGGACGAGGCGAGGGCGCCGCTCGGTCGAGACTGCCGGGCAGCCTTTCGGCGGCTACGACGAACTCACGCGCCGGCCGTCACGCGCGTCCGTAGAGCGTCACGACGCACGCACCGCCGAGCCCGATATTGTGCTGGAGACCGAGCCGCGCATTCGGTACCTGGCGCGTGCCGGCGTCGCCGCGCAACTGCCAAACCAGCTCCGCGCATTGCGCGAGCCCCGTCGCGCCGAGGGGATGCCCCTTCGCCAAGAGCCCGCCCGACGGATTTGTGACGACGCGTCCGCCGTAGGTGTTGTCGCCGTCGAGGATGAAACGCTCGGCCGTTCCTTCGGGCGTAAGGCCGAGCGCCTCGTAGGCGATCACCTCGTTCGAGGTGAAGCAGTCGTGGAGCTCGACCACGTCGAGGTCCTCCGGGCCGACGCCGGCGGCCTCGTAAACCTGCCGGGCCGCCGTGGCGCTCATCGTGCGACCGACCACCTCGATGGCGCTGCCCGAGAATGTCGCCTCCGAGTCGGTGCTCATCGACTGCGCGAGAATCCGGACCCCGCCATCGAGGCCGTGCCGGCGCGCAAACGCCTCCGAACAGACGACGGCAGCGGCGGCGCCGCAGGTCGGCGGGCTGCACTGCAGCCGAGTCACCGTGCCGTGGAGGCGCGGGGATGCGAGAACCTCCTCGACCGTCAGCGGCTCTCGGAACAGCGCGCGCTCGTTGTCGCGCGCATGGCGGCGCGCCTTCACGGACACCATGGCGAAAGCCTCGTCGCTGATGCCGTAGCGCCTCTGGTACTCGGAACCGGCCGCGCCGAAGAGGCGAATGGCCATCGGCGTCTCCGACGGGCCTTCCAGGCGGTCGATCTCGTCGAGGAAACGGGCGAGCGGGCTCGGACGGTCGGTGAAGATGGCACCGAGGGCGCCGCGCTGCATCTGCTCGAAGCCGAGCGCGAGAGCGCAATCGACCGCGCCCGTCGATACGGCCTGACGCGCGAGAAACAGGGCGGTCGACCCCGTCGAGCAGTTGTTGTTGACGTTGACGATCGGAACGCCGGTGAGCCCGACCCGATAGACCGCCGCCTGGCCGGAGGTCGAGTCGCCGTAGACATGGCCCACATAGACCTGCTGGACGCTCTCGTAGCCGAGGCCCGCGTCGGCGAGGGCAAGGCGCACGGCGCTTTCGCCGAGCGCATCGTACGACTCGCTCGTGCCGGGCTTCACGAAGCGAGTCATCCCGACACCGACGACCAGGGTCTTCTCACTCATTGCCTTCCTCCTGCACGGGGCCGATCCCGGCCCGGTGTCTCCCATCAGACCATGCGCTCCCGCCCTGCCCAATACCGATCCCGGATGTCGCGCTTCAGGATCTTGCCGACCGGGCTCCTGGGCAGGTGCGGCCAGATCTCTACCGATTTCGGGCTTTTCACGCCGCCGAGCCGGCTCTTGCAGAGCGCGATGATTTCCTCCTCGGCGACCGCGCACCCCGGCTTGAGCTCGAGCACCGCCTTGATCGCCTCGCCCCACTTGGGATCGGGCACACCGATCACCACGCAGTTCTGCACCGAGGGATGGGACAGGATCACATTCTCGACTTCGGTCGAATAGACGTTGAAGCCGCCGGTGATGATCATGTCCTTCTTGCGGTCGATGATATAGACGAATCCGTCCTCGTCGCGGTATCCGACGTCCCCCGTGTGGTGCCAGCCGTAGCGCCGAGCCTCAGCGGTCGCCGCCGGATCCTTGTAGTATCCGGCCATCACGAGATTGCCACGCACCACGATCTCGCCCCGCTCGCCCGGCGGCAGAAGCCTTCCCTCGTCATCCATGATTTCGAGGCGGGTAAACATGGTCGGACGGCCGCAGCTCGCCAGACGCTTGCGGCGCTCGGGGTCATCGAGCACGAGATGATCGCGCGCCGAAAGGAAGGTGCAGAACATCGGCGCTTCCGCCTGGCCGTAGCTCTGGACCATCACGGGCCCGAACACCTGGACGGCCTCGGCGAGGCGGTCCGGCGCGATCGGCGAGGCGGCGTAGAGGAAATGCCGAAGGGACGAATAGTCGAACTCGCGTACCCGGGGGTGGGCGAGCATCGAGTAGATGACGGTCGGAGGCAGGAAGAGGTCGGTGACGCGATGGCGCTCGATCGCCTCCATGATCTCGAGCGGGTCGGCGCGCTCCAGCACGATGAGCGTCGCGGCTTTGGCGAGGAGCGGGATCGCGACCACGCCCGCCGCATGCGTCATCGGCGCCGCGACCAGATACACCGGCGGATCTTCGGCCGGCATGCAGGACCAGTACGTCGCGACCATCGTTTCCCATACGCGATGGGTGAACATCACGGCCTTGGAACGCCCGGTCGTGCCGCCGGTCGGGAAAAGTCCGCACACCCGCTCGGGATCGTCAGGGACGTCGGGCAGCTCCGGCGCCGTCTCCTCAAGAAACGTCTCGAGGTCGACCGCACCGTCGAAGCGGCCGTCGAGGCAGACGACATGCTCGAGCGTCGGTACTTCGGCACGGATGCGCGCAATGTGCTCCGCGAAGCGGCTGTGAATGAAGAGCCATCGACAATCCGCCGTGTTAAGGAAGGCGATGTTGTCGTCGATGTGCCCCCTCGCATTGATCGGCGCCCAGATGCCGCCTGCGCGAAGCCCGCCGAGAACGCAGGCGAAGGCGAGGGCATGGTTGGGACTGAACACGGCGATGCTCCCGACCTCGCCCACGCCGTTCCGCAAGACGATCGCGCCCGCGATCCGGTGCGTGAGACGTGCCATCTCGCGATAGGTGAAGCGGTGTTCCCGAGAGAAGATCATGAGCCGGTCCGGGGCGAGTGCAACGCCCCGGTCGAAGTAGTCGATCACACGCACGTCGGTTTCCCCGTTGGCTCGAACGGCGCTGCTTCGAGCGCATAGCCCCGGCCCGAAGCGGCGCCAAGCGCCTGCCCCAGCGCTAGTTCTTGATGAGCGAGCATCCGCCTTTGTCGAGAGGGCGGAACACTTCGTCTCCCGGAAGCGAGCGAACGATCTTGAAGACGTCGCCCGGCGCCTTCGACTCCTCGGGAGACTTGACGTCGAGAAGGTGCATCTCGTGGACCATGAGTCCGTCGGCGCGGACCTTGCCGTTTTGGACGAACGGATCAGAGACGGGCATCTCGCGCATCTTCGCCGCCACCGCCTCGCGCTTGTCCGTCCCGGCTGCCGCCACCGCCTTGAGGTAGTGCCGGAGACCGGAATAGACGCCGATCTGAATGGCGGTCGGGTATCTTCCATGTCGCGCCACAAAGCGCTCGGCCCATGCCTTCGTCTCGGCATTCTGATTGGCGTCGAAGCCGTGGACCGCGAGAATTCCTTTCGCCGCCCTGAAACCGAGCGCTTGCACGTCCGTCGTGTGGAGCAGCATCGCCGCGATACGCTGCTTGCCGGAGGTAATGCCGAACTCGCTCGCCTGCTTGATCGCGTTAATCGTGTCGCCACCCGCGTTCATGAGGGCGATGACGTCGGCACCGGACGCCTGAGCCTGCAGAAGGAAGGACGAGAAGTCGGCGGTGTTGATCGGATGCTTGACGCTGCCGACCACAGTTCCGCCTGCGGCGGTCACCGCGGCTTTGAGATCCGCCGCCATCGCCGTGCCGAAC
>JADGGZ010000303.1 GCA_019689675.1 Rhodospirillales bacterium | reverse complement strand
CGGTAGCCGCCGCCGGCGCCGCGCACCGAATCGACGAGCCCGGCGCGGCCCAGGTCGCGCAGGACCTTGGCGAGATGGTTGCTCGAGATGCCGTACTTGGCGGCGATCTCCGCCGCCGAGAGCTGCCGCGTCGGGTCGAGCGCCAACTCGAGGACGGCGTAGAGCCCGAATCGTGTCGCTTTCTGCAGCCTCATTCGCCCCGCCGTGCCTTTCCCGTGCGCCCGTCATCCCGGGCAGGCTCAATCTAGCGATTTCTCGAGCTGTATGAAGGGCCCTGCCATCATGCCTTGGCTGCGGAAAAACGACATCACGAGCTGGTCGTCCCGCGCCAGCATCGTGCGCACCTTGGTGACGCCGGCCGACTTGAAGCGCTCGCAGATCTCGTCCATGAGGCGCGAGCCGACCGAGCTCACGCGCATCTCCGGCTCGACGCCGATCGCGAAGACCCAGCCGCAGGGCGGCGAGCCGAACTCCCAGGCCCGCACCTCGCCGATGATGAAGCCGACGAAGCGGCCGTTGCGCTCGGCGACGAGGAAGAAGCGGTTCCTCTCCGCCCGCGTGTAGCGCTCGAAGAGGTCGCGCCAGTACTCGCGCTTTTCGGTCCCGGTGTTGCGGCGGTCGAGCCGGATCACGTGCGGCAGGTCCTCGGCCCGCACCGGACGCACCTCGACGATGCGCTCGGGCCGCGTCCTGCCGCGCGCGGCCTCGAGCCGCCGCGGCCGCTCGGTGCTCCCTTCCGCCATGGCGCCTCCGTCCCGGCCTCCCGCGAAGCTCCCGCGATTTGCCGGCCTTTACAGCGTGCCCGAGCCGGGCCTATGTTGTAAACACGTATTTGCGTACCGATTTGCCGTTATTGCATGGGGAGGAGCGGCCGATGCAGGTCGACATCAACGAACGCATTCCGAACAACGTCGATCTCGCCTCCGACCGGCGGCTCTTGCGCGCGCTCGAATCCTGGCAGCCGCGCTATCTCGAATGGTGGCGGGAGATGGGGCCGGAAGGCACCCAGTCCCTCGACGTCTATCTGCGCACCGCGATCAGCGTCGATGCCAAGGGCTGGGCGCATTTCGACTACGTGAAGATGCCCGAGTACCGCTGGGGCATCTTCCTCGCCAAGCCCGAGCCCGACCGGCGCATCGCGTTCGGCGCCCACAAGGGCGAGAAGGCTTGGCAGGAGGTCCCCGGCGAGCATCGCACAGCGCTGCGGCGGCTCATCGTGACGCAAGGCGACACGGAGCCCGCCTCGGTCGAGCAGCAGCGTCACCTCGGCCGCACCTGCCCCTCGCTCTACGACCTGCGCAACCTGTTCCAGGTCAACGTCGAGGAAGGCCGGCATCTCTGGGCGATGGTCTACCTCCTCCACGCGTATTTCGGCCGCGACGGGCGCGAGGAGGCCGAAGCGATGCTGGAACGGCACGCGGGCGACCCCGACAAGCCGCGCATCCTCGGCGCCTTCAACGAGGAGACGCCTGACTGGCTCTCCTTCTTCATGTTCACCTTCTTCACCGACCGAGACGGCAAGTACCAGCTCGCCGCGCTCGCCGAATCGGGCTTCGACCCGCTCGCGCGCTCGTGCCGCTTCATGCTGACCGAGGAGGCGCACCACATGTTCGTCGGCGAGCAGGGCGTCGCCCGCGTCGTGGAGCGCGCCTGCCAGATCATGCGCGAGCGCCGGACCGACGACGTGCGCGCCTGGGGCGGCATCGACCTGCCGACGATCCAGAAGTATCTCAACTTCCATTTCAGCGTGTCGCTGGACCTCTTCGGCCAGGAGCTCTCGACGAACGCCGCCAACTACTACACTGCCGGGCTCAAAGGGCGCTTCGAGGAGACGCGGATCGACGACGACCACCGGCTCCTCGACGCCGCCTACCCGGTGGCCGAGGTCGACGGCGACGGGATCCGGATGCGCGAGGCCCCGGCGCTCACCGCGATCAACGAGCGGCTCCGCGACGACTACATCCGCGACTGCGCCAAGGGCGTCGAGCGCTGGAACCGCGTCATCGCCAAGCACGAGATCCCGTTCCGCCTGGCGCTGCCGCACCGCGCCTTCAACCGCCGCGTCGGCACCTTCGCCTCGGTCCGGGCGACGCCGGAGGGCCGGCTCGTCAGCGAGGCCGAGTGGACGCGCCGGCACGGCGAATGGCTGCCGACCGAGGAAGACCGCGCCTATGTGCGCTCGCTCATGACCGGCGCCGTGACCGAGCCCGGCAAGATGGCGAACTGGCTTGCGCCGCCCGCCACCGGGATCAACGGAAAGCCGGTCGATTTCGAGTACGTCCGCTTCGCCTGAGGTGGCGGCGGGATGCGCGAGAACACGGTCGAGATCGATCGGGCGACGACGCCGGTCGGCTTGCGCTTCTCGCCGCGCTTCAACGTCGCCGTGCCGTTCATCGACCGCCATGTCTCGGAAGGGCGCGGCGAGAAGACGGCGATCCTGACGACGGGCGGCGAGCGCGTGACCTACGCCGAACTCGCCGAGAACGTGAATCGGTGCGGCAACGCGCTTCTCGCCGAGGGGCTCCGGCGCGGCGACCGCGTGCTCCTCGTCGTCAAGGACTGCCCGGCGTTCTTCTATCTCTTCTGGGGCGCGATCAAGGCCGGGATCGTGCCGGTGCCGCTCAACACGCTGCTGCGCGCCGGCGACTACGCCTACATGATCGTCGACTCGGGCTGCAGTGCGCTCGCCTACTCGCCGGAATACGCAAGCGAGGTCGAGCCGGCGCTCGAACATACGGGCACTGCGGTGCGCGCGCTCCGGCTCGGCGAACGAGTCCTGCAAGACCTCCTCGCCGCCGCTTCGCCCTCGCTCGCCCCCGTTCCGGCGAGCCCCGAGGACGACTGCTTCTGGCTCTACTCCTCGGGCTCCACCGGGCGTCCCAAGGGCGCCGTCCACCGGCACCGCGACATGGTGGTGACGAGCCAGCGCTACGGTACCGACTGGCTCGGCGTGCGCGAGGACGATGTCGTCTTCTCCGAGGCGAAGCTCTTCTTCGCCTACGGCCTCGGCAACGCGATGACCTTCCCGCTCTGGGCCGGTGCGACGACGGTCCTCAGCGACGCGCGCCCGACGCCGGCGATCACGTTCGACATTCTCGCCCGCTTCCGGCCGACGCTCTATTTCGGCGTGCCGACGCTGTACGCCGCGCATCTGAAGGCGCTCGAGACGGCGCGCGCGGACTTCTCCTCGGTCCGCTGGTGCGTCTCGGCCGGCGAAGCGCTTCCCGGCGAGATCCTGAAGCGCTGGCGCGAGGCGACCGGGACGATGATCCTCGACGGAATCGGCTCCACCGAGGCGCTCCACATGTTCATCTCGAACCGGCCCGGCGACGTGAAGCCGGGCTCGAGCGGGCGCGTCATCGCCGGCTATAGCGCGCGCATCGTCGACGAGGAGGGAAACGACGTGCCGGAAGGCGAGAGCGGGCGCCTCCTCATCGCCGGCGGCTCGACGGCCCGCTGCTACTGGAACAATCCCGAGCGCACCGCCCGCACCATGCTCGAGGGCGGCTGGCTCGATACCGGCGACACCTACGTGCGCGACGGCGAGGGCTACTATTTCTACCAGGGCCGCAGCGACGACATGCTGAAGGTGGGCGGCATCTGGTGCTCGCCGTTCGAGATCGAAGCGAGCCTCGTCGAGCACCCGAAGGTGCTCGAAGCCGCGGTCGTCGGACGCGCCGACGCGGACGGCCTCGTGAAGCCGGAGGCGCATGTCGTGCTGAAGGACCGGCGCGAGGCGGGCGAGGCGCTCGC
>JADGGZ010000302.1 GCA_019689675.1 Rhodospirillales bacterium | reverse complement strand
GCGCGACGCCGCAGCGATAGAGAGCGTCGCGGCCGATCTCGAGACGAAGCTCGGGCCGACCGACATCCTGGTGACGAGCGCCGGCGTCATTCAGGTCCCCCTGCCCCCGGAGGAGCTGTCGCTCGCCGACTGGGATCAGGTGGTCGCCGTGGACCAGCGCGGCGTCTACCTGAGCTGCGTGGCCTTCGGGCGGCGCATGGCGAAGCGCGGTCGGGGCAGCATCGTCAACATCGCCTCGGTGGCGGGCTTGCGTTCGATGCCGCTCCATGCGTATGCGCCGGCCAAGGCGGCTGTCATCGCGATGACGGAATCGCTGGCGGCCGAATGGGGGCGGTCGGGGGTGCGGGTGAACGCGGTGGCGCCGGGCTACACGCTGACGCCGGCCCTCAAGGCGGCGATCGACGCCGGCAAGCGGGATCCCAGCAGGCTGGCAGAGAATTCGGCGCTCGGACGCCTCGTGGAACCCGATGAGATCGCGGACGCGGTCGCCTTCCTCTGCTCCGACGACGCCAAGGCGATCACCGGCGTCACCCTTCCCGTCGATGCCGGCTGGCTCGTCGCACCTTCCTGGCACACGTACGGCGGATTGCGACCGAAGCGGAGCTAGCGGCCGTGCTGCACGTCGAAAACCTTTCGAAGTCCTTCGGCGGCGTCAAAGCCATGAACGGCGTGTCGCTGCGGTTTCCGGAGCGTTCGCTGACCGCCATCATCGGTCCGAACGGCGCCGGGAAGACCACTTTCTTCAATCTGATCTCCGGTCACCTGCGGGCCGATTCCGGCCATGTCCATTTCCGCGGCGAGGACATCGTCGGTCTCCCCCGTCTCGAAATCGTCCGGCGCGGGATTTGCCGCGCCTTCCAGGTCGCGAGCATCTTCCCCGACTTGACGCTCGAGGAGAGCGTCATCGCCGCCGTCACCTCGCATCAGAACGGCTCCTGGAGCCTCTTCCGCCGCTTCCCCGCCCCCTCCGCGAAAGCGCGGGCGCACGAGATCATCGAGCTCCTCGGCCTTACGCCTCGCGCGAAGACCTTGTCGCGCAACCTTTCGCACGGCGAGCAGAAGCTTCTCGACATCGCGCTGGCGCTCGCGCTCGAGCCGAAGGTGCTGCTCCTCGACGAGCCGACCGCCGGAATGGGCTCCGAGGAGCGCTGGAAGATGATCGACAAGGTCTACCAGCTTTGGAAGGCGGAGGACCTCACGATCATCTTCATCGAGCACGACATGGACATCGTGTTCAAGATCGCCGAGACGATCTACGTCCTGAAGTACGGCCAGGTGCTGGCGCAAGGCACGCCCGACGAAATTCGCCGGAACCAGGACGTGATCGACGCCTATCTCGGCACGGACCACACTCTCGCCGAACCGTCTGTTCAATGAGCAAGGCGCCGCTCCTTCAGGTGGAGTCGATCAACGTCTTCTACGGGACGAGCCAGATCCTTTTCGGGCTCGATCTCAGCGTCGAGCGCGGCCAAGTCGTGGCGCTGCTCGGGCGCAACGGCGCCGGCAAGAGCACGACGTTCAAGGCGATCGCGGGCATCGCGCCGCCGCGCAGCGGCGCCATCACGCTGAACGAGCGACGGATCGCCGGTCTGCCTCCGCACCGCATATCGCGTTCCGGGATCGGCTACGTTCCCGAGGATCGTCAGGTTTTCCCGGATCATACAGTCGAGGACAATCTGCTGATCGGCCAGAAAAAGGGACCGAGCGGCAGCCACTGGACTCTCGAGCGCATCTACGAGGTCTTTCCGATCCTGGCCAGGATGCGCGACCGCATCGCAGGACGGCTGTCAGGCGGCGAGCAGCAGATGCTCACGATCGCGCGGACGCTCATGGGCAATCCCGATCTCTTGCTGCTCGACGAGCCCAGCGAGGGCCTCGCTCCCATCATCGTCCAGTCGATCGGCGATCTGATCCGTCGCCTTCACGAGATGGGGGTCACCGTGCTCATGGCGGAGCAGAACATGCATTTCTGCCTCAAGGTGGCGACGCACGCGGCCGTGATCGACAAGGGCCGAATCGTCTACCGAGACACCATCGAGGGACTGAGGGCGAATGACGAAGTCAAGCGGCGCTACCTTGCGATCTGAGGCGCCGGAGCCGCATCGCGAGGAACGCGACGACCTCATTGCTGCGCACAAGACGATGCTGCTGGTCCGGGGCGTCGAGGAGCGCCTCGCGCGCCTGTTCGCCGACGGCGAGGTCCCCGGCTTCATCCATTTGTCGATTGGCCAGGAGGCGATCGCGGCCGGCGTCGCCGCTGTGCTGCGCCGCGAGGATACGATCGCATCGACCCATCGCGGGCATGGGCACGCGCTCGCAAAGGGCGTGAGCCTGGAGGGCTTCTTCCAGGAGATTCTGGGCCGCGCCACCGGCGTGTGCCGCGGGCGCGGCGGCTCGATGCACGTCGCCGACATGTCGGTCGGCATGCTCGGCGCGAACGGAATCGTCGGCGCCGGCATCCCGCTCGCGGTGGGCAGCGCGCTTGCGCACCAAATCCGTAAGACCGGCGGCATCGCCGTCGCCTTCTTCGGCGACGGGTCCCTGGCCGAAGGCGTCCTCCACGAGAGCCTCAACCTTTCGGCGTTGTGGAAGCTGCCGGTTCTGTTCGTCTGCGAGAACAACGGCTGGTCCGAGTTCTCACCGACCTCGAAGCAGTTCGTGGCCAACATCGTCGAGCTCGGCCGCGCCTTCGGGATCGACGGGGAGCGCATCGACGGCAACGACGTCGCGGCCGTGATGACCGCCGCCGGCCGCCATGCAGCCGCCGCTCGCCGCGGCGACGGGCCGCGAATCCTCGAATGCATGACGCGGCGCGTCCGTGGACATTTCGAAGGCGACCCGCAACGCTACAGGAACGATACCGACGCGGGGCCGGACGCCGATCCGATCGTCCGCTCGCAGCGCCGTCTGCTCGAGCTCGGCGTCGGCGAGCAGGAGCTCGCGAGGATGCAGAACGAGGTGGAGAGCGCGATCACGGCGGCGGTGGAGGCTGCCCGCAAGGCGCCGCTGCCCGACATCGCCGACGCGGCGGGCGACGTCTACACCCGGAAGGCCGCCTGATGACCGAGCTGCGCTACGCTCGCGCCATCAACCAGGCGCTGGCCGACGCGATGGCCGCGGACGAGAGCGTCATTGTCCTCGGCGAGGACGTGGCCGCGGCGGGCGGGCCGTTCGGGGTGACCCGCGGCCTTCTCGACAGCTTCGGCCCCGAGCGCGTGCGCGACACGCCGATCTCGGAGGCGACGCTCGTCAACGCGGCCGTGGGAGCCGCGCTTTCCGGGCTACGGCCGGTCGTCGAAATCATGTTCATGGATTTCGTCGCGCTCGCCATGGACGGCGTCGTGAACCAGGCGGCCAAGGCTCGATTCATGTTCGGCGGTCAGACGTCGGTGCCGCTCGTGCTGCGGACGCCGCACGGCGGCGGCTTGAGCGCCGGCCCGCAGCATTCGCAGTGCCTCGAGGCGTGGTTCGCCCATGTCCCGGGCCTCAAGGTCGTGTGTCCCGCGACCGCGGCGGACGCCTACGGACTCCTGCGGACGGCGATCGCCGATCCGGATCCGGTGATCTTCGTCGAGAACAAGGCGCTTTACGCGCGCAAGGAGAACGTCTCCGGCGAGCTCGAGCCGGTTCCTATCGGCAAGGCACGAGTGGTCCGAGAAGGAAGCGACGTGACGATCGTCACCTATGGCGCCACCGTCGCGACCGCGCTCGAGGCGGCGACCACGCTGGCCGCCGATTCGATCGAGGCCGAGATCGTC
>JADGGZ010000301.1 GCA_019689675.1 Rhodospirillales bacterium | reverse complement strand
GCCCCGAAGAGAAGATCGCGAACTCTGCGGACGAGCGACAGCGCTAGGGCAATCTCCGACGGCAATCCGACAAGGCCGCCGAGCAAGATGAACGCCCCCTCCTGTACGCCGAGCCCTCCGGGGATCATGAAAGCGGCCGCGCGGGCAGCGGTGACGAGGCCATCGAGAATCAGCGCATCGAGCCAGCCGATCGCGTTGCCGAGAAAGGCCGCGGCAACGTAGACCTGAATTACGCCGGCCAGCCAAGCGAGGAGGTGCAGCTCGGCCGAGAGGCGAACTCGCCGCCGTCGGCGATAGATGCATCGCATCGCGCAATCGAGAGTCCTCGCGAACTCGAACGTGGCGGGAACGCCGATCCCGGCGATGCGCTCGAGATGCCGGGTCGATCGCGCCAAGGCTCCGTGCCGCTGGGCAAGGTAGAAGCCGTAGACGAGAAGCGCGAGCACCCCGAGAGCCACGATGATGGGCACCGTCGTTCCCGGCCCGGCGCCACGGGACAGGAGGACCGCAAGTGCCAGCGCGGCGAAGGCGAGCTGAGCGGCGACTTCGGTCGTGAGGTCTACCACGACGGCACCGATCGCCAGCGCTCCAGGAACGCCGGTCCTCTGATGCAGGTAGCCGCGAAGAAGATCCCCACCAACCGCCGTGATCGGCAATAGGCTCGCGACCGAATCTCCGATCCAGCGCAACGCCAGAAGGAGAAAGAAGCGCCGGCCCGATCGTCGCGGCAGAAGGACGGCCCACCCACCGGCATGAAGGATGAGCGAAAGGAGATGCAAGAGGCAGATGATGCCGAAACCCCATCCGACGGCGCCGACAGCCGACACGACGTCGCCCGCTCCGTGGGCGACGATGAGGGAGACGAAGACGCAGAGTCCCAGGAGCCAAAGAAAGCCGAGCCGGCGTCTCATTCCGCCGTGGGCGGCTGCGGGCGGAAGCCGTAGGCGCGCATCACCTCGCCAACCTCGGCTTCGAGCCAAGCCTCATCGAGTCCGTATTCGGCGAGCGAGTAGCGGTGGCTGCTGCGATAGCGTCGGAAAGCAGCCGCTTCCTCGCGGAGCCGGGCCGCGTAAGCCGGCGTCAGCGCAAGCCCGAAGTGTTGGTAGATGCGCCGGACCGTCGCCTCGGCATCGGCGACGAGGTCCGTGTACATCACGCGAATGTACTGACCGGGCGGGATCGCTGGAGCCTCGCTGAGCATATGCCGGTACCAGGCTGCGGCGAGACCCGCATAGGCACGACTGGTCGGCGACGCCTTCTCGATGTCCGGCGAGAGCGCAGCCCAGGTGGGATAGAACACGCTGACATGCGACGGGATCGACTCCGCGGGATGCCGCACGAGATGAATGAAACGGGCGTCCGGGAAGGTCTGTTGCAGCATCCTGATGCGCCCCAGCCCGGACGTGCTCTTGGCGAGCAGCGTCTTGTCGCCGCCGGAAGCGTGCAGCAACCGCTGAACGGTCGTCTTGTAGAACCGCATGATCCCGTCGCGATCGCGCTCGGGCAGGGCGTCCGCGAAGCCGGCCTCCGGCAGCCGATCGATGTAGGGGAAGAGGAGGTAAATCGCTTCGCTGACGAAGGTGTAGATGAAGATCGTCTCGTCCTCTTCGGGCAAGTCGAGCCGGATCCGGTGACGATCGTCCCAGCTTCCGAAAAAGTACCGTCCGATCGCGTCGACGCCACGCGACAGAGGGGACGCTATTCGGCCGACCGCCCGCACGAGGCGGATCCACGTCACCGAGCCCAAAATCATCTCGTACATCAGCAACGGCCGGAACGTCGCGTCGTCGAGCGCGAGGAGGCGCTGGAGCGCCGTCGTTCCGCTGCGAGGCGTCGCGATGATGAAGGTCGGCGCGACGATGGCCTGCTTGCGCCAGCCTGGGAAGAGGAGCTGATCGAGCAGCCGTCCCAGTCCAACGATCGCCAGGAAAACCGCGTACAAGAGCAGGAACAGTACGACGAAGCCGGCCCGGCGCCACGAGAACTTCTCCTCGATCAGCGACAGCTTCAGCGCCCGAAGGAGGAGATCGAGTTTCACGTACATTGCGCGCCGTCGAGAGACCCGGCCCCGCCCTGCCGTTCAGGAGCGCAGCGCGTTCTGTGCCAGGCTGGTGAGGGCGTGCCATGCCGGGCCGGGGAACCGCAGCAGCCCGGTCAGCACGTCGTCGAAAGCGGCGATCACCCGATCGACATCCGTCTCGTCGATGACGAGCGGCGGTATCAGCTTGATGATGTCGACGCCGGGACCAGCGACCTGCGTAATCATGTGATGCTGCGCGAAAAGCGGCATGATGACCGCCTGGCAGAACAGGCTTTGATCGAGCTTGTGGGCGAGCGTCCAGCCCGTCCTCAGCGCGAGCGAGCGCGGCGGGCCGAACTCGATTCCGAGCATCAGGCCGCGCCAGCGCACATCGCGCACGAATTCGTTTCGCTGCTTGAGCGCGCTGAGCCCGGCGCCGAGGCGGTCTCCGAGGCGAGTCGCGCGTTCCGGCAGGCGTTCCTGCTCGATCACATCGAGAGCAGCAAGCCCGGCCGCCATGGCCAAGGCGCCCTGCCCGAAGGTCGAGGAATGGACGACGCAGCGGTCGAGGCTGGAATAGACGCGATCGTAAATGCTCTTGCGGTAAAGAACGGCGCCGACCGGAACGAAGCCGCCCGAAAGCGCTTTCGAGAGAACGATCATGTCGGGATCGGCGTCGCGGTCGTGCTCGAATGCGAACATCCGTCCGGTGCGACCAAGACCCGTCTGGACCTCGTCGACGACGAAGAGCGTCCCGTGACGGCGGCACAGTCGCGCCGCCTCGGAGAGATAGCCTGGCGCCGCAATGGCGACACGCTTTCCCTGAACCGGCTCGACGATGAACGCGGCGACGTCGCCCGGGCCGAGGGCCGCTTCGAGGGCGCCGAGATCATTGAAGGCGACCTCGCGGACCTGGAGCGTCGGCGCGCCGAAGGGCTCACGGAAGCTGGAAGTACCGTTGAGCGCGAGCGCGCCGCTCGACAGGCCGTGAAAGGCGGCGGACGCACGGATGAAAACGCTTCGGCCGGTCGCCGCGCGCGCGAATTTGATCGCTGTCTCGATCCCTTCGTGGCCCGAGCTCGTGAAGTAGACGCGCTCCAGACGATTGTCGACGAGGCGCTTGAGGCGTTCCGCGAGGCGGCCGGCGAGGAGAGGGGCCTCGAGCTGAACGAGGCTCGGGGCTTCGCTCGCGAGGTGGTCTATGAGCGCATCCCGGATCCCGGGATGGTTGCGGCCGACGTTGAAGACGCCGTAGCCGGCCAAGAGATCGAGGTACTGGGTCCCCTGGTCGTCCCAAAGATAGGCGCCGCGAGCACGGTGCCAGCGCTTGTCGAAGCCGATGAGGCGCAGGACCTGGGCAAGGCGAGGATTGATGTGCGCCGAAAGAAGAGCGACGGGATCATCGTCGTGAGTAGGCTCGGGCGTCGCGGGCGGCATCGGCGCTGGAGAGGACGCAATTTCCATCGACTGGGTCATGCCCTCGCCTTTCGCGTCGGTCGTTCCGCTGGCTGCGTTACGCGACCATCGGGCGACGGCCTAGTATCCGCTCTTCCACTCGCTGGAAACAAGGCGGCAACCTCGATATCGAAAACTCGGATTCGACCAACTCCAGTGGTCCCGACCGGCGTTGCGTCATCATCGGGGAGTTTCGATGCGGCCGCGCTCATCAACTGCAGGTCCCGCGTCGCCGAGAGCCGATCGGCCGACCATGAGGGGCAAGGCTGCGGCGGCCATCGAAGGT
>JADGGZ010000300.1 GCA_019689675.1 Rhodospirillales bacterium | reverse complement strand
TGATAGAGCACCTGGTTGCAGACGGGGCCGCCCTCGCCAGCGAGACGGTGGATTTCCTCGAGGTCGTCGACGTCGAAGTTGCTGACGCCCCAGGAAAGGATCTTCCCCGCGCGCAGCAGCGCCTCGAAACCGGCAACCGTCTCCTCGAGCGCGTGCTGGCCCCGCCAATGAAGGAGAAAACAGTCGAGGCGGTCGGTGCCGAGCCGGGCGAGCGAGGCCTCGCACGCCGCCACCGTGCCGCGGCGGGATGCGTTATGCGGCAGCACCTTGGAGACGAGGAACACCTCGTCCCGGCGCCCGGCGATCGCTTCGCCGACGAGGCGCTCGGCGGCGCCCGAGCCGTACATCTCGGCCGTGTCGATGTGGGTCATGCCGAGATCGAGCCCGCGGCGCAGCGCCGCCACCGCCTCGGCGCGATCGCCGCGCTCGATGTACCAGGTGCCCTGACCGATGACCGAGACGTCGCGACCCGTTCCGCCGAAGCTGCGCCGTTCCATGCCCCGCATCATCCGGGCGGCGCGCGGCCGAGGCAAGTCGCAGTGGCGCTCCTCTCCGCTCGTCCCGGTCAGTCCGCGACCGGAAGAACTACGAGAAGGGCCCTTGGGGGGCCCTGCGCTCGAAGGAGACGACCTGGAAGATCATGTTCACCGCCTCGCCGTCGGCCGAGAGCGGCATGAGAAGGTTCTCGCAGTCGCGGAAATGCGCCACCGGCCCGACATAGGGCGGCGAGCGGGAGAACGGCGCCTTCCGCCGCACCACCTCCTCGCAATTGCTCCAAACGACGCTGCCGGGTCCCTTGCCGGGCAGCGCCGAGAAGAGCTGGCCGGTGTAGTCGGCGTGCGAGATGCGGCAGACCTCGGTGCCGATGAGGCGATATCGGAAATCGCCGGGCAGCACGTCCACCAGAATGACCCAGGGCAGGAGCTCGGAAATCTCCGTCGGATCGAGATCGGCGCGCGCCGGCATCCTTCGCCCCGCGCATTTCTGTTGCCAGTAGGCGAAGGCCCGCCGCAGACGCGGCGCGCGCAACGAGGTCGGATCGAAGTTCTCGCAGCTCACTCGCGCAAGATACAAGAAATCACGCGTTTCCAGGGTCGCTCAGGCCGATCCGCGGCGCCCCGCGACGTAGAGCCCTGATGCGACGATGACGGCCGCGCCCACCCAGGTGAGCGCGTCCGGAACGTTGCCGAAGACGAGCCAGCCGAGCGCAGTCGCGCCGAGCAGCTCGGCGTAGCCGAGCGGGGAGAGAATGGCTGCGGGCGCGAGCTGCAAGGCACGCGTCAGAAGGTAGTGTCCGAGCCCGCCGAAGAAGCCGAGCCCGATGAAGAGCCCGAGATCGAGAAGGGTTTCCGGCAGCCGGAAATCGAACGGCACGACGAGGCTCGTGGCGGCAGTGCCGACGAGGGCGGCATAGACGATTCCGGTCTCCGCGCTGTCGTAGGCGCCGGCGCGGCGCGTCACGATCTGGTAGAGCGCGTAGCACGTCGCCTGGCCGCAGAGCAGGAGGAGCGCCGGATCGATCGTTCCGGCGCCAGGGCGCAGGATGAGGAGCACGCCGGCGAACCCGACGAGCACCGCGACGGTGCGCTTCAAGCCGACCGGCTCGCCGAGCAGCGGCAAAGAGAGCGCCGTGACGATGAGCGGCGCCGAGAAATTGATCGCCGAGGCGGTCGCGAGCTGGACGCGGCCGATCGCGATGACGAAGAGCGTGGTCGCGCTCAGCAGCAGCACCGAGCGAAGCACCTGCAGCCCCAGCCGGTGCGCCACGAGAAGGCGCGGCCCGCGGCTCGGCAGGAAGAGCACGATGAAGAAGAGAAGATGGCCGGCGAAGCGCGCCCAGACGATCTCGGCGATCGGGTAGCGCGGGCTCAGGAGCTTGGCGCACGTGTTGAGGAGCGGGAACATGACGCCCGCGCCGAGCGCCATGAGAACGGCGCCCTTCAAGATCGCAGTCTGGTGCGGCAAGGGCGAGGTGAGCTTCATAGAAGCGCGCAAACTACACAGTTTCGCGTCCGCGCGCGCCACGGGACGGAGCCGGCGCTCGATCGTCCCGAACTCTCGACGGCTCGCTTGGACAGGCTTTCAGCGCGGCGCGCCTCGAAAGCTGCGCGCCTTCCCGGAACCGATCACAAAGCTCGAAACGCCGCGACGGAGGCTGGAGACATTGACGAATCGAAATTCGTCGATTTATTGTCTCCTCCGTCGACCCAAGCTCGATCGGCTCGCAGCTTCGGTATGGATCAGGCGGAAACCGTCTTCAAGGCCCTCGCGGATCCCATCCGGCTCCGTATCCTCGCATTCCTCAACCGGCCCGAGGCGGAATGCTGCTCGGAAGAGGACCGGGTTTGCGCCTGCGATCTCGAGCCCCTCCTCGGCCTCGCGCAGCCGACCGTCTCGCATCACATGAAGATCCTGGTCCAGGCGGGTCTCGTCTCTTCGGAGAAATCGGGCCGCTGGGTCTATTACCGCATCGATCGCTCGGCCTTCGCGGCGGCGGCCACCTACCTCGCCCAATTCGCCGGCGACGCGTCGCCGGTGCCGAAGGTTCCGCCGCGCCGGGCGACGCGCCGCCGCGGCCGTCAACTAGGAGCAGCCTCATGAGCCGAGCGAAGCTTCCCGTCGCAGTGATCGGCGCCGGCCCGATCGGCCTCGCGGCGGCAGCGCATCTCTTTCGACGCGGCGAGACGCCCCTCGTTCTCGAGGCGGGGCCCGCCGTCGGGCACACCGTTCGACAGTGGGCGCATGTCGGCATGTTCTCGCCGTGGCGATACAACATCGACTCCGTCGCGGCGGGCCTTCTCGAGGCGCATGGATGGACCCGTCCGCCGGACGACGAGATTCCGACCGGCGGCGAGCTTGTTGCGCG
Organism: Rhodospirillales bacterium; assembly: GCA_019689675.1. Taxonomy (GTDB): domain Bacteria; phylum Pseudomonadota; class Alphaproteobacteria; order ATCC43930; family CGMCC-115725; genus JADGGZ01. The sequence goes on along the minus strand of JADGGZ010000300.1, from coordinate 912 downwards.
CTATCTCGAACCGCTCGCCGCGATTCCGGAGCTCGAAGGCCGGATCCGGCTCCGCAGCCGGGTCGTCGCGGTCACCCGCAAGGGCCTCGACAAGGTGAAGACGGAAGGACGAGCCGATGCCCCGTTCGTCCTGCGCTTCGCGGACCCTGCCGGAGCCGAGCGGACGGTCGAAGCGAAGGCCGTCATCGACGCGTCCGGCACGTGGCTGACGCCCAATCCGGCCGGCGCCGACGGGCTTCCTGCGCTCGGCGAGGCCGAGGCGGCGGCGCGGATCTTTTACGGCATACCGGATGTCCTCGGCGCCGATCGCGCCCGCTATGCGGGACGAACGGTGATGGTCGTCGGGGGCGGGCATTCGGCGCTGAACGCGCTCATCGAGCTCGCCGCGCTTCGCGAAAGCGGGCCCGCGACCCGCATCCTCTGGGTCATGCGCAAGGAGAACATCGAGGCGGCCTATGGTGGCGAGGAAGCGGACGCCCTCGCCGCGCGAGGCGCGCTCGGATGCCAGGCGCGGAGGCTGGTCGAGACTGGCGTCGTGCAGGTGCTCTCGCCGTTCCGCATCGCGAGGATCGGACGGACGGCGAGCGGCGCGCTTCTCGTCGGCGGCGATCATGCCGGCGCCGCGCGCGAGATCGCCGCGGACGAAATGGTCGTCGCCACGGGGTTTCGCCCCGATTTCTCGTTCCTGCGAGAGATCCGTCTCACGCTCGATCCGTGGCTCGAGAGCAGCGGCGCGATCGGGCCGCTCATCGACCCCAATCTCCACAGCTGCGGCACCGTCCGTCCGCATGGCGCCAGCGAGCTCGCCCACGCCGAGCCGGGCTTTTTCATCGCCGGCATGAAGAGCTACGGGCGCGCGCCTACCTTCCTCCTGGCCACCGGCCACGAGCAGGTGCGCTCGATCGTCGCCGC
>JADGGZ010000299.1 GCA_019689675.1 Rhodospirillales bacterium | reverse complement strand
CGGGTGAAGGCGCCGAGACGGAGATTGTCCTCGACGGCGAGGCTGCCGAAGACCTGCCTTCCCTCCGGCACCTGGACGATGCCGAGCTGGACCCGCCTCTCGGCCGGAAGGCGCGTCACGTCGGCGCCGTCGAAGACGATGCGGCCGCCGCTCGCCGGCTGGACTCCGGCGATCGTGTTGAGGAGCGTGCTCTTGCCGGCCCCGTTCGCGCCGACGAGCGCGACGAGCTCGCCGGCGGCGACCGAGAGATCGACGCCGTGAAGCGCCTCGATCCGCCCGTAGCGGCTGCCGAGACCGGCGATCTCAAGCATCCTGGAGCTCGCGCACGCCGGTATGCCGCCCCACGCCGAGATAGGCCTTGATCACCTCGCGGTCGGCGCGGATCGCCTCGGGCGCGCCCTCGGCGATCTTCTGGCCGTGGTGAAGGACGAGGATGCGCGAGGAGACCGCCATCACGAGCGGCATGTTGTGCTCGACGAGCACGATCGTGACGCCGCTCGCGGCGATGCCGCGTACGACGTCGACGAGCTCGCGCGCCTCGCTCGGGTTGAGCCCGGCGGCGGGCTCATCGAGAAGAAGGAGGCGTGGGCGCGAGGCAAGAGCACGCGCGATCTCGAGCCGCTTCAAGGCGCCGTAGGGCATCGCAGCCGCGGGAGCATCGGCGAGCTCGCCGATGCCGAGGCGGCGCATGAGCTCGGCCGCTTCGGCGCGGAGTGCCCGCTCCTTGCCCTCGAAGCCGCGCCAGCGGAAGAGCGCGGCGAAGAACCCCGTCTCGGCCCGCAGATGCGCACCGACCATGACGTTCTCGACCGCCGAGAGATTGGAGAAGATCTGCAGGTTCTGAAACGTCCGCGAGAGGCCGCGCGCGGCGAGATCCGGCGGGCGCAGCCCGGTCACGTCCTCGCCGGCGAGCACGACACGCCCCGCGCTCGGCGCGTAGATGCCGGTGACGAGGTTGAGAAGCGTCGTCTTGCCGGCGCCGTTGGGGCCGATGACGGCGTAGATCTCCCCCGGCTCGACCGCGAAGGAGACGCCGTCCACCGCCTGGAGACCAGCGAAGCGCTTGCCGAGCCCGGTGACCGCGAGAAGCGTCATCCGGCCCTCCGCCCGACGAGCCCCGCGAGAGTCGGCACGAGGCCGCGCGGCATGAACACCATCGTGCCCATGAGGACGAGGCCGAAGACGATGATCTCGTATTCCTTGAAGACGGTGAGGAGCTGCGGAAGCACGGTGAGGACGGCGGCGCCCACCACCGCGCCGAAGGTCGAGGCCATGCCGCCGAACACGACCATCGTGACGAGCTCGATCGAGTGGAAGAAGCCGACCTTTCCGGGGGTGACGAACCCGGCGTAATGGGCGGCAAGGCTGCCGGCGAGCGCCGCGAGCACGGCCGAGATCACGAACGCCATCAGCTTGTAGCGCGCGCTCCTGATCCCCATCACCTCGGCGCCGAGCTCGGCGCTGCCGATCGCACGGAAGGCGCGGCCGATCGGCGAGGCGATGAGGTTGAGGGCGAGCACGACCACGAGCAGAAGAAGCCCCGCGGCGAGCCAGTACCAGTTCTCCTCGCCCGAGAGCGTCCAGCCGAGGACGTCGAGCGGCGGCACGCTCATCCCGTCGGGGCCGCCGGTGATGCGGTCCTCGGTCGTCAGCACGATCGAGATGATGATGCCGAGCCCGAGCGTCGCCATTGCGAGATAGTGGCCTTTGAGGCGCAGGATCGGGCGCCCGACGACGAGCGCGAGGAGCGCCACTGCGAGGGCGCCCGCGAGCATCGCCGCAAGCGGCGGCCAGGAATAGGTCCCGGAAAGGATCGCCGAGGCGTAGGCGCCGAGGCCGAAGAACCCGGCATGGCCGAGGCTGATCTGGCCGGCATAGCCGATGAGGAGGTTGAGCCCGACGCAGACCACGGCGTTGAAGCAGACGAGGATCGCCACGTCGAGGAAGTAGCGGTTGGGCAGGATGAGCGGCAGCACGAGGAGGACGCCGGCGAGGGCGAGCGTTCCGCCGCTGCGCGCGCTCGCCATCGGCTCAGACCCGCTCGGCGCTGCCTGCGCCGAAGAGGCCGCGCGGCATGAAGAAGAGGACGAGAAGGATCGCCACGAAGGCGATCGCGTCCTTGTAGGCCGAAGAGATGTAGCCGGCGCCGAGCGCTTCGGCGACGCCGAGGAGGAGCCCGCCTGCCACCGCGCCCGCGCCGTTGCCGAGGCCGCCGAGGATCGCCGCGGCGAATCCCTTGAGCCCGATCATGATCCCGACATCGTAGGCCGTGAGCGTGATCGGCGCGATGAGGATCCCGGCCGCCGCACCCAGCATCGCCGAAAGCCCGAAGCTCAGGAGCAGCATGCTCTGCACTGGAATGCCGACGAGCCGTGCCGCGGTCCGGTTCACCGCGACCGCCTGCATCGCCTTGCCGAGGAGCGTGCCGTTGAAGAACCAGCGCAGCGCCACGACGATGACGAGCGCGGCGCCGAGCACCCAGAGGCTCTGCGGCAGGATCGTCGCGCCGGCGATCACGATCGGCTCGTCGCCGGAGAAGGGCGGCATCGGATGGGCGTTCTTGTCCCAGACGATCTGGGCGAGCCCCCGCAGCGTGATCGAGGCGCCGATCGTGATGATGATGAGCGCGGTGACGGAAGCGTTGCGCGCCGGCTCGACCGCGAACTTCTCGAGGGCGAGGCCGACCGCGACCCCGACGAGGATCGCGAGCGCGATCGCAGCCGGCATCGGCAGCCCCAGCGACATCAGCGAGACCGTCGTCATGCCGCCGATCATGACGAACTCGCCCTGCGCGAAGTTGATGACGTGGCTCGCGTTGTAGATGATCGAGAAGCCGAGCGCGACGAGCGCGTAGACCGCGCCGACGGTAAGACCCGAGAAGACGAACTGCAGAAGCTCCGTCATGCCGCCTCGCCGGGCCCGCCGCGGCCGCCTTCCCCGCCGTGGGCGGAAAAGGGGCGCGCGGCAGGCCCGCGGCTTTCGGCCTACTGGACCAGGGTCCAGTCGCCGTTCTTGATTTCGAGCATGCGGAAGGCCGTGAGGTCGAGCCCCATGTGGTCCTTCGCGCTCATGTTCACGACGCCGGCAGTGCCGATGTAGCCCTTGGTCTCCTCGATCGCCGTCCGCAGCTTCTCCTTGTCCGTGGTCTTGGCGCGCTTCAGCGCGTCGACGACGATGAAGAGCCCGTCGTAGGCGTGTCCTCCGAACGTCGAGACCTCGGTCTTGTAGCGGGCCTCGTAGGCCTTCTTGTAGCCGACCACGACCGGCTTCTGCTTGTCGTTGTCGGGCAGGAGCTCGGCGACGAGAAGCGCGGCGGCCGGCAGCCGCACGCCTTCGGCGGCCGCACCCGCGAGCTCGATGAACTGCTTCGAGGCGACCCCGTGCGACTGGTAGAGCGGCATCGTCATGCCGAGCTGCCGGTAGTTCTTGGTGACGATCGCCGGGCCCTGGCCGAAGCCGGGGTTCACCACCGCCTGGACCTGCGCGTTCCGGATCTTGGTGAGCTGCGCCGTCATGTCGGTGTCGGACGCGCCGTAGGTCTCGTCGGCCGCGATCGTGATCCCGAAGTTCTTGGCGACGCCGAGGCATTCCTGCCGCATCGACTTGTCGAAGCCGCCGCTGCCCGAGATCATGCCGATCTTCGTGAAGCCGCGCGCCTTCATGTCGGTGAAGATCTTCTCGCAGGCCATGCGGTCGGTGTGCGGCGTCTTGAACACCCACTTCTTCACCGGCTCGATGATGACCACCGCGCCGGCGAGCGACACGAGGGGCACCCGCGCCTGCTC
>JADGGZ010000057.1 GCA_019689675.1 Rhodospirillales bacterium | reverse complement strand
CGGCTGCTTTACGACCCGATCGGGTCGAACGTCTGGTTCGAGAAAAGCCATTTCTCGGAAATGCGCGCTGCCGGTATCGGCATCGCGCCCACTTCGCCGCTCTATCAGCTGCACACGATCAGCTACCGCAACCATCGCAAGATCACGGTGATCGACGGCAGCATCGGCTACACCGGGGGCATGAACATCGGAAAGGAGCACCTCGACGGCGGCAAGGGTTTCGACGCCTGGCGCGACACGCAGCTCCGAATCGTCGGCGACGGCGCAGCGCTTCTCCAGACCGTCTTCATGGTCGACTGGTACAATGCGGTGCGGGAGAACCTCTTCTCCCCGGCCTACTTGCGGATCGCAGCGGACACATCGCCCGAGACCGACATTCCGGTCCAGATCCTGACATCGGGCCCCGATTCGAAGTGGGAGGCGATCCGGCAGCTCTACTTCGCCATGATCGCCTCGGCGCAGCGCCGTGTCTTCATCCAATCACCGTATTTCATTCTCGATGCGAGCATTGCGGAAGCGTTGACGGCGGCCGCCCTCGCCGGCGTCGACGTCAGGGTGATGCTCAGCGCGCGCGCATCCGGCAACAAAGTGCCCGAATGGGCCGGGAACACCTTCATCCTCGACGTGGTGAATGCGGGCGTAAGGGTGTTCCTCTACGAGCGAGGATACCTGCACGCGAAGACCATCAGCATCGATTCTCGAATCTGCTCGATCGGATCGACGAACATCGACATCCGCAGCTTCGGCATAAACTACGAGATCAACGCAGTGCTCTACAGCGTGCGCCTTGCCGCGCAGCTCGAGCGGGATTTCGAGCGCGACCTCGCAAACTGCATCGAGTTCGATCGCGAGACGTATCTCGCAAGAGGTGTCGCGATCCGCTTCAGGGACTCGGTCGCTCGGCTCTTTTCGCCTCTCCTCTGAGACGGTAGACGAGCTTTCGATGGCGCGACCGGCGCCCGTTCAGGGTGCCGGCGGAACCTCGCGGCTTCCCTCGCGCCGGTCGCGGTAGAGCGCCGCCCGCACCAGCAGCATCAAGCTGATCGGGGTGGTAACCATCATCACGACGGTAATGACCAGCTCGTGAATGACGGGTCGTGTCTGCAGCACCGAGAAGAAGAACATCGATGCGATCAAGACGGAACCCATCCCCAACGTCGTTCCGAGCGTGGTCGCGTGAAGCCGCTCATAGAAGCTGCCGAGGCGCAGCAGCCCCAGCGCGCCGGTCGCGGCGAGCCCGGCCCCGAGAAGGAGGAGCGATCCCGTCACGACGGCCGTGACGAGTCCAAGAGGAGAGTCATCGGTCATTCGATCACCTCGCCGCGCATGAGGAACTTCGCCATCGCGGCCGTGCCGACAAAGCCGAGCAGCGCGATGACGAGGGCCGCCTCGAAGTAGAGCGTCGTCCCCGTCCGGATCCCGTATGTCAGCAGGAGGATCGCGGTGGTGACGTAGAGCGTGTCCAGCCCGAGCACGCGGTCTTGCGCCCGGGGGCCGCGCAGCACGCGGTAGGCCGCGCACGCCATGCCGAAGGCGAGCAGCAGCTGAGCCAATACGATCGACCAATGCAGCACTGCGCCGCTCATTCGAAAATCTCCATCAACCGACTTTCGTAGAGATTCTTGATCGTGCGCACCCACTCCTCCTCGTCGACGAGATCGAGAACGTGAATGAGAATGGTGTTGCCGGCCGACTCGTACTCGACCCAGAGCGTCCCGGGCGTCGACGTGATGATGCAGGCGAGCGCCGCGAGACCGTAAGGATTCCGCATGTCCATCGGGATCCGCACGAATCCCGATGTCCGTTGCTTGCGTCCGAGAATGATCCGCGCCACAGCGTTGTTGGAACGCACGATCTCCCGAAAGACCACGAGAAGGAGCTTCGCCGCGGCAATCGGACGACGCAGCCGTATCTTCGGCAGCTCCAGCGTGAGCAGGCTTTGCGCCGCGCGGAGCGCGAGAACGCCGCCGAGGAGGACGACGCCTGCCCCAACACGCTCGTTGAGCAGAAGCCACATCGCAAACAGCGCTGCGGCCGCGGACGGGAAAGGGAGCCATCGCGTCATGGGGCGCTCCGCTCCGCGCGCGAGGGCGGCAGCACGCCGCGGATGTACTCCTGCGGCGCGTGCAGCGAACGCGCCGTCGTTTCCATGTAGCGCATCACCGGCCCGGCCTTGACGGTGATGCCGACGCAGAGGAAGAGCAGCCCGAGCACCGGGGCGATCTCGATCACCCGGACCCGCGCCAACGTCGCGCCCGGAGAGGCCCAGAACGCGTCGATGCCGACTCGCGTCATGGCGATGATCGTTGCCAGCCCGGAGAGAACGAGAGCGGCAAGAAGCGTCCAGTCGGCGGCGCCGAGATCGGCGCCGGACGCGAGCAACGGCGCGAGGATCGCGAATTTCGCAAGGAAACCGGAAAGAGGCGGCAGGCCGGCGAGCACCAGCGCGCATGCGAGAAAGCTCATTCCCAGGACTGCCATCGTGCCGGGGATCGCGATGCCGGTCTCCTCGTCCGACTGCTCCGCCTCTTCCTCCACGTCGCCGATCGCTTCGCGGGTAACGGCGATGACGTCCGCGCCGACTTCCCGGCTCCGCTCGACCAGCTCGATGAGAAGGAACAGGGCGGCAATGGCGAAGACGGAGCTCACGAGATAGTAGAGCGCCCCGCTCGTGACGGCCGCCTGCCCCATGCCGATCGCGGCGAGAAGCGTTCCGGACGAGACGAGGACGCTCGCGCCTGCGAGGCGCGGCATGCTCTGCGTCGCCAGGACCGCGAAGGACCCGAAGGCGATCGTGACGATCCCTGCAATCATGAGGAAGCCGCCGCCGAACCCCGCCGAGGCGCCATCCCCGCCGAAGAGGAGGAGCCAGAGACGCAGGACGGCATAAACGCCGACCTTGCTCAGGATCGACAGGATCGCCGCCGAGGGTGCGCTCGCGGCAGCGTAGGCGGTGGGCAGCCAGAAGCCGAGCGGCCAGATCCCCGCCTTGATGAGGAACGCTACGCCGAGAATCGCGATGGCGGCTTCGACCAGCGCGCGATCCTCGGCGCGCAGCTCTCCGAACCGGGCCGCCAGGTCGGCCATGCTCAGCGTCCCGGCGAGGCCGTAGATCATGCTGACGCCGATGAGGAACAGGAGAGAGGCGGCGAGATTGACCGCGAGATAATGCAGCCCGGCTCTGGCCCGGGCGATCCCCGAGCCGTGCAAGACGAGGCCGTAGGAAGGCGCGAGCAGAACTTCGAAGAAAACGAATAGGTTGAACAGATCTCCAGTGAGAAACGCGCCGTTGAGGCCCATCAGCTGGAACTGGAGCAGCGGATGGAAATAGGCGCCCGCGCGGTACCAGCGCGCGAACGAGAACACGAGCGCCGCGACGCCGAGAACGCTCGTCAGCAGCACCATCAAGGCGGAGAGCCGGTCGAGCACGAGAACAATCGCGAAGAGCGCCGGCCAGTCGCCCAGCCGGTAGACCCGGGTTTGCGACGGCGCCTGCGCGGCAGTGTCGGCGAGACCGACGAGCGCCAGCGCGACGAGCAGCAGCCCCGCAACGGACGCGAGCGCGAGGATGTTGTTGATCGTGCGCCGCCCCTCGCCCGCCAGGACCATCAGCGCGCCCGCGATGAGTGGGACGACGATCGGCGCGATGACGAGATGATCGGTCCAGGAGCTCATTCTTCGCGCTCCCGTCCGTCGACATGGTCCGTCCCGGTGAGGCCGCGCAGCGCGAGCAGCAGCACGAGGAAGAGCGCGGTCGTCGCGAAGCTGATGACGATCGCGGTCAGCACGAGGGCTTGCGGTACCGGGTCGGCATGCTGCGCGAGATCCCCGGCCACGCCGCGCTCGAGCACGGGCAGAGCGCCGGAGCGAAGTCCGCCGGTGGAGAAGATGAAGATGTTGACGGCATAGGTGAGGAGCGACAGCCCGACGATCACCTCGAAGGTGCGCGGGCGGAGCAGCAGCCAGACGCCGGAGCCCGTGAGCATGCCTATGCCGAGCGCGACGATGAGCTCCATCAATCGTCTCCGGTTGCGGCGCCGACGGCGACACGGGGGGAAGGCGCCGTGGCGTCGAGGGCAGGCGTTGCGCGGCGGCCGCGGACGGATTGGTGGGCGAGCGCGATCAGCATGAGGACGGTCGCGCCGAATACCAAGGCGAAGACGCCGATATCGAAAAGAAGAGCGCTCGCCGCCGGCACCTCGCCGACGAGGGGCAGCCGGACGTATCCGAAGTAGGACGTGAGAAACGGATAGCCGAAGAACCACGCGCCGATCCCGGTGCCGGCCGCGAACAGCAGGCCGCCGCCCATCCAGCGCAGCGGGAGGACGCGTACTCGCGCCTCGACCCATTCAGTGCCCATCAGCATGTATTGGATGATGATCGCGACCGATGCGGTCAGCCCGGCGACGAAGCCGCCGCCGGGCTCGTCGTGGCCGCGCAGCAGCAGGAAGACGGCGAAGATGCCGATCGCCGGGAAGAGCAGCCGCCCGATGAGCGACGGCACCAGCAGCCAGTCGGCGACGAGGCGACCGCGCCGAGGTTCGGGGCGCGCGGCGTCCAGCGCGATCTGGTCGAGCTGCTGCGCCGGGAGCTGGACACTTTCGGGCGCCGGCCGGAAGCGCCGCAGCAGGGCGTAGGTGGTGAGCGCGACGGCGCAGAGGACGGTGATCTCGCCGAGCGTATCGAAGCCGCGGAAATCGACGAGGATCACGTTCACGACATTCGTTCCGCCGCCTTCTGTGTAAGCGCGCGCGAGGTAATGCTGGGCGAGGAGCTCGGGCGGCATCCGAACCATCACCGCGTAGGCGAGCGCCGCCATTCCGACCCCCGCGGTTGCGGCGATGCCGAAATCGCGCAGACGGCCCACCCGCTCGATCAGTGGGCGCCGCTGCGCTCCCGCTCCGTCTTTCCGCTGCGGTAGCCACCTGAGACCGAGAAGCAGGAGAACCGTCGTCACGATCTCGACGAGGAGCTGCGTCAGCGCGAGATCAGGTGCCGAAAACCAGACGAAGGTGATGCAGGTGACGATTCCGGCGCCGCCGAGCATCACCAGCGCGGCAAAGCGGTGCAGCTTGGCGGTCACCGCGGCGCCCAGCGCGCAGCTCGCGCCGATCGCCCAGACGATCGCGAGAACCGGGTCCACCTCGGAAGGAGCGATGTTGCCGGGACCGACGCCGCGCACGAAAGCGGCCGCGGCGGCAAGGACGAGCGCGACGCAGACGACCAGCCGGAGCTGCGGCTGGAGGCGACGCGTGCCGAAGACCCGGTCGATCGAGCGGGCGAGGCGCCAGGAGAGGAACACCATCGCGCGATCGAAGAGGCGTCGGGCGCTGAGCGCGCCGAGGAAAGGGACGATCTCCACGCCCCTCCGGAGGTGGCGCTGCAGGGCGAGGTAGAGCGTCACCCCCAGCGCCAACGCGATCGTGCTCATCACGAGCGGTCTCGTGAGGCCGTGCCAGACTACGAGGCTGTATTCGGGCGTCGTCTCGCCGAGCACGGATCGCGCCGCGACGTCGAGGAGCGGGCCGATCGTCGCCGCCGGAAGGACGCCGACCATGATGCAGGCCAGGACGAGCAGCTCGACCGGGAGGCGCATCCAGGCGGGCGGCTCGTGCGGCATGCTCGGAACGTCGGTCGGGTCCGGCCCGAAGAAGGTGCCGTGGATGAAGCGCAGCGAGTAGGTGACGCTGAACGCGCTGGCGACGACCGCGGTGACCGGCAGCAGCTTGAGCCCCAGCGGCAAAGGCTCGTCCGCCGTCAGCGCCGTGGCGAAGAACATCTCCTTCGAAAGGAAGCCGTTGAGGAGCGGCACGCCCGCCATGGCGGCAGCGGCAACGAGGGCCAGTCGCGCCGTGAAAGGCATGAACCGGTTGAGGCCCGAGAGCCGGCGGATGTCCCGGGTTCCCGTCTCGTGCTCGATGATGCCCGCCGCCATGAAGAGCGAGGCCTTGAAGGTCGCGTGGTTGAGCGTGTGGAAGATCGCCGCGACCATCGCCAGCTCGCTATCGAGGCCGAGCAGGAGCGTGATGAGGCCCAGGTGGCTGATCGTCGAATAGGCCAGGAGGCCCTTCAGGTCGTGCTGGAAGATGGCGATGTAGGCGCCGACCAGGAGCGTGATCGCACCCGCGGTGCCGACGGTCCAGAACCAGGCGTCGGTTCCCGACAGAACCGGCCAGAGCCGCGCCATCAGGAACACGCCGGCTTTCACCAGCGTCGCCGAATGAAGGTAGGCGGAGACCGGCGTCGGCGCCGTCATCGCCTGCGGCAGCCAGAAATGGAAGGGGAACTGCGCGCTCTTGGTAAAGGCGCCGAGCAGAATGAGGATCAGCGCTACGGGATAGAGCGGATGCGCATGTATCTGGCTGCCCGCCCCGAGCACCACGTCGAGGTCGAATCCGCCCGCGATATGACCGAGGACGAGGAAGCCGGAAAAGAGCGCCAATCCACCGGCGGCCGTTACGGTCAGCGCCATGCGGGCGCCATCGCGGGCGGCTGCGATGTGATGCCGGTACGCGATCAGCAGAAAGGAGAAAAGGCTGGTGAGCTCCCAGAAGAAGGCGATTTGCACCAAGTTCCCCGACACCACGATCCCCAGCATCGAGCCCATGAAGGCGAGCAGGAACGCGAAGAAACGCGGCACCGGATCTTCCGCGGCCATGTAATAGCGCGCGTAAAGGACCACGAGGGCTCCCATGCCCGTCACGAGGCCACCGAACACGGTGGCGAGCCCGTCGGCGCGAAGGACGAAGGCGAGGCCGAGCGAGGGCATCCATTCGAGCTCGAGACGGACCACCCCGCCGGCGGTCACCGCCTGATAGACGGTGCAGAGAAGAAGAAAGGCGCCGAGCGACACCGCCCCGGCGAGCCACGCCGCAGCATTCCGCGCGTGCGTCGGCAGAAGCCCGGCCGCGAGCGCGCCGATGAACGGAAGAACGACCGCGCCGAGAAGCAGCAGACTGTCGATCGTCGCCCCGCTCATTCCTACTGATCCGGCTCGCCCGTGCCGTGCTTGCGCATGCCTGCGAGCACCTTGACCGTCTCCTCCCCGGTCGTGACGTGTCGCAATCGCCGGAGCACCTGCGGGTCGCGAAGCCCGGCGCAGATCTCGCCCATTGCGGGCAGAAGTCCCTTCTTGTCGCTGGCCGGCCAGAGAACCAGGAACACGAGATCGATCGGCTCGTCGTCGGCAGGATCGAAATAGATCGGCTGACGCAGACGCGCGAACAATACGATCGGCCGCGGCAACCCCTCGACATGCGCGTGCGGGAGCGCGACGCCGTCGCGCAGGGCGGTCGAGCCGAGCTGCTCCCGCGCCTCGAGCGCCTCGAGGATCGCCTGCCGGGGATGCCCGAGCCGATTGGCCGCCTCCTCCGAAAGGACCTCGAGAAGGCTGCGCCGGCTCGGAACCTGAAGATCGAGCATCACGTCGGCGGTGGATAGGAGGTCCGTCATGGGTCTCGCTTTCTCTGACCGAAGGGCCACCGGCAACCTAACCGGATAGCCGGCGGCGGCCAAAGCTATACACGTGTTGCCGCCGAAGAAGGCTTGCGTGCAGCATCGGTTAGCAGAAATTCGAGCGCCGATCGGCCCCGCGGAGTGTGTTCACTAGAGTTTCTCTTAGGGAGCGTTTTCGCCCCGCCGTCAAGGTGGCGCTGGCTCACGGCAAAATCGATGCCGCCGCTCCGCGCCAGAAGCATTTCTACCCCTCGGCTTCTGCAAGCACGCCCGGCAGGCAGCCTCCCTTAGCGACATCGTCCAGGCCGCAGCCGCCTTTGCGCGACCCGTGTCCGACATCGTGGAAAGGCGTGGCGCCTACGCCGTACGCTTGATGTTCGATGACATTCGCCTGTCGCTCGAGCCGCCGCACGACAGGCCGCTGGCTCGCGCTGGGTGATCGCAAGCAGTGCCGTGCGAACCGAGACCTGGTTGCACAGTCCCGAGCGGGGCAGCCCCGGAGAACGACGCGCGACCGTCTCGCCTGGGCACGTCGTCAGGTACCAGAAAGCGCGACCAATGTCCGGCTTACAAAACCTAACGGCTTAACCGAAAATTCGTCGTTTCCGGGCGATGGTCGCAGGTCATGCCCGAACGCCGTCTTTCGGATCGGATACTGGCCGCATTCGAGCTTGCCTGCGCGCAACGCAACCTGCCGGTCGCCGAGGCCCTGGTCCGCGCGCTCGACCTCGCCATGACGAACGAGGGCGGACCCGCCCGGGTCGACCGCCGCACCAATCTCGGGCCGGTCGCGGAAGCCTACGAGAAGCTGCGTCTCCTTCGGGCTGCCGGCAACTGAGACGCGCTCACCCTCGGCCGCGGACGAGCGCCTGATCCTCGCCCGGCCGGACGTTGCGGAACGCAGGCAGCGGAGGCTCGCGATAGGCCTTCGGCACCTCCCCCGGAACGATCACCTGGCCCACATGGGGCGCCGTCGCGGTCACGACGTCGCCGCGCGTCCGGAAATACTCCGTTTCGCTGAGGGTCGCGCCGTCGTGGACAAGTACCGCCTCGACGCCAAGCTCGGCCAGCCTGTCGAGCGCCGCCCTGCTGCCCAGCCCCTCGATCTGCTGCACGGCCCACTGCTCGGGCGCGGCGCCGCCCTCAGCGCCGATGCTGTCGAGCGCGATCATGATCCAGCGCCCGTCGGCACAGGCGAGCGGCAACTGCCGCCCCACGCCCCCTGACGCGCCCCAGCCGTAGGGATTGTTGCTGCCTTCGCGCTCCGGGGCGCGGCCGAGACGCTCGGCGAGGGCGAGCTGGCATTCGGCCATGCGGAAGAGAGGCTCGAAAAGCGCGAGATCGATATGAGCGCCCCCGGCTCCGACCACGTCACGACGGAAGAGCGCGAGCGCGATTCCGAAGAAGCCCATGAGCCCGGCCGAGGTGTCGGCGAGGCTGAAGCCGATGTGGATCGGCACCTCGCCGGGCTTGCCCGTGAGGCTCACGATGCCGCTCAATGCCTCGGCGATCTTGCCGAAGCCCGGGCGGCCGGAGTCGGGCCCGGTCTGCCCGAAGCCCGAAATGCTGAGCATCACGAGCCGCGGGTTCACCTTGCGCAGCTCGTCCCAGCCGAGACCGAGGCGGTCGAGGACTCCCGGCCGGTAGTTCTCGACCAGAACGTCGGCGTTGCGCACGAGCTCGACGAAAGCCGCCTTCTCCTCCGGCTTCTTGAAATCGAGCTCGACCGACCGCTTCGCCCGCGCGGCGACGCCCCACCAGAGGGCGACGTCGTTGACGCGCGGCCCCATGAGGCGCATCGGATCGCCGCCGCCGGGCCGTTCGACCTTGATCACCTCCGCGCCGAGCTCGGCGAGGAGACTGCCGGCGAACGGCCCTGCGAGCGCGATTCCGGCTTCGACGACCCGAAGCCCTTCGAGCGGGCGACGGCCGTTCATGCGCTCCGCCCCGCGGGAACGATCTTCCGCCGCTCGGCTTCGCGCAGCACGGCCTCGGCATGCGGCAGCATGGCGTAATCCACCATCATTCCTCTGTACCGCACCGCGCCGTCGCCGCGCCGCTCGCCTTCCCGCATCGCCTCGAGGAGGCCAGCGAAGTACTCGACCTCCTCCGGCGTCGGGGCGAAGACCTCGTTCGCGACCTTCACATGGCTCGGATGGATCAGCACCGCGCCGGAGTAGCCGAGCCCCTTCGCCCGGGTCGCGAGGCGCCGTACGGCATCGAGATCCTGGAGCGCCGTGCCGATGAGGCTCGCCATCGGGTAGGGCGCGCCTCCGGCTCTGCTGTCGAGCACGAGCTTCGAGGCGAGATAGAGCTGCTCGGTGCCCTCGAGAGTCGGCCGGTACCCCACGGCGCGTGCGACATCGCCCGCGACGGGTCCCCCGACGACGCCGATGACGCCTCGGCAGCGCGGGCTCGCAGCAGCGAGATGGCGCGCATCGGCGAGGCCTTGCGCGGTCTCGGGCAGCGGCATGATCGCGACCGAGCGATAGGGCAGCCCGGCAGCGCCTTCGGCGTAGGAGAGCGTCGCATCGAGCTCGCGGATCTGCCCGACGTCGTTCGCCTTGGGCAGCATCACGCCGCTGAAGCCCTTGGTCGCGACGGCGAGCACGTCGTCGTGAGCGCCTTCGCCCCACGCGTTGATGCGCACGAAGGCGGGAATGCCGGCCTTCTCGAGAAGCCCGATGCCTTCGCGCGCGGTCGCGCGGGCCTCCTGCTTCAGCGGCGGCGGCACCGCGTCCTCGAGATCGAGCACCACCGAATCCGGCGCGAAGCGCTCGACTTTCCGCACCCAGTCGAGCTTGTGCGCGGGAATGAACAGCATCGAATGAAGCGGCCACATGACGCTCTTCTCCTAAGAACTCCCGGAATTCGTGTCGTCGTCGCTTCCGCCCGCGAGCCCCCACCAGAAGAGTGCGGTGAGAGCGGCCGCCGCGCCGGCGATCCAGGCGATGAAGGCGAGCGGATCGATCAGATGCAGCCGGACCCGTGCAACGAAATACCAGAGCCCCGCCACGATGAGAGCGACGCCGAGCCACAGGAGGAGGTTTCGCCCGCTCGCCATCGCCTACTCCGCCGGCCGCGCGAGATGCGCCCCGGTCCGGGCGCGCAGCACCGCCGTGACCAGTACCGCGGATGCAAGTGCCGCACCAGTGAGCTGCAGGGTCCAATCGTTCCAGGCAAGGCATACGGCGGCGCCCAGCAAGAGAACGCGTGCGCTCCATGACAGCTTCCTGCCGAACCATCCCTCGACGCACGCCGCGAGCGCAAACACCGCCGCTAAAGTCGTCGCGGAAACGACGGCGATCGCGGTCCAAGAGCCGGACATGAGGAGCGCGGGGTCGTAGACGAAGATGAACGGCACCACGAACCCGGCGATCGCAAGCTTCAGCGCCTCGAAGCCGGTCCGGTTGAGGTCGGCGCCCGCGATGCTCGCGGCGGCGTAGGCTGCGAGAGCGACCGGCGGGGTCACGTTCGCGAGGATGCCGAAATAGAAGGCGAACATGTGGCTGGCGAGCTCGGGCGCCCCCATTCGGACGAGCGCCGGCACGATCAGCACGGCTACCGTGAGATAGACCGCCGGCGTCGGCAGTCCCATGCCGAGAATGAGCGCGATCACGGCGGTGAGGACGAGAGCGACGAAGAGATGGCCTTGCGCCGCGTAGATCACGAAGTCCGCCAGCAGATTTCCGGCGCCCGAGACCCAGAGCGTGCCCATCAGGATTCCGGCCGTGGTGACGGCGGCGCCGACGGCGACGTTGTTCGCCATCGCCTCGACGATCGCGGCGAGATAGCCCGTCATCTCGATCCGGGTCGAGCGGTGGAGAAGCGAGACCACGAATAGGGTGCCGAGACCGATGAGCGCCGCGCGCTGCGGCGACGCCCCGGTGAAGAACGGGAGAATGAGCGCCCCCAGCGCCAGCATGAGATGGCCGCCCGAGCGCATCGCGTCCATGACGGTCGGGAGATTTTCGGTCGACCCTTCGAGCCCCATGAGCCCGGTCCGCAACGCGACCTGCGTGTGGATGGCGATGAAGTAGATGAGGGCGGGGATGATCGCTGCGACCGCGATCGTCCAGTAGCCGACACCGAGAAAGCCGGCCATGAGGAAGGCGGCCGAGCCCATCACGGGGGGCATGATCTGCGCGCCCGAAGATGCGACCGCCTCGATCGCGCCGGCGGTCGGCCGCGAGAACCCGGTACGGATCATCAGCGGGATCGTGACGTTGCCGATCCCGACGACATTGCCGACGACGCTGCCGGAGGTGGTGCCCTGGAGCGCGCTCGAGAGGATCGAGACATGCGCCGGCCCGCCGGCGCGCCGTCCGAGCAGCGCGAGCGACAGCTTCTCGAAGAAGACGATGCCGTTCGTGCGCACCAGAACGGCGCCGAAGATGAGGAACAGCATGAGATAAGTGGCGGCGACCCCGGTCGTCGGGCCGAAGATTCCCTGGTCCTGCATGAAGAGGATCTCGACGAAAGTCTCCCAGCGCACGTCGGGGGCGCGGAAGAAGCCGGGGAAGTACTCGCCGAAAAGCGCCTGGATACCGAAGACGCCGCTGATGAGGAGCATCGGCCAGCCGATGAAGCGCCTCGTCACCTCGAGCGTGGCGAGGATGTAGACGATCCCGTAGGCGAGATCGCTGGGCAGCGGAAAGCCGATCCGGAGGGCGAATTCATCATAGTCGGCGAAGACGTGGATCATGCCGGCAAGCAGCACGAGCACGACCGCTGCGTCCGGCGCGAGGCTCGCCCAGCTCCGCCTCTGCCAAGGTACGCCGCGGGCGGATCGAACAAGAAGCCCGATGGAGACGATGCCCCAGACGAACGCGATCCGCTGGAGATAGGCGGTGATCGTGCCGGCTGCCGCCGTGTAGATCATCAGCACGCCGAGGAACATGCTGAGGAAGATGATCGCCGCGGCGATCGTGCGCTGAACCGCAGTGCCGGCGCGAACGACGTCGCGCAGCGGCCTCGCCGCGTCCTCTTCGAGGACGAGAGAGGCCGTCGGTGCGGCACTGCGGTCTTGCGTCATCGGGCGCCGGGCGCGGAAGCCGGGTTCATCCGCCGTATCAGGGCGTGTCGCTACCGGCCGCAATCGTCTTGATCGGAATCTTCGCCTCGTCGAAGCAGCGCTTCGCGCCGGGATGGAGCGGAATGAAGACGGTCTGCGCGGCCCGGTCGGCGAGCTTTTCGGCGCCCTTCCAGCTCGGTACGACCTCGCCCCAGATCTTGGCGTTCTCCGGCCAGTAGAGCTGCTTGCAGATCTGGTAGACGACGTTGTCGGGCAGGTCCTTGTGAACGACGTAGCCGAGCGAGAGCTGAACTCCGACGACCTCGTTCTTCTGCCACTCGTAGACGCCGGCAGGCAGCACGTTGCGGCTGAAGGTCGGATAGTTGTCCATCAGCGCCTTCAGAACGCTGTCGTTCATGGAAACGAGCCGCGCGGCATGGGTCGCGGCGAACTGGGTGATCATCGGCGAGGGATGGTCGGCGGTGATGAACACCGCATCGACCTGACCGTCGCCGAGCATGTCCATCTGCTGGTTCCAGTCGCCCGTCGCCACGAGGCCGCCGTTCTGCTTGATCGCGTCGTAAGAAAGACCCACTCCCTTCAGAGCGACGTTCACCATCGTCGAGGTGAGGCTATCGCGCGGGCCGACGGCGATCCGCTTGTCCTTGAGGTCCGCCCAGTCCTTGATGGGGGAGTCCGCCGCGACAACCATCGTGGGGCTCGCCGAGGGCCGCACCAGGAAGCCGAGATAGGCGCCGAGATAGCGCGCGTTGCGCATCTTCGGCCGGTTCGCGAAGGTGCGCTGCGCGTTCCAGGCGTCGACGACGCTCTCGCCGACGCCGTGCCCGATCTGCGCCTCGCCGCTTTCGATCCGCGGCGGCACCGCCGACGCGGTGCCGGGCAGCCGTCGAACCTGCACCGACTTGCCCGGGAAGGCACGCTTGATCGCCTCTTCCATGACGGTGAAGGCGAGATCGCTGGTGCTCCCGGCCGAGCCTCGGCCCATGATGACGAGCGAGCTCGGCGCATCGTCCGCGCGCGCCACGCCCGCCCCCATCGCCGCGGCCGCACAGAGCGCCGCGAGCGCGAGTTTTCCTGCAATGATCGAAGTTCTTCTCATCGTTCCCTCCGCCTTCTTTCGTATGTACCCGCCGGTCGTGCCGGCTTTGATCAGTCGAGCGCCCAGAGGACGCCCTTTTGCTTCAACTCCTCGAGCTCGACACCGGTGAATCCGAGTTCCTGCAGAATCGCCCGCGAGCCCTCGCCCGGCGCCGGGCCGATGCTCCGAACGCGGCCCGGAGCCGAGTCGATCTTTGGAAGCGGCGCCGGCATCGCGATCGAGCCGCCCTTTCCGTCCGCCACGCGGACGATGTCGCCACGGGCGGCGATATGCGGATCCTTGCGAATGTCGTCCGCATCGTAGATGGGTCCTACGACGACGTCGTGCTCGCGCACGAGCCGCATCGCCTCAGCGGCATCGTGCTCGGCCATCCATGCCGCGATGATCTCGTCGAGCGCGTCCATGTTGACGCGCCGGTCCGCCGGCGTGCGGAACCGCGGATCCTGCTGCAGCTTTTCGCCACCGATCATTCCGAGAAGCCGGTCCGCGACGGAGGGCGTCGCCGCCGATACGGTGAGAAGCTTGCCGTCGCGCGTCCGGAAGATGTTGCCGATGTTGGAGTTCATCGGAAACCGATTGCCGTTTCGCGGCTCGGCCCGGCCTTGGGCGCCGGCGACGACGAGCTGCCACTCGTTCATGCGCTGCAGCGCCTCGTGGAGCCCGAGCTCGAGCGCGCGCGGCGCCGCGCCCGTCAGCCTCGCGCGGCGCAGCTCGACGAGCGCCAGAGCGGCCGCGAGAATGCCGGAAGTGTTGTCGGCGAGCGGGAACTCGGCCTGGATCGGAGGTCCGTCGGGCATTCCGGTGAGCGCCACGACGCCGGTCGCGCACCCGGCAAGGGCGGCGGACTTGCCGTCGCGCCAGAGGTCGGGGCGATCCTCGCCGGGCGCAAAGATGCGCATCACCTGCGCCGCGTGTCCGACTTCGCCGGCGATCCGACGCAGCGCCCGACCGGCGGCCGACTCGTCGAGAAAGACGATGTCCGCGCGCTTCAGGAGCGCCTCGGCAACGGGGAGTGCCTCCGGGGCTTCGAGATCGAGCGCGAGAGAGCGCTTGTTGCGGGCGAGGATCGGCCACCAGACCGCACGCACCTCGGGACCGCCGAGCCGCCGCAGTCCGGAACCGCCGCGCGGCTCCACGACGATCGTCTCGGCTCCGAAATCCGCGAGGAGAGCGGCCGCGAACCCTGCAGCCGGCGAGTCGCCGCTCTCGACGACCAGGATCGGCAGGCTTTTTGCCTCATCCGATCGGCTCTCGATTCTTCTTCCTCCCATGAGCGAGAGCCTAAGTCGGGAAAGCGCCTGCAAACAAAGAAATAAATCTTATTGCAGTTATCGAGGGTGATTATGAGCGACTCCGCGTCGGCGATTCCTCCCGCGTGGCTGGAGGCGGTTCACCGCCTCGAGGGCGCGCGGCGCGTGCTCGTGCTGGGCGCCTCGGATGTCGGCAAGAGCACGTTCTGCAGATTTCTCGCAGAGCGCCTCGGCGCGGCGCTCCTCGACACCGATCTCGGCCAGAAGACCGTCGGGCCGCCGGGGACGGTGACGCTCGGGCGAAGGGATGCGAGCCTCGCCGCGCTGCATTTCGTCGGCGCGACCAGCCCATCGAGACATTTTCTGCCGCTCCTCGTCGGCGTCGCACGGCTCGCCGCCCATGCCGAGCCGCTCGTCGTCGACACGAGCGGCTTCATCGAAAGCGCCGGCGCGATGCTGAAGGCGCAGAAGGCAGAGGCGGTACTCCCCGACCACATCGTCGCCATCGAGCGCGGCGGCGAGCTCGCGCCGGTCCTCGCCCCGCTCGCGCATCTGCCGATCGTCCGTCTCGCCCCGGCGCCGCGGGCGCGAAGACGAACCGACAGCGAGCGCGCTGCTGCGCGGCGGGCGGCGTTCGCGGCTCATTTCGCCGGCGCCACCGAGCGACACCTCGACCGCCGGACGGTCGTGCTGCAGCGACGCGATCTTCCCGAGCACCCGGCGGGGCTCCTCTGCGGCGCGCTCGACAGCGCCGGGATCTGCCGCGGCCTCTCGCTCGTGCTCGAAGCCGACGAGAACTCGATCCGAGTGCTGTCGCCTGTGCCCGAGATACGCGTGCTCCAGCTCGGCGCGCTCCGACTCGCGGCCGACGGCACCGAGCTCCGCCGGCTCTAGGCTTCCACGTAAGGATTCTTGCCCGTCTTGCGGAGCATCATGCGGATCGGCACGCCCGGAAGATCGAAGTCGCGGCGCAGCAGGTTCACGAGATAGCGGCGATAGGACTCCGGCAGCTCGCTCGGCTTCGAGGTGAAAAGCGCGAAGGTCGGCGGGCGGATGTTCGCCTGCGTCATGTAGCGCAGCTTGAGCCGCCGCCCGGCGACGAGAGGCGGCGGGTGCCGCTCCTGCACGCCGACGAGCCAGTCGTTGAGGACCGGCGTCGGCAGACGCTTGTTCCAGAGGGCATGGATGCGGAACACCGCCGCCATCAGCTTCTCGAGCCCCTGCCCCGTCGCGCCCGACACCGTCACGAGCGGCACGCCCTCGAGCTGAGTCAGCGACGTCTTGACGCGGTCCTCGAGGCGCCGCAGCGCCGCCGCCTTGTCTTCGACGAGGTCCCACTTGCTCGCGGCGAGCACCAGGGCGCGCCCCTCGTCCTCGACCATGCGGGCGATCGTGAGGTCCTGCTTCTCGAGCCCCAGCGTCGCGTCGAGCACGAGAACCACGACCTCGGCGAAGCGGATCGCGCGCAGCGTGTCGGCGGTCGAGAGCTTTTCGAGCTTCTCCTCGACATGCGCCTTGCGCCGCAGCCCCGCCGTGTCGACGAGGCGGACAGGGCGGCCCTGCCAGGACCAGTCGACCGCGATCGCGTCGCGCGTGATGCCGGCTTCGGGCCCGGTGAGGAGGCGTTCCTCCCCGAGAAGCCGGTTGGCGAGCGTCGACTTGCCGACATTCGGCCGTCCGACGATCGCGAGCTGCAGCGGCTTCTCGCGCCCGGCCTCGGCCTCCTCCGCGGCGGCGCCCGCCGCCTCGGCGTAAGGGAGGAGCGCATCGTGCAGCTCGGCGAGACCTTCGCCGTGCTCGGCAGAGATCGCGATCGGCTCGCCGAGGCCGAGCGAGAACGCCTCCATCGCGCCGGCGTCCCCGGCCTTCCCCTCGCTCTTGTTGGCGACGAGGAGAACCGGCGTCTTGCCGCGCCTCAGCCAGGCGGCGAAATGCGCGTCGAGCGGCGTCACGCCGGCGCGCGCGTCGATGAGGAAGAGCGCGACGTCGGCGGCGGCGAGCGCCTGCTCCGTCTGGCGCCGCATGCGCGCCTCGAGCCCCGGTCCCCGGTCGTCCTCGAGCCCCGCCGTGTCGATCACCTTGAAGCGCAGGCCGGCAAGGCGAGCCTCGCCCTCCCGCCGGTCGCGGGTGACGCCGGGCGTGTCGTCGACGAGCGCGATGCGCTGTCCCACGAGACGGTTGAACAGCGTCGACTTTCCGACGTTGGGCCGTCCGACGATCGCGACCGTGAAGCTCATCTGAGCGCGATGAGATCGGCGTCGTCGGTCAGAACGTAAAGGGTCTTGTCGGCGATGATGGGAGCGATGTAGACGCCGCTCGGCAACTCGATGCGGCCGAGCGCGTCGCCCGTATAGGGCGAGAGCGAGATCGCCTCTCCGTTCGAGGCGACGACGATGAGCCGGTCGCCGGCGAGAACAGGGCCCGACCAGCGCAAGGGCCCCCGCTTCCGGTCGGCGTTCTCGTAGCGCGGCAGCTCGAACACCCAACGCACCCGGCCGTCGAAGCGCGTCAGGCACACCACCTCGGCGTCGTTCGACAGCACGTAGATGTAGTCGCCGGCCACCCACGGCATGTCGGTTCCGCCGATCTCCTGCTCCCAGACCCGGCTGCCGGTCCTGAGATCGATCGCGGCCATGCGGCCGGAATGGCTGACCGCGTAGACGCGTCCGCGGTCGATGACGGGGCGGCCGCGAATGTCGGTCAGCGTGGAGAGCGCATCGACGCGGCGGGTGGCGGCGAGGTTCTCGCTCCAGAGCGGCCGGCCGTTCTCGACCCGGAAGGCGAGGAGATCGCCCGAGGAGTAGGCCGCCACCACGACGTCGCCCTCCACCGCCGGCGAGGCGCCGCCGAGGAGTCCCGCAGGCTCGCTCGCCGCGGCATTGTTCCAAAGCCGCCTTCCGTCGTCGGCCGCCAGCACTTCGAGCTGATTGTCGATGGTGACGGCGAAGACGCGCCCGTCGGCAGCCGTCGGCGGCGCGTGCGCCGGCGCCGGCAGACGCTGGCGCCAGATCTCCCGGCCCTCCTTCGCGTCGACCGCGATCACCTCGGCATAGCCGGTCGCGATGAAGATCTTGTCGTCGGCGAAGGCGATGCCACCTCCGAAAGCTTCGCCCCGCTCCTTCTCGGGCTTGGTCTCGAACTCCCAGACGCGCCGTCCGGTCGCCGCCTCGAAGGCGCGCACGTTGCCGATGCCATCCATCGCGTAGATAAGGCCGCCGAAGACGATCGGCGGCGCCACGATCCGGGAGCGCCGGCCGGCGCCCTCGCCGACCGAAACGCGCCAGACCTCGGTCGGCGAATCGGCGAGCTCGAGATGGTGCAGGGCATGGTTGGGATACCCGCCCGCCTGCGGCCAGTCGGAGTTCGCCATCGGCCGCGGCAGCCGCACCTCGAGCTGCTGGAGCCCGGGATCGGGCTCGAGCCGCCGCTCGAGCGAGAGAACCGAGAGGCGCTCGCCGGAAAGCTTCACCTTCGGCTTGCTGCTGAACATGTCGCAGCCGCCGAGCAGCATGGAGGCCGCGAGAAGCGCCGGGAGGAGTCGCTTCATCCCGCGCCGAGGGCCTGAACCATCTCGGCCGCGCGCGCACGCATGAGCGCCGGCGCGGCGAGGTCGTCCGCCAGGCGCTTGTAAGTCTCGAGCGCGGCGCCCTTGTCACCGCTTCTGAGCTGGGCGAGCGCCGTCACCTCCAGCGCGCTCGCCCGCCACGGCCCGTCGCCCGTCGCGATCGGCTGCAGCCGCGCGATGATCCGCGCAGGATCGCCGGCATCGACCCCGCCGAGCGCCGCCAGCACGGCAGCGAGGTCCCGATAGGTCCGGTCGACCGCACCGTCCTCCGCGATTGCCTCGTAGGCCGCGATCGCGGCCTGCTTGTTGCCGGACCGCGCCTCGAGCCCGGCGATCTCGAAGCGGGCGAGGAGACCGTGGCCATTGCTCGCCCCCGCGCCGAGCCGCGAGAGGGCCTCGATCGCCTCCTTGGGCTTGCCGCCATGAGCGAGCGCGAGCGCCTCGGCATAGGCGACACCCTCGGCTTGACGCTGCTTCAGCTCGTATTCGCGCCAGAACGTGAATCCTGCCGTTGCGGCCACGAGCAGGACCGCCGCCGCGATGACCCAGCTCCCGTAGCGCTTCCAGAGCTGCTCGAGCCGGTCGCGACGCAGTTCGTCTTCGATTTCGCGAAAGAGATCGGACATCTGCCCGGGTCAGTACCGCAGCCGTGAGGCTGCATCAAGCGCAGGGGCCGGTCACGGCGGCGGATTCGCCCGCCGCCAGGTGGCCCGGCCGCGAGGACGGGCGCCCGCGAACGACCGCCTCGCCTGAATTTACAGGGGATTTACAGGAGGGACCGTCCCCCCGCTCGGCGGCGCGCGGTGCCGACCCCGCGCCCTGTATTTTGCTGCCGAGACTGTAAAGAACAGGCCATTTACAGTCGCCTCCCGCAAGCCTGCCCGTAGGGCGTCGGCCGCGAAGCGGCTCCGTTCTTTTCACAATGTCCAAGAGCGCGGCGCTTCCCTCGCGCGGAAAGCACCCCGAAACGCTACATGGAACATAGAGGGAACACAAGAGCCTTCCACGCCGGCTTGCCCGAGACGAGCAGCGCGAATGGAGAACGCGGCGGAGGCGGCGAGCGCCGCGGCGGAGCGCATGTGGTTCCAGGCCGTCCACTCCCTGACGTAGCCCCGCCAGAGCGCCGCGCCCTCGGGGGCGTCCGGGGCGAGCGCCGCCAGCGCCTTGTTGCGCGGCACGTTGCAGACGACGGTCACGAGAAGGCTCCCGGCGAGGTAGAGGACGCCTGCCGCGAGAAGCCAGAAGGCGCCCGGCTCCTCCCAGCGCAGCAGCGGAACCGCCGTCAGGATGAGAGCGAGTGCGGCGGTTCCGAAAAAAGCGCCGAGAAACATGGGGTTGATCACGACGACGTTGATCGCCTGCATCGCCGCGATCCCCTGAGGAGCCGGGAGCCGGACGAGCGCCCTCATCACGAAGGCCGAGAAAGCGAAGAAGACGCCCGCGACGAGACCGCTGCCCACGGCCGCGGCAAGGGCGAGGAGCTCGGGAAGGCCTGCCCTCGCTCCCACCCTTCCGGTGCGGCCGCCCCGATTCCCTTCGAGGGATCGCTCATCACGAAAAATTGTCCACCCCCACCCGCCGCTTTGCAATCGGAAGGCCTTGGGACGTAGTTCCGCACAACCGTAAGTTTGATATCGTTTTCGCGGCATGCGGGGTGAGGGGCCGCCTGCCTGCACCGTCCACTTCCTCGCAGGGTGCCATGTTTTATGACTGCGC
>JADGGZ010000056.1 GCA_019689675.1 Rhodospirillales bacterium | reverse complement strand
GTCGCCCGTGCGATGGACGACCCGGACGTGCTCTGCTTCCAGGAGATCGGGGTCGATTACGAGGTTCTCGGCGCCGGTGACCAGCCGGCCGAGCTCGCGCGGCTTTTCCCGGGGTTTACGGTGGTCTTTCGGCCCGCGATCGATGCGCCGGCGAGCGGTCGCGCCTTCGGCAACGTCGTGCTCTCGCGCTTCCCGGTTCTGCAGGTCGTCAACCATCTGCTCCCGCGCCCGCCCGAACCCGGCGTTAAGACGATGCAGCGACAGGCGCTCGAAGCCGTTGTCGCGGCGCCGTTCGGGCCGGTTCGGGTCATCTCGACGCATCTAGAGTTCTACTCGGCAACGCACCGGGCGGCGCAGGTCGAGGCCCTCGCGCGCATCGAGGAGGACGTTGCCGCGCGCGCCAGGCTCGCCGAGGCGCGCGGGCCCGAGGCAGGACCCTACGAGACGCTGCCGCGTCCGGCGACGACCGCGCTCTGCGGCGATTTCAACTTCGAGCCGGACTGGCCCGAATACGCGGCCTTGGCCAAGACCTTCAAGGAC
The DNA here is from genome assembly GCA_019689675.1 of Rhodospirillales bacterium. GTDB lineage: Bacteria > Pseudomonadota > Alphaproteobacteria > ATCC43930 > CGMCC-115725 > JADGGZ01. The sequence goes on along the minus strand of JADGGZ010000056.1, from coordinate 19,632 downwards.
GCGTGGCGGGTGCTCCACGGCGAGCGTCCGCACGATCCGACCTGCGGCGTGCACGATCGCGAGCAGTGGAAAGACGGGCCGAACGCGCGCGACTATGTGTTCCTGAGCGACGATCTCGCGCAGCTCCTCGTCGGGATCCGCGTCGACACAGAGACGGACGCTTCCGACCACCAGCCGGTGCTCGCCGTCTTCGAGTAAGCGTGCTGCTAAAGGGAGGCCGGCGCTGTCGGTGCCGACGAGCGCTGTTGGTGCCGGCTGTCGGATTTGAACCGACGACCTACCGCTTACAAGGCGGTTGCTCTACCACTGAGCTAAGCCGGCATCGTCGCGAGGGGGTCATACAGACACCACGGGCGCGGGTAAAGGGCGCCTCACCAGGGCCGCGCCCGGCGGGCATGATCGACGAGGCCGAGCACCCAACTCTCCTCGCGCTCGACCGCGCGGCGCTCGGCCGGCGTCAGCGCGGGATCGCCTGCGAACATCGGCCCGAGCATACCGGCCGAGTCGAGCCTCGCGAAGTATCGCGCGAGCGCCCGGACCTGGCCAGCGTCCTTCGGTTCGCCGGGACGCGACTCGGGGCGGAGGAGCGAGGGATAGACCTCGGCGAAGACGATGGGTGCCGGCCTCTGGCCTATGCCCAGCCCGGTCTCGAAGGGCCAGATCCTCGCCTCGGGAAAGCGCTGTCTAAGGCGCAGCACGACCGGGATTCCGGTCAGCGCCTGGCTGCCCGCGGCGCCGACTCCGGCGAGCTTCCACGCGGGCTGCGGGCCGACCATTCGCCGTTCGCCGAGTCGGCGCTCGGCGAGCCCGTCGCTCGGATAGGAGGGCCGCGTCTTCGCGAGCGTCGCGCACACGCTGCCGCGAGGGCAGCCCCAGAACGGGTAGGGGGTTCCGGAGACGCGTGCGTTGAGCCTCGCGGCGACCGCGAAACGGTTATTCCAGTTGTCGGCGCGATCTTCGAGGAGCTTCGCGAGCTCGTCCCAGACGCCGCGCCAGTCGCTGTGTCCCAGCCGTCGCGCGAAGCCTTCGGCATAGCCGAACGGGAAATCGAACCCCACGAGGACCCGCCGCCCTGCGCGCCGCTCCGCGGCAAGACACCGGACGAGCGCCGCTTCGGCTTCGTGCCGGGTCGCCGGATTTGCGATCAGAGCGACGCGCCCGCCATCGACGAGCGCGAACCAGATGCTGTCGGCGCCGCGCCGCGGCACGGCGGCGGCGCTCCAGTCCACGACGAGATAGGAGTCGAACAGGGGGCTCACTGCCGCGGTCCGCTTGCAGCAGCGCAATCGATCCACGATTCTCCCGCGCGATGCTTCAGAACGGCGCGACGACGCTGCTGATTCTCGCCGGCGCGCTCGCGCTGGAGCTGTGGCTCGCCGCCATGCCGCCGGTACTGCACGTGCTGCGCCATCCGTTCCGCGCGATCGACGGTGCGGTCGACTGGCTCGACCGGCGCCTCAATCGGGAGAACCGGAGCGAGCGCGCGCGCCGCGAGCGCGGGTTCGTCGCGGTCGTGCTGATTCTCGTCCCTGTCGCTGCGCTCGGCGCCCTCGTCGGCGGTTTTCTGGCGCTGCCGCGTTTCGGCTGGGCGGTCGAGCTCGTCGTCGTCGCCGCTCTTGTCGAGCAGCGCGGCACCTTCGAGGCAGCTACCCGGGTGGCCGACGCGCTCGCGAGGGAGGGGCTTGGAGGCGGGCGGCGCGCCGCACTGCCGTTCGCGGGCCGGGACCCGTCGGCCCTTGATCTTCACGGGATCGTCCGGGCGACGACCGAGGAGCTCGCCGAGCGATACGTGACGCGGCTCGTCGCCCCCGCGTTCTGGTACGTGCTCTTCGGCCTCGCAGGGCTCTTCTCCTACGTAGCGCTCGCGCGCGTGGCTGCGCGCCTCCGCGTCTCCGAGGAGCGCTACGTCGCGTTCGGAAGCGCCGCCGCGATGCTCTTTCGGGCGAGCCTCGCCGTTCCCGCGGCTCTCGGGGCCTTGCTGGCCGCCGCGACGAGCGTGGCGAGCGCCGGCGGCTTGCGGTCCTTCGCTGCACTCCGGCGGCAGCTTCGAAACGCGAGCGCCCAGCCGGCGCTGTTGCCGGTGGCGGCCTTCGCCGGTGCACTCGATCTCGCTCTCGCTGGGCCGGGAAGCGGCCGAGGCATCGACTGGATCGGCGATGGCCGCGCCCGCGCCGAGACGGCCGATCTTCACCGCGCTCTTGCGCTCTTCACCGGCGCCGCTGCGCTCCATCTCGCCTTCTGGCTCGCTCTTTACGCCGCACTTCCAGCCTGATCGGACTCAGAGCCGCCGCCCGATCACCTCACCAAGGCGCCAAGCGACCGTGCCGTCGGCGCCGATCCGTGCGATGCCGTGCGCGCGGAACCCATCCTCCGTCCATGCGTCGAGCGCAATCTCACCGTGCGGCGGCGGCCCGGGCTCGATTGCGCGCCGGACCGCGATCGCGACGCGGCCGAAACGCGCCACCGGAATCATCAGCGCGCCGCAGTCGAGCCGTCCGGGGCGAAAGGCAGGGTCGGCTTCCGGCTGCCCCCAGCGCCGGTTTACCGCTTCCTGCGTCTCGCGGGGGAGGGCGGCGAAGTAGCCCGCGTAGTCGGCGCGCGAGAACGGCTCCGTCTCGCCCGCTGCCAATCGCGCGCGCACAGCCGCGGCCTCGCGTGCACCCGGCTCGACCGCGTAGCCGGCCGCGGCGAGGCGGTCGAGGAGTGCGGCCGCTACCGAGGGGGCAGGCTCGTCGGCGCGGTCGAGGAGCAGGACGATCCGTCGCTCTTCGGGCGGGAGGCGGTGGAAATCCGCCCAGCGATCGGCGTCGGGCGGGAGCTTCGGGGCGACGCGGGGCACATGAAGACTATCGTCTGCGTCGCCCTTTGTTCCAAGCTTTTCAGGCCGGCGCCTGGTTTACCGTCACGACCCGCCAGCCGTGACCGACGCCGGGGCCGTCGAAGCGCTCGATTCTCGTGAGCGAAAGATTGTCGATGCTGAACGCGAGCGCCGCTTCGGGTTCGAGGCCGAGCGCCATGGCGAGCGCGGCGCGGATCGTGCCGCCGTGGGTGACCGCGATGACGTCGCGCCCGGCGTATTCCTCGGTAAGCCGCTGGATCGCGCGCGTGCAGCGGTCGACAAGGTCCAGAAAGCTCTCGCCGCCGGGCGGCGCCACGTCCGCCGGGGCGAGCCAGAAGCGGTGGAAGGCATTCGCCTGAAGAGCGGCTATGTCCGTGTACTTCATGCCCTGCCAGGCCCCGAAATGCTGCTCGGCGAGGTCGCGCTCGACGATCACGTCGGGGCCGGGGATCGGGTCGGGGCCGGGCAGACCGGCACGAATGATGCCTTCCGCGGTGAGATGCGTGCGTTTCAGGTGGCTCGTCACCCAGACCGCGTCGCGCGGCAGCTTCGCCGCGAGGCCCTCGAACGCGGCACGGTTACTGACGTCGCAGGGAAGGTCCGTCTGGCCGTAACAGCAGCCGTTATTGACCGTGACGGGGGCGTGGCGGACCCACCACCAGCGGGTCGTGACGGTTCTTTCTGTCATAGGGCGGAGCAACGACGAGCGATTGAAGGCTCGGCAGAGGGGTGTAACCGCGGGGTCGCGTCCGTGCAACCCCGGAGCCCGCGGCAATGGGCCGGTTGACCTCGCGGCTCGGGCGGCGGAGAACCGGCCCATGACCCGCCCAGCCGCCAGCCTCGACGAGATCCGCCGTATCCTGCCGGAACTGCCCGGCCCCGATCTCGAGGCTGGGAGCGAGGCCGCGCGGCGCGCGGCCGACCGGGGTGAAAGGCTCGGCAGGCTGGCCGAAATGGCCGCCTGGCTCGCGACCTGGCAAGCCTCGTATCCGCCCCGTGTGACCCACCCGCGCACGGCTCTCTTCGCCGCCCGCCACGGCATCGAGACGCGGCTCGAGGGCGATCCCGGCGAGACTGCCACGCGGGTCTCCCGCTGCATCGCGGGCGATGCGGCGGTGAACCGGATCTGCAGCAGCATCGATGCCGATCTCCGCGTCTACGAGATGGCGCTCGAGCACCCGACGGCCGACTTCGCCGAGGGCCCGGCCATGGGCGACGAGGAATGCGCCCGCGCGGCCGCCTACGGCATGATGGCCGTCGAGCCGGGCGTCGATCTTCTCGTCCTCGGCGACATCGGGGGAGGGGGCACGGCTGTCGCGGCGAGTCTCGCCGCGCTCCTGTTCGGCGGCACCGCAACCGACTGGCTCGGCCCCGGAGCAGAGCCGGGCCTCGTCGAAGCCGTCACCGCTGCGGTTGCCCGCCATCGGGGCGCGGGTGATCCCTTCGAAATGCTGCGCCGGGTCGGGGGACCCGACCTCGCCGCGATCGCCGGCGCCGTTATGGCGGCGCGGCTGGCGCGCGTTCCGGTCGTCCTCGACGGGCTCGCAGCGACCGCGGCCGCGGCCGTGGTCTTCGCGGCCGATCGGCGCGGGCTCGATCACTGCGTCGCGGCGCAGCTTTCGTCGGCCCCGGGTCACGGCAGGCTCCTGAAAATCCTCGGCGCCAAGCCGCTCCTCGATCTCGAGCTCCCGACCGGCGAGGGAGTCGCGGGGACGCTCGCGGTCGCTGTCCTTCGTGCCGCAATCGTCTGCAACGACGGCACCGCTGCCACCGTCATGTCGCGGTAGGCACGCCTCCCGCGGCGGGTCGCGACCTGCGACGGGGACCGATCACTCGCCGGTTTGCAGAAGCGCGCCGCGGACGCGCGCCACCCGGAACGCGTAGAGGAACGTCAGCACGCCGACGCCGAGGTAGACGACGTTGAGCGCGGCCGCGGCGAGGAAATGCCCGAGGTGGAAGACGCCGTCGAACATGACCCCGCGCATCCCCTCGAAACTGTGCGCGGACGGCAGCGCCCAGGCGACCCACTGCAACCACGAGGGGAGTACCGAGACCGGGTAATAGATGCCGCTGACCGGAGCCAGAACGAAGATCGCGAGCCAAGCCATGCTTTCGGCCCCGAGCCCGTGCCGCAAAATGAGGGCGCAGATCATGAGCCCGAGCGCCCAGCCCATGACGAGAAGATTGACGAAGAATGCGAGGAGCGGCAGGCCGAGGGTGAAGATCGAGTAGTGGTAGAGCGGAATTGCGAGCAACGCAGCCGGCACGACGCCGATCATCACGCGCAGGAAGCTCATCGCCAGCAGCGAGAGGATCCACTCGTAAGGGCGCAACGGGGTGACGAATAGGCTGCCGAGATTGCGCGACCACATCTCCTCGAGGAAAGAGACCGAAATCCCGAGTTGGCCGCGAAAGAGGACGTCCCAGAGCAGGACCGCCGCGAGCAGGACGCCGAAAGCCTGCGCGATCCAAGACGAGTTCGTCTGCAGGAACTGCGTCATGAAGCCCCAGAGGATCATCTGGATCGTCGGCCAGTAGACGAGCTCGAACGCCCGCGGCCAGGAACTCCGGAGGAGGTAGAGGTAGCGCAGCATCATCGCCCAGACCCGCCCGGGCGAAAACCCCGCCTCCGCTGCGATCCGTTCAGTCACGCGATCTCCGTGAAAGGAAGCCGGCCGGGGCCGAGAGCAGGGGTCACTCCGCTACCTCCAGGTTTTCTTCACGCCGCGCTATCGCGAGGAACACCTCTTCGAGGTTCGTGCGGCTGTAGCGGGCAATCAGCTCTTCCGGCGGGCCGCGATCGACGATGCGGCCCGCCCGCATCATCATCACCTCCGAGCAGAGGCGCTCGACCTCGGCCATGTTGTGCGAGGCGAGAAGGATCGTGGCCCCGGTCCGGGCTCGGTAGGTTTCGAGGTAAGTGCGAACCCAGTCGGCGGTGTCGGGATCGAGCGAAGCGGTGGGCTCGTCGAGAAGCAGGAGCTCGGGCTCGTTGAGGAGCGCCTTGGCGAGCGCCACCCGCGTCTTCTGCCCTGCCGAGAGCTTGCCGTACGGGCGGTCGAGGAAGATGCCGATCTGGAGGTCGGCCGCGAGCGCCTCGATCCTTTCCTCGAGACGCCGCACCCCGTAGAGCCTGCCGTAAACGGCCAGGTTCTGCCGTGTCGTCAACCGGTGCGGGAGGTCGACGTAGGGAGAGGAGAAGTTGATCCGGGGCAACACCCGGTAGCGGTGCCGAAGCATGTCCTCGCCGAAAACCCGGATTTTGCCGGCGCTCGGCAGGAGGAGCCCGAGCAGCATCGATAGCGTCGTGGTCTTGCCCGCGCCGTTTCCGCCCAAAAGAGCCGCCGTCTGCCCGCGGAAAACGGTGAATCCGATCCCGTCGACGGCCACCGTTCGATCAAAGCGCTTGGTGAGGTCAGCGACCTCGATTGCCGGGGAAACCACGGCCGGGAATATGGTCCGATCCCCTCCAACTGGACAGGGCTTCAAGGGGCATACTACATCCTAGTCCCATGCAGACCGCGAACGACATCCGCGCCGCGTTCCTCGATTATTTCCGGAAGAACGATCACGAGATCGTGCCGTCGAGCCCGCTCGTGCCGCGCAACGACCCGACCCTGCTCTTCACGAACGCGGGGATGGTGCAGTTCAAGAACGTCTTCACCGGGCTCGAGAAGCGCGACTACGTGCGGGCTGCGACCGCCCAGAAATGCGTTCGCGCCGGGGGCAAGCACAACGATCTCGAAAACGTCGGCTACACCGCCCGCCACCATACGTTCTTCGAGATGCTGGGGAACTTCTCCTTCGGCGATTATTTCAAGGAGCGGGCGATCGAGCTCGCCTGGAATCTCGTCACGAAGGAGTTCGGGCTCGCCAAGGACCGGCTCCTCGTTACCGTCTACGCCGAGGACGAGGAGGCGGCGGGCTACTGGCGAAAGGTGGCAGGGCTTCCCGACTCCAAGATCATCCGGATTCCGACCTCGGACAATTTCTGGCAAATGGGCGACACCGGCCCCTGCGGTCCGTGCTCGGAAATCTTCTGGGACCACGGCGACAAGGTTCCCGGCGGGCCGCCCGGCAGCCCCGATGCCGATGGTGACAGGTTCATCGAAATCTGGAACCTCGTCTTCATGCAGTTCGAGCAGCGCGCGCCCGGGGACCGCGTGCCGCTGCCGAAGCCCTCGATCGATACCGGAATGGGGCTCGAGCGCATCACCGCCGTGATGCAGGGCAAGACCGACAACTACGACATCGATTTGATGCGTGCCCTCATTCTGGCGTCCGCCGAGGCCACCGGGCAGCCGCCCGACGGGCCGCATGCCGTCTCGCACCGCGTCATCGCCGACCACTTGCGAGCCTCGGCCTTTCTCATCGCGGACGGCGTACTGCCCTCCAAGGAGGGGCGCGGCTATGTGCTCCGCCGGATCATGCGGCGCGCGATGCGGCACGCGCATATTCTGGGTGCGCAGGAACCGGTGATGTGGAAGCTGGTGCCGGCGCTCGTTCGACAGATGGGCACGGCCTATCCCGAGCTCGTCCGCGCCGAGCCGCTCATCACCGAGACGTTGCGGCTCGAGGAATCGAACTTCAAGCAGACCTTGGGACGCGGCCTGAAGCTCCTCGAGGAGGAGACGGCCCGCCTCGGTCCCGGCGAGAAGCTGCCGGGCGACGTCGCGTTCCGTCTCTACGATACGTACGGCTTTCCGCTCGATCTCACCCAAGACGTGCTGCGCGCCCAGGGACGGCAAGTCGCCGTCGAGGCGTTCGAGGCGGCGATGGCGAAGCAGCGCGAGGAAGCGCGGCGCAGCTGGGCCGGGTCGGGCGAGGCCGCGACCGAAGGCGTCTGGTTCGAGCTCCGCGAAAAGATCGGGGCGACCGAGTTCCTCGGCTACGACGCTGACGTAGCGGAGGCGACCGTCCAGGCGCTTCTGGTCGACGGCAAGGAAGTCGAGAGCATCGCGGCGGGTCAGGAGGCCGCGCTCGTGGTGAACCAGACCCCGTTCTACGCCGAGAGCGGCGGCCAGGTGGGCGATACTGGCGCGATCTTCTCGGCCGGGGGCGCCGAGTTCGCGGTCCGCGACACGGTGAAGAAGGCGGGCGAGCTGCACGTCCATTTGGGCAAGATGCTGCACGGCGAGCTCAAGGTGGGCGACGTGGTCGAGCTGCGCATCGACGTGCCGCGGCGCCTCGCGCTCCGAGCCAACCACTCCGTGACGCATCTCCTGCACCAGGCGCTTCGCGATCGGCTCGGCGAGCACGTGACCCAGAAAGGCTCGCTCGTCGCCCCGGAGCGCATGCGCTTCGACTTCAGCCACCCGCGGGCGTTGAGCGCGGAAGACATCGCGTGGATCGAGCGCGAGGTGAACGAGCGCATTCGCGCCAACGCCGAGGTCTCGACCCGTCTCATGACGCCCGAAAAGGCGGTCGAGGCCGGAGCGCTCGCGCTCTTCGGCGAGAAATACGGCGAGGAGGTTCGCGTCGTCGCGATGGGCGGCGCCGGCGCCAAGGGCGGCCACTACTCGGTCGAGCTCTGCGGCGGCACGCACGTTCGGCGCACCGGTGACATCGGTTTCTTCAAGATCGTTTCGGAGAGCGCGGTCGCGTCGGGCGTGCGCCGCATCGAGGCTGTTACCGGAGCCGCCGCCGAGGCCTTCATCCGCGAGGAGGAGGAGGCTCTTCGCAAGGCGGCCGAGGCGGCGCGCACGACGCCGGCCGAGCTGCCGGCGCGCGTCCTCGGCCTGATCGAGGAACGGCGCCGGCTCGAGCGGGAGCTCGCCGAAGCGAGGCGTCTCCTCGCGCGCGGCGGCGGTGGGGCTGCGCCTCCGACGGCGAAGGAGGTGGGCGGCGTCAAGTTCGCCGGCCGGGCTCTCGACGACGTTCCGGCGAAGGAGCTGAAAGCGGTCGCGGACGATCTCAAGAAGGAGGTCGGCTCCGGCGTCGTCGCAGTTGTGAGCCGGGTCGAGGGCAAGGCCTCGATCGTGGTCGGCGTCACGAACGACCTCACGTCCCGGCTCGACGCGGTCGAGCTCGTGCGCATCGGCGCGGCGGCGCTCGGCGGCAAAGGCGGCGGCGGGCGGCCCGACATGGCTCAGGCCGGCGGTCCTGATGCGGGCCGTGCCGAAGCGGCGCTCCGCGCCATCGAGGGTGCAATCGAGGCCAAGCTCGAGGCTGCCGCGGCATGAGCCCGCGGCTGAACGAGCTGGGGCAGCCCATCGGCGAGGCCCTGCCGGGCTGGACGCCACGGCCGCGCCCGCCCCGATCGCCGATGGAAGGGCGCTTCGCCCGTGTCGAGCCGCTCGACGCGGCGCGGCACGGCAAGGATCTCTGGGAAGCGGTGAGCGCCGACCGCGAAAACCGGAACTGGACGTATCTCTCGACCGGCCCCTTTTCGCGGGAGAGCGAGTATCGCGCCTGGCTCGAGCTCGCCGCGAAGAGCGACGACCCGCTCTTCCACGCCATTATCGACAAGAAGTCGGGGAACGCCGTCGGCGTCGCGAGCTATCTCAGGATCGACCCGCCGAACGGGGTCATCGAGGTCGGGCACATCAACTTCTCGCCGCTTCTTCAGCGCTCCTCGGCGGCGACGGACGCCATGTATCTCATGATGCGACGCGTTTTCGATGAGCTCGGCTACCGACGCTACGAGTGGAAGTGCGACAGCCTCAACGCACCGTCGCGGGCTGCGGCCGAGCGGCTCGGCTTCAAGTACGAAGGGCTTTTCCGGCAGGCGGTGGTCTACCGAGGCCGCTCGCGCGACACCGCCTGGTACTCGATCATCGACAAGGAGTGGCCGGGGCTGAAAGCCCGCTTCGAGCGCTGGCTCGACCCTTCCAATTTCGACCGTTCCGGTCGTCAGAAGAAGCGGCTCGCCGAGTTGGGCTGAGCCGTAGTGCTGATTCGGCGCGCCGGTGCCGCACCCGTCGCTCCTACGGCTCGGTCGGCGCGCACGTCTATTCCCGTGCTGACGCTGCCTCGCGATCCCCGGCGTGGGGCGCCCGGCGCCTGGGACGTTCGGCGCGACGCAATCGAGGACGACGGCTCTTTCGCCATTTGGTATGTACGCTGCCGATGGTGGACATGATTCCACGGCGGCCCGCCCGGATGACCGGGTGCTTTAGGGAGTTTCCGGCTTCGGCCGCCCTCTGCTTCCGGTGCCGATGATGGCTGGAGACCAGCTCCGAAACGCCGTTCGCCGCGCCTACCGCATCGATGAGACCGAGGCGGTCGAGCGCATTCTCGCTGCCGCCGAGTTGCCTGCGGACGCCCTGGACCGCATTGCGTCCCGCGCGCGCGGTTTCGTGCTGGCGGTCCGCAAGGCACGGCTCGGCAAGGGCGGGCTCGACGCCTTTCTACATGAATACGCGCTGTCGACGCAGGAGGGGATCGCACTCATGTGCCTCGCGGAGGCGCTCCTGCGCATCCCCGACGCCGAGACGGTCGACAAGCTGATCCGAGACAAGATCGGGCCGGTCGAATGGGAACGTCACCTCGGCGCCTCCGACTCGCTTTTCGTCAACGCTTCGACCTGGGCGCTGATGCTGACCGGCCGGCTCATGCGCGGGCCGGGCCAACGCGACCTCAAAGGCGCATTGACCCGCTTCATCGCCCGCTCGGGAGAGCCTGTCGTGCGCCAGGCAGTGACGGCGGCGATGCGCATTCTCGGACGCCAATTCGTGATGGGCCGCACGATCGGCGAGGCTCTCGAACGCGCCCGCGCGGCGGAGCGCGAGGGTTACCGCCACTCTTACGACATGCTTGGTGAGGCCGCGCGCACTGCCGCGGACGCTCGGCGCTACTTCGACGCTTATGCTGCCGCGATCGGCGCGATCGGCAAAGAGGCGGCCGGACGTGGCGTGCACGAGGCGCCCGGCGTGTCGGTGAAGCTCTCCGCTCTTCACCCGCGCTACGAGGAGGCGCAGCGGGAGCGCTGTCTTGCCGAGCTCATCCCTGCGACACGGGCGCTCGCCGAGAAGGCGCGCGAGGCGGGGATCGGGTTCACGGTCGACGCCGAGGAATCCGAGCGGCTCGACCTCTCGCTCGATGTCTTCGAGTCGCTCGCGCTCGAGCCCCGACTCGCCGGCTGGGAGGGGCTCGGCCTCGCCGTTCAGGCATATCAAAAGCGCGCCCTGCCACTCATCGACTACCTCGCCGATCTTGCCAGGCGCGCCGGGCGGCGCCTCCAGGTCCGCCTCGTCAAGGGCGCTTACTGGGACAGCGAGATCAAGCGGAGCCAGGAGAAGGGCCTTCCCGGCTACGCGGTCTACACGCGAAAGGTCGCGACGGACGTCTCGTATCTCGCCGCAGCCAAGCGCCTTCTTGCGAACAACTACGCGTTCTATCCGCAATTCGCTACCCACAATGCGCATACCGTTGCCGCCGTGCTCGAGCTCGCCGGCAACCGCGAAGACTGGGAGTTCCAGCGCCTCCACGGCATGGGCGAGGCGCTCTACGAAGAAGTGGTCGGTCCGCTGCGTCGACCCTGCCGCGTCTATGCACCGGTCGGCAGCCACGAGGATCTGCTCGCCTATCTGGTGCGTCGGCTTCTCGAGAACGGGGCGAACACTTCGTTCGTCAACCGCATCGTCGACGAGAAGGCGCCAATAGACGAGCTCGTTGCCGATCCCGTAGCGCGGCTCCGACGTCTCCACCCGAAGCCGCATCCGCGGATTCCTGTCCCGGAGGCGCTCTACGGTCCGGAGCGGCGCAATTCCGCTGGTATCGATCTCAGCGATCGGCTTCGCCTCGACATGCTCCAGCGCGATCTCGCCACGGCGCTCGCACGTCCCTGGCGCGCTGCCCCACTTGTCGGCGGGATAGAGCTGCCCGGCAAGCCGCGCCCGGTGCTCGACCCGGCCGACCGCCGACGCCAAGTCGGCGAGGTAGTCGAGGCCGACTCTTCCCAGGTCGAACAGGCGCTCGCGCGTGCCGAGCGTGCCGCTCGGTCATGGGACGCGACGCCCGTCTCCGAACGTGCGCGGGTTCTGGAACGCGCGGCCGATCTCTACGAGAAGCACGGGGCCGAGCTCATGGCCCTCGTCATCCGCGAGGGCGGGCGCACAATCCCCGACGCGCTTTCGGAGCTGCGCGAGGCCGTCGATTTTTGTCGCTACTACGCAGCACGAGCCCGCGCAGACCTCGAGCCTCGATCGCTGCCCGGCCCGACCGGTGAGCGCAACACGCTCTCATTGCACGGTCGCGGCGTTTTCGCCTGCATTTCGCCGTGGAACTTCCCGCTCGCGATCTTCACGGGCCAGGTCGTAGCCGCGCTCGCGGCCGGCAACGCCGTCATCGCCAAGCCGGCCGAGCAAACGCCGCTCGTCGCCGCTCGCGCGGTACGGTTGCTGCACGAAGCGGGCGTTCCGGTGGATGCGCTTCATCTCCTTCCCGGTGACGGGACGACGGTGGGCGCGCGCCTCGTCGCGGACCCGCGCGTCTCCGGCGTTGCCTTCACCGGCTCGACCGAGACGGCGCGCGCGATCAACATCGCTCTTGCCGAGCGCGGCGGGCCGATCGTTCCCTTGATCGCTGAAACTGGAGGGCAGAACGGGCTCATCGTCGATTCCTCGGCGCTTCCCGAGCAGGTCGTTGTCGACGTCCTCGCTTCGGCTTTCAACAGCGCTGGCCAGCGGTGCTCAGCGTTGCGTGTCCTCTGCCTGCAGGAAGACATCGCGGAGCGAATTCTGACGATGCTGGAAGGCGCGATGCGGACGCTCGTCATCGGCGACCCGCTCTCTATCTCCACCGATGTCGGGCCGGTCATCGACGAGGACGCACGCCGTGGCTTGCAGCGGCATTCCGAGCGCATGAGCCGAGAGGCGCGCAAGCTCGTCGAGCTGGATCTGCCGGAAGGTACCGAGCACGGCACATTTTTCGCGCCGCGCGCATTCGAGATCGACAGCATCGCCCGTCTCGAGCGCGAGGTCTTCGGACCGATTCTCCATGTTCGGCGTTGGCGCCGCGACAGGCTCGATGCGATCTTGGAGGAGATCGCGGCGACCGGGTACGGCCTGACGCTCGGCATCCACAGCAGGATCGACGAAACCGTCGCCGCGGTGCGGCAGCGCATGCGCGTCGGCAACGTCTACGTCAATCGCAACATGATCGGGGCCGTGGTCGGCGTCCAGCCCTTCGGCGGCGAGGGACTTTCAGGCACCGGCCCCAAAGCGGGAGGGCCGCACTACCTCTACCGTTTCGTCACCGAACGCACAGTGTCGATCGACACCACTGCCGCCGGCGGCAATGCCACGCTCCTGTCGCTTCAGGAAGAGGGATGACGATCGGGAAAAGAGGTCGTCACTCCGCGGCCTGGCGATGCGTCCCATCGAGAACGCCCCGCACGGTCGACAGCAGCTCCTTGCCGACGATCGGTTTCATGAGGAAAGCCCGGATACCGATGCTGCGCGCCTTGGCCTCGGTGACGGCGTCGCTGAATCCGGTGCACATGATGACCGGAGTGTCAGGACGGATACGCAGGATCTCGCGCGCGACGTCCTCGCCGTTCATGCGCGGCATCGTCCGATCGGTGATGACGAGATCCCATTCGTCGGGCGTCGCGGCGAAGGCGCGCACGCCGTCGGTCGGATCGCGGGCTGCGGTCACTCGGTATCCCTGACGCTCGAGCGTCGTGCGCGTCATCTCCAGGAGCGTGCGGTCGTCGTCGATGACGAGTATGCGTTCGGAAGCCTGTCCCGAAGGCTCTGTTACCGAAACGGCGTCCGCGGGGGCGGCACCTTCGGCGGCCGGCAGGTAGATCTCGAACCGAGTGCCGGCGCCGGGAGCGCTGTCGACGACGATCGCCGCCCGATGCTGCTGCAGAATTCCCTGCACGGCGGCGAGGCCGAGTCCTGTCCCGCCCTTGATGTCCTTCGTGGTGAAGAATGGCTCGAACATGCGCGCCATCACCGTAGGCGACATGCCGCTCCCCGTGTCGGAGACGGTCAGCTTCACGTGACGTCTGCCGGCGAGCGAACCGAAACTCATGCGGTAACGCCCATCGACCTCTTCGATCCTGCTCCAGGCCTGATCGGCGAGACGCCCCGCATGCGTCGGAAGCTGCGGCGCAGCGTCCTCGAGAAGCTCCAGTCCGAGCCGGATAGTTCCGGGGCGGTCGCCGATCGCTTGGGCGGCATTGACGCAGAGATTGAGGATGACCTGATGGATCTGCGTGGCGCTGCCGTAGACATGAGCCTCGTCCCAGCGGTCCTTCTCGATCGCGATCGTCACCGGGATGGTCGACCGCATGAGGACGAGCGCCTCGTCCACCAGCGCCGTCAGATTGACGGGTAGGAACGGTGTCTCCGTCCGACGGCTGAAGTCGAGGATCTGCTGCACGAGATTCCTCGCTCGCGCGCCGGCCGTCGCGACTTGCTCGACGCTCTCGCGCGCCGGATGGTCCTGGGGCAAGTCCTCGAGAGCCAGATGCGAATAGCCGAGGATGCTGCCGAGGATGTTGTTGAAGTCGTGCGCGATGCCGCCGGCGAGGGTGCCGACAGCCTGCATCTTCTGCGAGGCGTAGAATTGGTCGAGGAGGTTGGCGCGCTCGGCTTCCGCCCGGATCCGCTCCGTGACGTCGGTGTACGTCTTGATGAAGCCGCCGTCGGGCATCGCATTGACCGTGATCTCGATAACCCTGCCGTCGGGACGACGTCGCTCCATGCGCCCGCTGCCGCCCTCGGCGAGCGCATGCTCGACGAAGCGCAAATGCGAGGCGACGGCCTCGTCGACAGTTCCCTCGCCGAACTCGCCACGTTCGGCGAGACGGCGAACGAACTCGGGGTAGGTGACGCCCATCAGCGGAAAATCCGGCGGCAGCTCCAAGAGATTGAAGAAGCGCTCGTTCCAGGTGATCGCGCGGTGTTCGGCGTCGAAGACGCACACGCCCTGGGCGATGTTGTCGAGTGTTGCTTGGAGCAAGGCCGTCTTCTGTGTCAGCTCGGCCTCGCGCTGCTTCAGCTCGGTGATGTCGGTGTGGATGCCGACGATGCGGCCGTTCGACATGCGCCGTTCGCTGATCCGAAGCCAGCGCCCGTCCGCCAGCCTGCTTTCGAAAGGCGCGCCGGGGTTCAAGTGCTGGGCGACGACCTCGGCGATCCAGCTTTCCGCCTTATCGGAGGCGATCTTTATCCCGCCGCGTTGCACAGCCTCGCGCAGCATGTCTTCGAAGCTGATCCCGACGCGCATGATCGGCGCGATCGGGGGATGCAGTTCCTTGTAGCGGTCGTTGAAAAGTGCGACGCGGTCTTCCTCGTCATAGAGCACGAAGCCCTCGGAGATGCTGGCGATCGCGTCGACGAGCTGTCCTTTTGCGATCGATGCCTCGCGCTCCGCCTTTCGCGCGACCACATAGGCGCGGTTCGCCCGCACGATCTCGCGATACAGCATGAAGAGCAGCAGGAGGCCGCCCAGCATGGTGCCGATGAAGAGGGAAAGGAGCTGATAGTAGACGTACTCCTGGCGGCGGCGGTCGCCGGATGTGGAGACGTAATCGAACGTGACACCGCGCTGCATCAGCTCGTGCAGCGGCGAGCGCAGCGCGTCGAGGCGCTGATGGACTTCACTGAGCCTTTCGGGCGTAAGTTTGTCCCGGTCGGCGAGATAAGGCTCGAGCTCCTCGAGGGTCAGGACGAAGTCGCCGACAGTCTTGGTCAGCCCGGGGACAGCGCGCAGCCGTTCGGACTGCGTGCCGCTCAGCAGAATGGGCAAGCGGCTCCAGAAAAGCTCGAATTGCTCCACGAGCCGGTCGTAATCGAGGTCCTGGTCCTTCGTTATGCTCGGGGTCAGCACCTCCATGAGTTTGAGGTACTCGATCTCCGTTTGTGCGAGGAACCAGAGATTGACGCGGCTGTCCTGCTCGATGATCCGCTTCTGGTCGAACAGCGCCTGGAAGGAAAGGAAGATGACGATGATGAAGGTGAACAGCACCGCGCCGAACGCCCAATAGCGGCGCGCTGCCGTGCCGCGCATCACCTCGTCGTCACGCTCCATCGACCCCACGGCGCGTCCTGCCCGGTCGGCTTATTCGACATGCATTTCTTTGACTTGCCAAACCCACTTCCGGTGGACCGACTTGTCGCGCAGCTCTTCGAACTGGTCCTGAGGATAAATGATCCAGAGGGGCCCCTTGTCGCGCACCTTGAGAAGCCTCCCATCCATCTTATGCGCCAGGATGATAGGATACTTCTCGAAGTCGGAAACCGGCAGTGTCGCTTTGTAGTCGTTTAAGGCGATCACGGTAACTTGGTGGCCGGTCGCGCCGACCTGCTTCAGAAGATCGCGCACGAGAACGCCCTCGAACACGGGACGCCCGTCCGTCCAGGGGGTCGAGGTCTGGACTTTCGTGACGCCGATCTTCTCCAGCATCTCGCGATCGAAAATTGCAGTTTCCTCCGGCGTGTTCACGACGGAAATCCGGCCCTTGATCTCGAGAATTGGTTTTCCTCGCGGGCTCGGGAGCGTCTCGGCCGAGGCGCCGGGCCAGGAAAAGGCGGCTACCGCGAGTAGCGCGATACTGAGAAGAATCTTGCGCATTAAATAGACCTCCTGGCAGGACCGCGCTATTGCGCGGGCCGTACGGCCGCGCTCTTGGACGCGGCGGATTTTTCGGCGGCTCGACCTTCTGCCTCGGCGCGACGATAGCAGGCGAGGGCCGCCACGAGCACCGCCCCGAGGAGGGCGAAAAGTATGCGGTAGGCACCTTCGCTGCCGGCGAGGCTGCTGGCAGCTTCGAGAAGCAGGCCGCTCGCGCTCTGGATCACGGCCGCCCCGCCGAGAAGGGCGATGTTGAGGGTTGTGGCTCCTCGCCCAGCCAGGCGCTGCGGCAGAACCGCCATTCCGTGCGCCATGACGATGACGCTGAAGCCACTGAAAAGAGCGAAGAGGGAGAGCAGGACGGCCGCCGGCCTTATCCCGGCGCCCGGCCAGAGCGCGAGAAGGACGAGCGGCAGAACCGTCGCGATGCATCCCGCCGTTACCAGGAGCCGGCGGTTCCCGAAGCGCTTCTCGAGCGGGCCGAAGACGAGCGTGCCGACCACGAGTGCCACCGCCATCGCGGAGAGGACGTCGCCGCGCGCCTTCGTATCGAGCCCGTAGACGTCGTACAGGTAGGGACCGCCCCAGAGGCCGACGACCGCGATTACCGACGCATAGCCGACAGTGACGAGCGGAGCGATGAGCCGAACCTCAGGGATCCGCAGGACGTCGACAATGCCTTTGACGGTGTCGAGAAAAGGCTCCTTCGGTTCGCCCGGGCTGCCTTCATCCGGTCTGTCGCGGAGAAAAAGATAGAAGGCGAGGGCGGCCAGGGCGGATACCGCTGCGAGGGCAAGGAAGGTCTCGCGCCATCCGAGCCAGACCGCGGCTCGCGCCAGAGGCGCAGTCGCTATCAGGCTGCCGCCATTCGCGGCGGCGAAGAGGATCGACATTGCGGCCGAGAGCCCGGCCGCCGGCAGCCAGTTGCGGAGCATCACCACCGACCCGATCGTGACCGCCGCGAAACCGGTCGCGATCAGCACCCGCGACAAGACGAGCCCCGCGAAGGTCTCGGCCATGGCGAAGGCGATGGAACCGGCGACCGCGATCGCCATCGTCGTGGTGATGACGCGCCGTGGGCCGAAGCGGTCGAGCAAGACCCCGACTGGCAGCTGCAGGATTGTGATGGCGATGAAGAACGCGCCCGATACGAGACCGAGCTGCTCGACCGTAAGCCCGACGTCGGCGACGAGGTCGGGCGCGATGACTCCGGTCGATGAGCGATAGAACTGGCTGAGGACCGCCAGGGGAATCGTGCAGGCCAAGAGGCGAGCCATGCCGGGCCGGCGATCCGGGGTGAGCGTCGTCATCGCGCCGAAAGGTGGGTTCGGGCTCTCATCGTTAGCATTCTCGGTCGCGCACCACGAGCCGGGTGCCGGAAACCGCGGGGCCTTCTTAATGCATTTGAAGTGTATGTAAATTCCTCGTTAATCGGACCTTAAGGCCCGCTGGCCAAGTGTGTTCCCGCACGGGTATACCGAACGCGACGGAACCGCGGCGCGTCCTGGGGCGAGAAGGAAGAACGCTTGTCGAAAATTCTTGTGGTCGAGGACGACAGCGCGCTTCGACGCCTCGTCACGACTGTCCTGGCACGGCGCAATTTCTCCGTGGCCGAAGCGGCGGACGGTGGGGAGGCGCTCGCGATCCTGAGCACGACCGCTTTCGATCTCGTGATAACCGATATTCTGATGCCGGAGATCGAAGGGCTGGAGCTGGTGCGATTCGTTCGTGCCCGGCATCCGGGGGCGAAGGTGATGGCCGTCTCCGGCGGCGGCTCGCATCTCGTCAGCTATACTCAGCTGGCCAAGCAGCTCGGCGCCGACGAGGTTCTCGCAAAACCGTTCACACCAGCCGAGCTCGTCGCCGTCGTCGAGCGCCTGCTCTCCGGCGGCGCGGCGCCGCAGGAGAAAAGGGACGTTTGACGCCTGAACTCGAGAGTCTGGTCCGCGCGCTTCCGTCCGATGCTCGCGTCCTCGATGTCGGCTGCCTGGGCTGGACTGTGGCGGCGCTGCGCCCGGAGCTGCGCCATGCCGGATGCGACATCGAAGAGCCGGACAAGATTCCGGAAGGGGCGGAGTTTCGCGTCGTCGACCTCCGCGAGGGCCCGCTGCCGTTCGAGGACGATCGCTTCGATCTGGTCGTCGCGAGCCATGTGATCGAGCATCTTCCGAACCCTATCCCCGCCTTCGGCGAAATGCTGCGCGTCTGCCGGCCGGGCGGGCTCGTCTATGTCGAGGCGCCGTCCGACCGGTCGGCTCTCTACAGCTGGGGCGGCCGGCAGGATCGAGCCTTCATCTTCTCCTTCTACGACGATCCGACGCATGTCGGCCGGCCGTGGACGCCGCAGGCGCTCTATAGACTGGCCCTTTATCACGGGTGCGAGCCGGTGTCGGCCGCGTACGACGCCGAGCGGCTCGGCTGGCTGAAGCTGCCGCCCCGGCTCATCATGGCGGCTCTGCGAGGCGACGATGACGCGATCGTCGACGCTTGGTGGAAGGCGGTCGGATGGAGCTGCCATTTGGTTTGCCGCAAGCCCGCCTCGGCGCGGGGTCGGCTGCCGTTCCGCTACTTCAGCTTGAAGGGCGCGCGCGACCGGCTCCCGGAAAATGGGCGGCCCCGCTGCGCCCAAGCGGGCGCATGACGAGAAGGACGCTGCCCCTTCCCCTGGGACGAGACGCGCCGCCATAATCTCGTCCGGTCGTTCACAAGGGCGGGTCCATGAGCGCTTCGGAACCCATCGGCTACAACCGCGGCTCTCCGGATGGGCAGCCGCCTTACCTCTATCCCGGATACGGGAGCACCGTGAAGCGGGCGCCGACGCGGCGGCCGCTTCCGATCCCGACCACGCTCACGGAAATCACCGGGCCTCAATTCGCAAGCGGCTGGGCCGGGCCCGAGCGGGTCGATCTCACCAAGGCGGGGAAGGGCGAGCCTCTCGGCGAGCGCATCATCGTCGCCGGGCGGGTCCTCGACGAGCATGGCTGGCCGGTCGCCGGCACGCTGGTCGAGCTGTGGCAATGCAATTCCGCCGGGCGCTATCTTCATGCGAAGGACCAGCATGACGCGCCGCTCGATCCCAATTTCATCGGAGCGGGTCAGGCGATCACGAACGTGCGCGGCGAGTACCGCTTCCTCACGATCAAGCCCGGCGCCTACCCTTGGCGGAACACGTACAATGCCTGGCGCCCTGCACATATCCATTTTTCCGTTTTCGGCCCCGCGTTCGCGACGAGGCTCGTGACGCAGATGTATTTCCCAGGAGATCC
>JADGGZ010000298.1 GCA_019689675.1 Rhodospirillales bacterium | reverse complement strand
AGCGCGCGGATCGTCTCGCCGCTCGCCTTCGCCGCGGCGTTGATCTTGTCGTCGACGTCGGTGATGTTGCGGACGTAGGTGACGTGCGCCTCGCCGTAGATGCGGCGGAGGAGCCGGTAGAGCACGTCGAAGACGATGACGGGCCGCGCGTTGCCGATATGCGCGAAGTCGTAGACGGTCGGCCCGCAGACGTACATCCGCACCTTGGCGGGGTCGAGGGGCTCGAACGTCTCCTTCCGCCGCGTCAGCGTGTTGTAGAGGACGAGAGGCATCGGTCAGGCGCCTTCCGTCGCGCCGCGGCGAAGCCCGCCCGCGCGACTGCGGGGCGCGAAAACATGGATGGCCGGGACGGGCCCGGCCACGGCGACGTCATCGAACATGGCGCTAGAAGTAGGCCGTCGCGGCCGGCGCGTCCACTCGCGCGCGCGAGGCGGAGGGGCGCGAACTCGCGCGCCGGGAACCGGCCTTCAGGGCGAAGTGACGGGGCGGCCCCGAAGGCCTATCCTTCCCCGGCCCGGAACGAGCGACGGGAGGACGCCCATGTTCGACCTCGACCGCTTCATCGAGGCGTGCCGCCGCGCGCGCGCCGAGGACCCCAGCCACAAGGCGGTCCGCGAGGAGGTGGCCCGGGCGGTCGCCGAGCCGGCCTCCGTCGTCGCGGCGCTTGGGGAGCCGCGCCGCGGCGGGATCGAGACGCTCTACCGCGCGGGCGACCTCACCATCCTCAACATCGTCTGGCCGGCGTACATGACGATCATGCCGCACGAGCACCGGATGTGGGCGGTGATCGGCATCTACGGCGGGCGCGAGGACAACATCTTCTGGCGCCGCCGCGGCGACCGTCTGGAGACGGCGGGCGCGAAGGCGCTCGGCACCGGCGACGCCGTGCCGCTCGGCGTCGACGTCGTCCACTCGGTGACGAACCCGATCCCGCGCCTCACCGGCGCGATCCACGTCTACGGCGGCGACTTCTTCGCCACGCCCCGCAGCCAGTGGGACCCCGAGACGCTGCGCGAGCAGCCGCACGACCCGACGCGGCTCGGCGCCCTCTTCGAGGAGGCGAACCGGCGGGCACCGGCCTGACGGCGCGGGGGGCCCTCTTTGCGGCGCCCCGCGACATCATGGCAAGAATGAGGCGTGAACCGGCGTTCGCCACCGGAGGCGCCGGCAGGTATGTTGAGGCATCGTCAACTTTCGAACAATTCGGGAACTGACAACATGCTGGTTCGAGGATTGCGCCGCGACGAAACGAAGACGGGCGCCCCCCGGGGCGGCTCGAGGCCATGGCGAGTGGCCCTCGCCGCAGCGCTGCTCGCAGGAACGATCTCGGCTGCGCACGCGCAGCAGGCGCCGATCAAGATCGGCGTCCTCAACGACCAGAGCGCGCTCTACGCCGATTTCGGCGGCAAGGGCTCGGTCGAGGCGGCACGGATGGCGGTGGAGGATTTCGGCGGCAAGGTGCTGGGCCGGCCGATCGAGATCGTCAGCGCCGACCACCAGAACAAGCCGGACGTCGCCTCCGCGATCGCCCGCCAGTGGTTCGACGCGGAAGGCGTCCACGCCATCACCGACCTCACCAACTCGGCGGTCGCGATCGCGGTCCAGACGCTGGCGAAGGAGCGCGGCAAGGTCACGCTGTTCACCGGCCCGGCGACGACGCGGCTCATCAACGAGGACTGCTCGCCGACCGGCTTCATGTGGAATTTCGACACCTACACGCAGGCGATCGGGACCGGGAAGGCGATCGTCGCCGAGGGCGGCAAGACGTGGTTCCTGCTCGTCGCCGACTACGCCTTCGGGCACCAGATGGCGGCGGACCTGCGCAACGTCGTGACGGCGGGCGGCGGCAAGGTGCTCGGCGAGGTGAAGCACCCGGTGAACAACGCCGACTTCTCGTCCTTCCTCCTCCAGGCGCAGGCCTCCAAGGCGCAGGTGATCGGGCTGTCGAACGCCGGCGCCGACACGATCAACGCGATCAAGCAGGCGGGCGAGTTCCGCATCGCCGAAGCCGGGCAGACGCTCGCCGGGCTCGTCGTCGTCATCAGCGACGTGCATTCGCTCGGCCTGCAGGCGACGCAGGGCCTCTATTTCACCACCGCCTTCTACTGGGACACCGACGACAAGACGCGCGCATGGTCGAAGCGCTTCTTCGACCGCATGGGACGCATGCCCGGCGCGGTGCACGCCGCCACCTACTCTTCGGTCTCGAACTACCTCAAGGCGATGGAGGCGGCCGGCACCGACGAGGGGCCGAAGGTCGCGGAGAAGCTCCGCTCGATGGAGATCGACGACTTCTTCGGCAAGGGCCGCGTGCGCGCGGACGGCCGCTTCGAGCACGGCGCGCTGCTGGCGCAGGTGAAGTCGCCTTCGGAGTCGAAGGCGCCGTGGGACTACTTCAAGATCGTGCGCCGGATCTCGGCGGAGGAGGCGGTCCAGCCTCTCTCCGAGAGCAAGTGCCCGCTGGTCAAGAAGTAAGCCGAGGAGATCCGCCTCGCCGGGCAAGCCCCGGCGGGGCGGGCGACGGGACGCGCCGAATCAGAGGATCCGGCACGCCTCGTCGAAGGAGAGACGCGGCCCCCGCGGGCGCAGCTTCTTCGGCGCGCCGTCGGGGTCGCCGTAGCCGAGATTGCAGAGGAAGTTCGAGCGCACGGTCGAGCCGGGAAAGAACGCGGCATCGACCTTCGCCCTGTCGAAGCCCGACATCGGCCCGCAATCGAGCCCGAGCGCGCGCGCGGCGAGAATGAGGTAGGCGCCCTGAAGGGTGCCGTTGCGGAACGCCGTCTCCTCGATGAGCGCCGCGTTGCCGACGAACCACGACCGCGCGTCCTCCTCGGGATAGAGGCGCGGCAGGTGATCGACGAAGGCGAGGTCGTAGGCGAGGATCGCGGTGACGGGCGCCGCCATCGTCTGCGCGACGTTGCCGCGCGAGAGGCATGGCCGCAGGCGCTCCTTCGCCTCCGGCGACTTCACGAAGACGACGCGCGCGGGCGAGCAGTTGGCGCTCGTGGGGCCCATCTTGGCGAGCTCCCACACCGCCTCGAGGATCGTGTCGCTGACGGGCTTGTCCGCCCAGGCGCGGTGCGTCCGCGCCTGGCGGAAGAGGATGTCGAGACTCTGGTCCGGGAGGATCTTCCCCATCGGACCCGCCTCCCGGGTCAGACCGCCTCGACCGCCTGCACCTCGGGAATGTAGTGGCGCAGCATGTTCTCGATGCCGGCCTTCAGCGTCGCGGTCGAGGACGGGCAGCCCGAGCACGAACCCTGCATGTGGAGATAGACGATGCCGTCCTGGAAGTCGTGGAAGATGATGTCGCCGCCGTCCATGGCGACGGCCGGGCGGACGCGCGTCTCGAGCAGCTCCTTGATCTGCGCCACGATCTCGTCGTCCTCCTCGGCGGCGGCGGGAGCCTCCTCTCCGGCCTCGGCGAGGATCACCGGCCGGCCGGAGGTGAAGTGCTCCATGATCGCGCCGAGAATCTCGGGCTTCAGCCGGTACCAGTCGGCCGTCTCGTCCTTCGTCACGGTGACGAAGTCGCTGCCGAGGAAGACCCCGGTCACGGCCTCGATCGCGAAGAGGCGCTGCGCCAGCGGCGAGCGCTCGGCGGCCTCGCGCGAGGTGAAGTTGGCCGTCCCCTTCTCCATCACCGTGCGGCCGGGAAGGAACTTGAGCGTGGCGGGGTTCGGCGTCTGCTCGGTCTGGATGAACATGGACTTCCTCTGGGCGTGCCCTCGTGCCCTCTAATTCGGAACGTTCCGGTCCGGATTCAAGCACTTTTCGCGCAATGATCGCTTGCCCCCTGAGAAGGGGATGAGGGGGATACGGGGGGATGG
>JADGGZ010000055.1 GCA_019689675.1 Rhodospirillales bacterium | reverse complement strand
GAGTCCGCCGCCCCCGCGCAAGAAAGCGGGGTGCGGCGGAAGGCCCTCGTAACGCTAGTCCAGCTTCTCCCGGAAAGTGTTGTGGCAGTTGCCGCAGCCGTTCTTGCCGACGTTCGCGAACTGCTCAGCGATCTGCGCCTTGTCGCCCGACTTCACGACCTCCACGAGCTTCTGGCTTTCGCTCACGAGTTGCTTTTGCGCCGCGAGGAACTTGTCGTGCTCCGACCAGATCGCCGGCTTCGCGCCCGTCTTCTTTCCGGGGAAATCGGTCATGCTCGTACCGCTCGGAAAAAGGTCGGCAATCTTCGGCGCGGTCTGGGCGATTTTTCCGGCGCCCTCCTGAGCCTGGGCAAGGTCGTTCTTGCCGTCGACATATCCTTTGATCGCGCCCAGGCTCTTGCCCAATGCCTTCATCGCTTCGCGGCGCTGGGTGATGATGCTTTCCTTGTCCGGCTGGGCGAGCACCCCTACTCCGCCCGAGACGAGAGCGATCGCGGCGAATGCCGTAACGGTCCCCCAATTGAGCTTGTGTCGCATTCCGTCCAATCTCCCGTTGCGTTGTTTGGTAAAGGCTTCAAGTGATCGGCTGCATGACATGCGTGGCGAAGGCCTGCCGTTGCGCCAAGCGGCCATGCCAAGCTTCGACGCGCGGCAGGGGTTGGCGCTCGATCGGGAAGTGCAGCCAGCGATACGCGAATATTCCCAGGCAGATGTCGGCCAACGTGAACGAGGCGCCGGCGATATAGTCGCGATCGGCGAGTTGCCGCTCCACGATCCCCCATAGCTCCTGCCCCCGCCGCCGCGCCGCCTCGGCCGCGCCGGCATCGCGCTCCTTCTCCGGGAGGCGGATGAGATGGAACAGGAGCGTCGACATCGGCGTGACGAGATGCGCGATCTGCCAGTCCATCCACCGCTCGACGTGGCTGCGCGCGACAGGATTGGTCGGGTAGAGCCGGCCGCCGCCGCGCGTCGTCGCGAGATAGCGCAGAATCGTGTTGGATTCCCAAACGACGGCGTCTCCGTCCTCGATCGTCGGCACGAGGCCCATAGGGTTGAGCGCGAGATAGTCCGGATCCCGCGTGCGGCCGAACGCGCCCCCGGCATCGATCCGCTCGTAGCCGATGCCGAGCTCGTCGCAGCACCAGAGCACCTTCTGCACGTTCGAGGAATTCGCCCGTCCCCAGATCTTCAGCATGGCTCCCTCCATGGCGGCCGCGGCCATGGAAAATCACTTTGCGGCGCGGCGCAATCGCATCAGCATCGAACCAACAAGGCAGGGAGGGCCGGAAGATGGAGCTGGGTCTCGACGGGAAGGCCGCGATCGTTACCGGAGCGAGCCGGGGAATCGGCGCCGCGATCGCCGTTGAACTCGCGCGCGAAGGCTGCGACGTGATGGTTGCGGCACGCTCGCGCGACGGGCTCGAGGCGACCGCCTCGCGTGTGGAGGCGGCGGGTCGTCGCGCGTTCGTCCATGCGGCCGATCTGCGGGATCCGAACGCGCCGGCCGCTCTGGCAGACGACGCGGCGTCACGGCTCGGCCGGATCGATCTCGTCGTCTGCAACGCTGGAGCGACGAAGCGCGGCGATTTTCTGACGCTCACGGACGAGGATTGGGAGGACGGCTTCGCGCTCAAGTTCACCGCGCACCGGCGTCTTGTCCGGGCCGCTTGGCCGCACCTCGTGCGTGCCGGGGGGAACGTCGTCTTCATCAGCGGCATCGGGGGCCGTACGCCCGGGCCCGAGTTCGCGATCGGCGGTTCGGTCAACGCCGCCATCCTGAGCCTCGCGAAGGCATTGGCGGACAAGGGCATCGAGGACGGGGTCCGCGTCAACGTCGTCAATCCCGGGTCGGTCGCCACCGACCGTCTCAGGGCGCGAATCGCGGCCTTCGCGACACGGAACGGCGTGGACGAAGCCGAGGCGCGGCGGCGCATGCTGCGGGAGTCGCGGGCCGCCGGATTCGGTGAACCGGAAGACATCGCCGGGCTCGTCGCCTTCATCACGAGCCGGCGCGGCGGCTTTCTCCACGGTTCGATCATCGACATGGACGGCGGGCAAACCAAGACGATCTGACGCTAACCGGCGGACAAGACGCCTGCTCCGGCGGCTCTATTCCAATCGGTGCTTGCGATGCCGTAGCGACGCTATAGGCTCGCCGCCGATGCGGCCCATCCTTCTCGCCATCCTGCTGACCGGCTGTTCGCAGCTTGCGCCCTACGAATGGGTGCCGCGCGAGGCGCGCAAGGGGCCGGACGAAGCCCTCCCTCGAATCGGCGTCTGCTACAATGCCATGTTTACGACGCCCGACGAGGTGCGAGCGGTCGCCGAAGAGGCCTGCGCCGGAATCGGCGTGCCGCAGCTCGTCGAGCAGGACATGCGCTTGGCATGTCCGCTCTTCACGCCGGTTCGCGCGACCTTCGCCTGCCTTTCGCCGACCTCAGAGCCCCGCTAAAGGCAGGCCGAAGCGTCCGGCGCCACGACGGCGAATCGGTCCGCGAGAGCGGCGAGCTCGACAGCGTGGAGCTGGGCTGCGGGGACGATCCCGCCGCCGATCGCAGGAAGGTCCCGCGTCGCCGCGGCGCTCGCCACGACCGTGCTGCGCCAGCCGAGATCGAGAGCGGCGCGGACCGTGGCGCTCACGCACATATGCGTCATGAAGCCGGCGACCACGAGATCCTTGCGATCGAACCGCGTAAGGACGGCTTGGAGTTCCGTTCCCGCGAAGCTGTTCGGGAGGCGCTTCGGCACGACCGTCTCTCCGGTGCGGGGCGCAACCTCTTCGGCGATCGCGCCTCCGCTGCCCTCGGGATCGAAGAGGCCTCCGCGCTGTCCTTGATGGACGACGTGAATGATGGGCGAGCCGGAGGCACGTGCCGCTTCGAGGAGGCGCCGGCATTCCGCGAGCGCGCTCTTGACGCCGACCAGCGGCAAACGGCCGTCGACATATTCGCGCTGGCAGTCGATGAGAAGAAGGGCCGCGTCGGCGATCTTCGCTGGCGGGCGAGACGCACCGGCCATTTCGAGGAGAGTGCGGATTTCAGTCATCAAATCGACACTGCCCGAAAAGTGTCCAATCGGCTATCATCAAATTTGTTAGGCGGGCGTCACATGACCCCGGTTTGTTCCCGCTGGTTCCGCGCCCCGCCTCGGTGCCGGGGACGAATCGTCCCGTCCGTCGTTGATAGTACGAACGGACTTTCGAGGGGAGAGCACAATGGCCCGGTTTAGACGACCCGATCGCAAAGTGGCGGAAACGGCGACCGCGGTTTGGGCCGACGGCGCCCTTTCATTCGAACTCCCCGAGGACGCAACTCTTGCCGACGTCGCCGAGCGCGTCACGGCGCATAGCGCCGGCCGACGCCCGCTCTACGTCAGCGTGACCCTGGCCGCGCCTTCTTCCGCCCAGTAATAACGCCCCCGCGACAACCGGATCTCAGAGCCGGCGCGTAGCGCCGCAAGCGGCCGCGCCAAGATCAGCGAGCCGGCAGCGGCGGCCCTTTCCTCACCGAGCGCCTTTCTCGAGCGGCTCGGGCCCTCGACGTACCGACCGCGGCCGCTAAACTGCGGCCTTTCGAGACGCATTTCGGGGGAACAATGGAACGAATCGGTGTCGTCGGCGCAGGCCTCATGGGCGCGGAGATCGCCCTCGTCTACGCACTCGGCGGTCACGACGTTTTGCTGGCCGACACCAGCGAGAAGCTTCTCGCCGACGCCCTGAAGCGCCTCGGGGGTGTGCTCGAGAAGGGGGTGGCCCGCGGCTTCTACAAGGACTCAGAGCCGGCCGCGGCCCTCGCCCGCATCCGGACCACGACCGATCTCGCCGCCTTCGCCGACCGCGACATGGTGACGGAAGCCGTGTTCGAGAAGGAAGCGGTGAAGGCCGAGGTCTTCAAACGGCTCGACACCGTCTGCGGCCCCGCCTGCCTCTTCGCGAGCAACACCTCGACAATTCCCATCTCGACGCTCGCCCGGCACGTCGGCGCGGAACGGCGGCCGCGATTCATCGGGACTCACTACTTCTCCCCGGTCTCGCGCATGAAGCTCGTCGAGATCATCCCGCATTTCGAGACCGCGCCCGAAACAATCCAAGCGGCGATGCGGCTCGCGAAGGGGGCCGGAAAAACGCCGATCCGCGTGAAGGACGTCGCCGGGTTCGCTGTCAACCGCGTCTTCCACGCCTTTCTCATCGAAGCCGTGAAACTCGTCGAAGAGGGAGTGGCTACGCCCGAGGACATCGACACCGCCTGCAAGCTCGGACTCGGTCATCCTATGGGCCCGTTCGAGCTTATGGACGCCTTCACGTCGAGCCTGACGCTCGAGGTTCAGGAAATTCTGTTCGAGTCCTACGGCGAACGGTTTCGCCCGCCTGCCCTCCTCAAGCAGAAGGTACGCGCCGGGCATATCGGCCGAAAGGTCGGGAAAGGATGGCGGGTCGGCTGATCGCGGCTGCTGCCGCCGAGCCGGCTACGCCGGTTCGGCGGTGCCGGGCGACGTTCCGGCGAGAACGCCGAGAAACTGCGCGCCGTAGCGTTCGAGCTTGCTTCTCCCGACGCCCGGGATCTGCGCCATCGATCGAAGGTCGCGCGGCTTGAGGCGAAGCATGTCGAGGAGCGTCGCGTCATGGAAGATGACGTACGGCGGAACCCCCTGCTCGCGCGCCAGCTCGAGCCGCAACTCGCGAAGCCTCTCCCAGAGCGGCACCTCCGTTTCGCTGACGAGCGACGGAGAAGCCGCCCGCCGCGCCCTGCCCTTGCGCATCTCGGCGGGATCACGGCGCAGCTCGACCCGCATCTCGCCGCGCAGAACCGCTCGGGCGCTCTCGCCCACCCGGAGCCCGCCGTAACCGTCGGGGTCGGGCTCGAGGTGACCTGCAGCGACGAGCTGGCGAATGACCGACTGCCATTCGGACTTGCTGAGCTCGGCTCCCACGCCGAACGTCGGAAGGCGGTCGTGGCCGAGCTCGACGATCCGTTCCGTCGTGCGGCCGAGAAGGACATCGACGACGTGTCCGACGCCGAACCGCTGGCCGGTACGGTAGACGGCGGAGATGGCCTTTTGCGCCGCGACCGTCCCGTCCCAAGTCGCGACCGGCTCGAGACACGTGTCGCAGTTGCCGCAGGGCGAGTGGTCGCGCTCGCCGAAGTAGGCAAGCAGAACCTGCCGCCGGCATCGGGCCGTTTCGCAGTAGCCGAGGAGCGCATTGAGCTTCTGCCGCTCGATCCGACGCTGCCGCTCGGGCGCATCTCCCCTTTCGATGAGGTTGAGCGCGGCGACGACGTCGGCCATCCCGTAAGTCATCCAGGCGTCGGCCGGAAGCCCGTCACGCCCCGCTCGGCCGGTTTCCTGATAGTAGGCCTCGAGGCTTTTCGGCACGTCGAGATGGGCGACGAAGCGCACGTTGGGCTTGTCGATTCCCATCCCGAACGCGATCGTCGCGACCACCACCACTCCCTCCTCGTCGAGGAAGCGTTCCTGATGCATCTGACGCGTCTGAGGATCGAGGCCGGCATGATAGGGAAGCGCGACGCGGCCGCGCGACGCGAGCCAGGCCGCGACCTCGTCGACCTTGCGTCGAGTCTGGCAATAGACGATGCCGGCGTCCGTCCTGTGCTCTTCCTGGAGGAAAGCCCATAGCTGCGTGCGCGGCTCGCGCTTCGGCACCACCCGGTAGCGGATGTTCGGGCGGTCGAACCCCGCAGCGAAGACGGGCGCGCCGGTGAGGCCAAGGCGCTCGATGATGTCGCGCCGGGTGGGGCCGTCCGCAGTCGCGGTAAGCGCGACGCGCGGCACGTCCGGAAACCGCTCGTGCAGGATCGAGAGCTGAAGGTACTCCGGGCGGAAGTCGTGCCCCCATTGCGAGACGCAATGGGCCTCGTCGATGGCGAAGAGGGCGAGGCGAGTTTTCGACAGGAGGTCGAGACAGCGCGGCGTCACCAGCCGCTCGGGCGCGACGTAGAGGAGGTCGAGGGCGCCGGCGCGGATGTCGCGCTCGACCTCGGCCGCCTCGGCGGGGGAAAGCGAGGAATTGAGCGCCGCTGCGCGTACGCCCGCTTGCCGGAGCGCGTCGACCTGGTCCTTCATGAGCGCGATGAGCGGCGAGACCACGACGCCGAGCCCAGGCCGCAGCAGCGCCGGGATCTGATAGCAGAGCGACTTGCCGCCGCCGGTCGGCATCAGCACGAGGCAATCGCCGCCCGCGACGACGTGATCGATGATCTCCTGCTGGCGACCGCGGAAACTTTTGTATCCGAACGTGGTATTCAGAATCTCGAGCGGCGACGGCACGGCGCCGCGACGCTAACACGATTCGATGCGGAGGAAAGACGAATGGCTGCCTACATCATCGCGGAGGTCGAGGTCACCGACCCCGAGACCTATGAGCGCTACAAGCCGCTCGTCCCGCAGACGCTGGCGCGTTACGGCGGCCGCTTCCTCGTGCGCGGGGGGGCCGCGGAAGCTCTCGAAGGCCCGCCGCCGCACCGTATCGTCGTGCTCGAGTTTCCCGACGCTGCCGCGGCGCGGGCCTGGTACCGCTCCGCGGAGTACGCGCCGGCCCTGAAGCTCCGGCTCGCCGCCTCACGCTCGCGGCTCGTCCTCGTCGAGGGAGCCCCGCCGGGCTGAGCGCTACTCGCGGAACTCGACGACCTTCTGGCGCTGCTCGCCGAGACCGGTGATGCCGAGGCGCATCGTGTCGCCGGCCTTCAGGAACACCTGAGGCTTCATTCCGAGCCCGACGCCCGCCGGCGTCCCCGTGGGAATGACATCGCCCGGCAGCAGGGTCATGAAGTGGCTGATGTAGCTCACGATGTGCGCCACCGGGAAAATCATGTTCCGGGTGGTCCCGTTCTGCATCCGCTTGCCGTTCACCTCGCAGAACAGATCGAGCGCCTGCGGATCGGGCACCTCGTCGGCGGTGACGAGCCACGGGCCGAGCGGTGCGAACGTGTCGCAGCTCTTGCCCTTCGTCCATTGCCCGCCCCGTTCGATCTGAAATTCGCGCTCGGAGACGTCGTTCACGATGCAGTAGCCGGCGATGTGCGCCGGCGCGTCGTGCACGCTGACGTATCGGGCCTTCGTGCCGATGACGATGCCGAGCTCGACTTCCCAGTCGAGCTTCTGCGAGCCTTTCGGCTGCACGACGTCGTCATTCGGGCCGCTGATCGCGGTCGTCGCCTTCATGAAGAGGACAGGCTCCTTCGGGATCGCCGCGCCCGTCTCCTTGGCATGGTCGGTGTAGTTGAGACCGACGCAGACGAGCTTCGGAACGTTTGCGATGCAGGGCCCGAGACGCGGGCTCCCCTCGACGGTCGGCAGCGTCTTCGGATCGATCTTCCGCAAACGATCGAGACCGCCGGGCGAGAGGACGTCCGGCGTGATGTCGCGGACATGCGCCGAGAGATCGCGGATCCGTCCGGCATCGTCGAGGAGCCCCGGCTTCTCCTGGCCCGCCGGCCCGTAGCGCAGCAGCTTCATGTCGTCACCCTGTCCCTAGAGGCTGAACCCACCGTCCACGATGTGGATCTGGCCGGTCGTGAAACTCGACTCGTCGCTCGCGAGGTAGACGGCGAGCGCCGCGACTTCCTCCGGCCGCCCGAGCCGGCCCATCGGCTGGCGGTCGATGAAGGCCTTGCGGACCGCCTCGCTCCCGCCCTGCGCCGCGATGCGTTCCTCGAGCGAAGGCGTTTCGATCGTGCCCGGACAGATCGCGTTGACGCGCAGTCCCTGCTTGATGAAATCCGCAGCGAGCGCCTTCGTCAGACCGATCACGGCGGCCTTCGTCGCGCCGTAGACGAAGCGGTTGGGGATGCCTCGGACCGAGGATGCACCCGAGGCCATGTTGATGATGGAGCCGCCGCCCTTGGCCAGCATCGAAGGAAGGAAGGCGCGGCAGGTCCGGTACATGCTCTTGACGTTGATGTCGAAGGAGCGGTCCCAGTCCTCTTCCGAGCAATCGAAGATCGTTCCGTGATGCACCCAGCCGGCGACGTTGAAGAGAACGTCGATTGCCCCGAGCTCCGCGGCGAGCCTCTCGATGGCCTTGCCGTCGGTGACGTCGAGCCGGCGCGTCGTCACGCCTTCGATGCCGGCGAGCTTCTCCTCCGAAACGTCGGTCGCGATCACTTCGGCACCTTCTGCCGCGAAGGCGACCGCGCTCGCCCTCCCGATCCCCTGCCCTGCTGCCGTGATCAGCGCTTTCTTGCCCGAAAGCCGGCCGGCCATGCCTTGTCCCCTCGGTTGCGGCCCGCAAATTGCCACGCCCGGGCGCCGGCTGTAAATTCCCGCAAATGGGCCTCGTCATTCGCCTGAACCGGGCGGACAACGTCGTCGTTGCCCGGGTGGATCTTCTGCCCGGCACGCGCTTCGACGATGAAGATGATCTGGTGGTCGGCACCCACGTCCCAGCAGGCCACAAGCTCGCCACCGAGCCCATCCCTGCCGGCGCGCCAGTGAGAAAATACGGTCAGATCATCGGCTTCGCGACCGTGCCGATCGCGCCGGGCGAGCACGTCCATACGCACAATCTCGGCATGGGAGACTTCGATCGCGACTATGCCTTCTGCGCCGACTACGAGCCGACTCGTCACGTCGCCGAGGCGGAGCGCGCGACCTTCGAAGGGATCGTGCGGGCGAACGGCCGCGTCGCGACGCGGAACTATCTGGGCGTCCTCGCGAGCGTCAACTGCTCGGCAACGGCGGCCCGCATGGTCGCCGAGCAGTTCCGTGGCGCTGCGCTCGCCGACTATCCGAACGTCGACGGCGTCGTCGCGCTCGTGCACGGCACGGGCTGCGGGATGGCGAGCGAAGGCGAAGCGATCGAGGTACTTCGCCGCACCATCGCCGGCTACGCCCGGCATCCGAACTTCGCGGGCGTGCTGCTCCTGGGCCTAGGTTGCGAGGCGAACCAGATCGGGGCCCTGATGAAGGCGGAGGGCCTGGCGCCCGGCGACTTTTTTCATGCGATGACGATCCAGGAGAGCGGCGGCACCGCGAAGACGGTGCGGGAGGCGGTGGCGCGCCTCGAGGAGATGCTGCCCGAGGCGAACCGCGTCCGACGCCAGACGGTACCCGCGAGCCACATCCGCCTCGCGCTGCAATGCGGCGGCTCGGACGGGTACTCGGGCATTACCGCCAACCCGGCGCTCGGCGCCTGCGTCGATCTTCTCGTGCGGCACGGCGGCTCGGCCGTTCTTTCCGAAACGCCGGAAATCTACGGGGCCGAACACCTCCTCACCCGGCGGGCGGCGAGCCGCGCCGTAGGCGAGAAGCTGGTCGACCGAATTCGCTGGTGGGAAGAGTACACGGCGCGCACGGGAAACGAGATGAACAACAATCCCTCCCCCGGCAACAAGGCGGGAGGGCTCACGACGATTCTGGAGAAATCGCTGGGAGCGGTCGCCAAAGGCGGCACCGGACCGCTCGTCGAGGTGTATCGCTACGCCGAGCCGATGACGGCGCAGGGCCTCTGCTTCATGGACACGCCCGGCTACGACCCGGTGTCGGCCACAGGTCAGGTGGCGGGCGGCGCCAACGTCATCTGCTTCACGACCGGGCGCGGCTCCGTCTTCGGCTGCAAGCCGGTGCCGAGCCTGAAGCTCGCTACCAACACGCCGCTCTACCGGCGAATGACCGCCGACATGGACATCGATTGCGGCCCGATCGCCGACGGCCTCGCCACCGTCGAGGAGATGGGCGAGCGGATTTTCCGTCTCGTTCTCGAGACCGCGTCGGGAAAGAAGACCAAGAGCGAAGAGCTCGGCTTCGGCGACGACGAGTTCACGCCCTGGCAGATCGGCGCGGTGATGTAGGATGGCCTCGTTCCAGGTTACGGGCGGGCGGGTGGAGCTCGATCTTCCCTCGCGGACCGAGACGCCCTCGGCACAAGGCGCGGCAAGGCTCGAGAACGCTCTCATGTCGGTGGTGGCGTTTCACCCGAAGGCGCTCACGACCTACACTTTCTACGAGGTTATCGACCAATGGCTCGGGCCGTGGGGCGACCGGGGGTATCCCATCGCCTACGGCAAATACTACAACGTCGCCTTCACCAGCAGCGCCTCGCTGATGGCGAGCCGCGAAGGCAGGACCTGGGTCGAGAACACGACCGTCGCGCTGCAGGAGGCGCTCATCGCGTTCATCGTCCAGCGCTACAAGGCCGGCACGCTCGGCACGCTCACCGAGCCGGAGCTGCGCAAAGCCGCCTTCGACAGCCATCCCGCGTGCTACAACGACAGCGGGCTCGCCAAGGTGGCGATGCTCGATCCGGTCCTCATCCTCGTGATCGCCACGATTCCGAAGAAGGAATTCTCGCCGAGCTCGGAGAATTTCTGGGCGAGCTGGAAGCAGGTCTTCGAGGCGATCGGGCTCGTCGTTCCGACCGGCGCCGCCGTGGGAATCGCGTCGATCATGCCGGCGCACAGCGGCTTTTTACGCCGCGCCGCCGCGGTCGACGCGCGTCGCTATCGCGAAAGCCTGATGCTCGGCCAGCAGCTCGCCTCGTTTCGGCACCGCATCGAGACCGCCTCGTTCGACCACCTCCCGTGGCTCGACCAGATCATCGTCGGCCTCGAAAGAAGACGGTTTCAGGACGAAGGCAGCCGGCGCGCGGCGGCCGAGGTCGTCGAAGCCGCCTATCGCAGGCGCAACCTTCTGAAGCAACGCTACCGCGAGCTCTACAACAGGGCGCCGCCCGACGTGCGGGCCCGTATGCGGCAGCGGTATCCGGAGATCGTCGACCAGCTCTGACCGGCGCGCGTCGCATCATCGACCCCGCGCCACCATCGCCTTCTGCGCCGGCAGGTCGTCCTCGATGAAGGCCGCTACGAGCTCATCCATGCTCGTGTCGCCGACGATGCCGAGACGCGGCGCCTTCTCGGCCCGTAGCTTGCGCGGCCAGCCGTCGACGATCTTCTGGATGACCGGGTCGAGCTTCCATTCGATGCGGCGATACGCCTCCTCGCCGCCCGCCCTGCGCACCGCCTCGGCCATCTCGCCGACGGTCACGTTGAGTCCTGGAAGGAGGAGGCCGCGATAGGGGCCGAACGCCTCGGCGGGAAGGTCGTGCGCCTTGACGAGCGCCTCGATCACGCGGCGCGGCGACATGAGCGGCATCCAGCTCTCCGGGCGGACGGGGCAGACCGTCGCGACGCCCGAGAGCGGCTCGCGAATGATCGAGGAAGCGAAGGTCGAGGCGGCGCGGTTCGGCCTTCCCGGCCGCACCACGATCGTGGGAAGGCGCAGGGCGCGCCCATCGATGAAGCCCTTCCGACTGTAGTCGCTGACGAGCAGCTCGCCGATAGCCTTCTGGATGCCGTAAGAAGTCTGCGGCGTGAGGGCGGTCGCGTCGGTGATCTCGTCCGGCATTTCGCCGCCATAGACCGCGATCGACGAGGCGAACACGAGCTTCGGCACGTTGCCGGCCGCACGGCACGCTTCGAGCACGGCGCGCGTGCCGTCGAGATTGATGCGCATGCCCGTATCGAACTCCGCCTCGGCCTGGGCGCTGACGATCGCGGCGAGGTGGAAGACGGACCGCGTTTCGCGGCCGATGAGCGCCCGTACTTTCGCCGGATCGGCGATGTCGCCCGTCGCGACCACGAGGCGCTTGTCGGCCGGAAGCTCGGCGGGGACGATGTCGAACAACACCAGCTCGTCGATCCGCTCGCCTCCGAGCTCGCCGCGCTCCAGCAGGCGCTGCGCCAGCTTCTTGCCGATGAACCCCGCACCGCCCGTGATCACGACCCGCATGCGTTTTCCTCCCTTCTCCAGGCGAGGACTACTCTCCTCGCCTTCCGGTGCGGAGACAAGACGGAGCGTTTCCCGAGGCTCGGTCGCGGACCCGTGCAAGTCGACGACGATAAGCGGCATGGTCATCGCCTCGGCGCCCCTCTCCACTTCTCGAAGGTTCGCCCGCCGGTGTAGCCGAGATAGCCCGCGCCGAAGAGCCACCACATCGGTTCCGGGATCGCCGCGAGCCACGTCTGAAGGCCGGTCGCCATCCGGTCCGCCGTCCCGGGATAGAACGCCCAGAGCACCGCGAAGGGCAGCGCCATCAGGATGACGAGGTACATGACGTAGAGGAAGGCCGGCCGCGCCCGGCTCGTCCACGGATCGGCCGAGCGCGCCTCGGCGAGGATCGCCGAGAGCTCGCTCGCGGTACGCTGGATCTCGGCCTGCACCTCCGCCGAGCGGATAAGCACCTCGGCTTTCGCCCGATCGCTCGGGTCCGGCCAGATCTTGTCGGCAATCTTGCCGATAAGGTCCGTGACCTTCCCGACCGCACCGATCGCGTCGTCGATGCCGAGCATCGCTTTTCTCCTTCAGGAATAGGCGCGCTCGAGCCAGCCCTTGCGGAACCGCTCGAAGGCGGGCCGGCGCGCGATGATCTCGCGATAGAATCCGGCGGCTTCGCTCTTCAGGGCGGCGAGGAGCTGCGCCTCCGGCACTGCGGCGACGGCCTTGCGCGTTGCGGGGCCGAGCACGCCATCCTCGACGAGACGCGGGCCGCCGGCCGCACGGACAGCCCTCTGAAGGCAGCGATGCGCCGCTTTCGGTCCGATGTTGACGGCAAGCTCGAGCATCTTCGCCGGCAGCAACGAGCCGCCGAGAGATCCGTAATCGTAGCGATCCCACCACTCGCGTCGGTAGATCTCGACCGCGCGTTCGGGCGGCAGGCGCCGAACGTCCTCGACATCGACGTCTCCGTCCCCGTCCACGTCTCCGAGCTCCGCTCGAAGTCCGGGCTCCAGCGAGAGAAGCCAGCGCAGCGACACACCCCATCTCGTCGCACCGCCAGGATCGGAAGGATCGTCGACGAAGCCCCCCTCGTGCCTCAGCAGGGTCGCGACGGCAGTCTGAAAGAGCGAATCGCCCATCAGTGCAAACCCAACTTCTTTGCAAGGGAGGGCGCGATCGCGGTAAGCAGCGAGCCGATCATGCCGCCTCCGAGCGCGAGCCATGCACGGCTTACCCGACGCTCCGTATCCTTGGTCATCTGCCAGTGTTCGATCGCGTTAAGCCGTCGCCCAGTGGCAGCGCGCTCGCGCCGAATCTCGCTAACAAGATCGCTCACTACCTTTTCGAGCCCAGCCGTGCGCGCCTCAAGGTTGCCGATCGCTCGGCTGATCTCGTCGAAACTTGACATCTCACCGGCACTCCAGCTTGACCTCAGCAACCTCATTGCTGCGCCGCAACCTCGGCGCGTAGGACGCCCGGAGGACAGAAGCACTCAGCCGGATTGACTCAGGCGCCGCCGCCTGGAATGCAACGAGGGCAACATCAGTCGGGAGAACTGTCATGTCGGCAGCTCCTTTGAATTTTCGTGGGTGTGACTGAAGCCAGTGGGCGGCGCGACCATGGACCATTCGTTGGACAACCAGGTAAAACCCCGATCGATGGCCACGGCCCTGAAGCGCCTAGCGCGCTCCGCATTGGAAGTTCTGCCTTCACCTGCCCGGCAGGTGGTGCAGATTGCCCGAAATCCGATGCCGCACTTCTTGGCAAGGCGGCAGACCCGCTTCGCAAACTCGGAGCGCGAATACGTGTTCCAGTGCATCGAACGGTTCTGCCGGATCAACCGCCCGATCCGCGGCTATTACATGGAATTCGGCTGCCACTCCGGAACGACCATGCGTATGGCTTGGCGCCATACGAAGCAGTTCGATTGGCACTATCTTGCGTTCGACAGCTTTGAGGGCCTTCCCGAGATCGGTGCCATCGATCGCCAGGACATATGGGCCAAGGGAAAACTCAAGACCGCCGAGGAGGAGTTTCTTGCAATTGTGACCCGCGCTGGAATGCCGCGGGATCGCCTTACGACCGTAAAGGGCTTTTATGCCGAGACGCTTACCGATGCACTACGCGCACGGCTTGCGTCCCGCCTCGCTGCCGTCGTCTACGTCGATTGCGACCTGTACGAATCGGCGGTCCCGGTCCTTCGGTTTGCACGCCATTTCTTACAACTTGGAACAATTGTCGTTTTCGACGATTGGGACTGCTTCAAGGCCGATCCCGACAAAGGAGAGCGGCGAGCATGGCGCGAGTTTCTTGAAGCCAACCCATCGCTCCGGTTCGAAGAGTTCTGCCGAGTCAGCATGGCGAAGGCATTTGTCTGCGTTGCGCTTTAGCTCCCGTAGATTGTCACGAGGATTTCGTCAGGATCGAGCAGCGTCGAGTCGTCCGACGCGACCCTTAGCGTCACTGAGGTGCTTGTGATCGCCGGCATTAGCACCATCGCGTTAGCGGTGGAACGTCGTACGGCCGGAAAGGGTGCGGGATTGGTAAGCGACGTCGTCCACGACAACACGTAAACCCCGGCCGAGCTGCGGCTCGCGGAGAGCGTGCCGAGCGTGTTGAAGACGGGCGTGATCGTCGGCGTCGTGGTGAGCCCGGTCAGCTTCACGACGGCACGCGGGCCGAAGAGCTGGACGCCGTTGGCGTGGACGGCAGCGGCGTTGATCGTGCCGACGCCCTTGTCGACGGTTCCGGCCATGAAAAGGCCGGCGCCGAGGCTCATCCGGGTGGCGACCGCCCCCGCGACGATCGTATCCCATGTCACGCCACCGTCTTCCGAGCCGTTCGTCGGATCGGAGACGTAGCCCGACATCAGCGCATAGGCGGTCGAGTCGCCGGCGCTGTCCCGCCCGGTGAACAGGATTCGGCCGAGCGAATCGTTCGCGGCCGGGCTGCCGGAGACGCGGTCCAGTTGCAGCACCGGCCCGCCGACGGCGCCATCGTCGGATTTTCGGATCGTCTGATCCGCGGTGAAGACGTTGGCGCTGTCGGTCCGGGCGATGGCGGCAGTCGTTGCCGTCGGCGTCACCATCACCAGGTCGGTCCCGTCATACTCGACCGTGACGGGCTGACCGTTCTGAATGTCCCCGGCGTCGAGATCCGCCTTCCCGGAGCCGGTCATCTTCTTGATCGCCTTGGCCCCGAGCCCGGAGATGTTCAGCGTCGCAGGCCCGGTATTGGCCATGTTGGCGCGGAAGCTGTAGCGCTCGCCGGCGACATAGGCCGAGAGGGCGACCGCGGGCGAGAGGTCGTAGGCATTGCCTGCCCCAGTCGAGACGTAGGCGCCGTTGATCCGGTTCCAGAACCGCTTCACCGCACCCATCATCATGCGCGCGCAGTCGTTGACCGAGCTGGGCGGCTGCCCCTCGGGCCAGCCGTTCGGGGTGGCCGCGTTGTTGGCGGCGTCGGTCTCCGACCAGGTTCCGTTCGAGATCTCGTTCATCGTCGCGTCTCTCTCGCAAGGAAAGGCGGAAGTGTTTGGTCGCGGCCGATGCTCAGCGGAAGAGCCCGCCGAGGAGGCCGCCCGCGAGCGCTCCGAGCCCGGTGCCGACACCGGGGATCTGGCTGCCGAGCGTAGCGCCCGTGGTCGCGCCGCCCAGGATTCCCTCGCCCAGCGACCGCCGCTGCCTGGGCATCGTCACCGTCGTGGTGCTGCCGTAATTTCCGGTGACGAGCTGGGCGTAGCGGGCGAGCCGCTCCCAGGGTTCCATCTGCGCGAAGTCGTAGCGTGCGCGAGCGTCGTCGATCTCCTGCTGCGCGGCGTCCTCGCGTGCGGCCCCGACCTCCGCGAGCCGCGCGATGTCGCGATAGTCCTCGGCGGCGAGCTCCGGCACGGCCGCGAGCGCGGCGAGCTGGTTCTGTCGCTCCTGGCTGTAGTCGCGATAGGCGATATCGCTCGCGGCGTCGGCGAGCGCTCCGGCGAGCGCCCTCGCATGCGCTCCGGATCCGTAGCGCCCGGCACCCGCGAACTGCGCGTCGAGCACCGGACGCACCGCGTCGGCGGCCCGGCCGATCGCCGCCGCGAGATAGGGATTGCCGCCGAGATAGTCGCCGCTGAGCGTGCGGCCAACTAGGCCCGAGGCCGCCGCGCTCAAGGGCGAACCGGCGAGCGCCCGTTCCCGCTGCAGCTCGAGCGCCCGCTGCGTCTCCCAGGAGGGCGCGGCGTAGGTCGGGCCGGGATAGTACGTCGTCGGTGCGTTCGAGAGCGCCTGCGCCCGGCCGAAGATCTCGGAGAGATAGGGCGCCTGAACCGACCATGGTTCCGCGCGCGTCGTTTGAGTCTGCGTGCCGCCACCGCCGCCACCGCTCATCTCGTCACTCCTTTCCATCGAGGTTCCATTCGAGGACGACCCGTCTCCGGGCGCCGGGCAGCAGTCGCGCCCAGCCTGGGCGTCCGTAGATTTCGATCGCCGCGCAGCCATGGGCGCGCGCCCAGGCTTCGATCGTTCCCAGCCAGGGCAGCCACTCCTCGCGCAGACCGTCCTCGGCGCCGGCAAGGACGAGCCGGCACACGCTTCGCTGCGGCCAGCGCACGATCTCGGTCACGAGTGCGCCGGCGAGGCGGCCCTCGCGCCACAGCGCCCAGAGCTGCATCTCGCCGCGTTCCAGCGCGGCGAGGACATCCCCGGCGAGGAAATGGCCGCCGCCTTCAGCGAGCGCTCGTTCGATGAAGGGAAGCGCGAAGGGCCAGACGCGCGGAACCGCGGCCGCGGGCACGCCGTCGAGAACCAGCATTTCCTCAGCCCAGGATGAGAAGCGTGAAATCCTGATCCGGGGCGGGGCTCGCCGCGTGGTTGAGGGTCGCGCCACCCTTGGTGCGACCGCTGACCCAGATGCCCGCACGCTCCGCTGCGCTCGCCGACTCCGTGCGCGGCATCCAGAGAATGACGCTTTCCGGCCCAATGCGCGGATCCGTCACGGGCGTCTCGGAAGCGTTGGCTTCGAGCCGCACGTCGATTGCGGCATTGAACTTTCCGGCCGTGAGCCGGTTGACGGCGCGCGCGAGCATCCTGCGATGCTCGCGCGCATCGGCGTGCAACTCAGGCACCGTCTCGAAGCCGAGACGTCGTCCGCCGCTCATCGTTCGCTACTCCACTTGGAAGGCGCCGCCTGGGCGCGGCTCTCGCGTTACCGGGATCCCTCGGGCACCGCCTCGAGCTCGACGCCGGCGATATGCGTGAAGTCGCTGCCCGCGGGCATCGTGATGCGCGCCCGAACGAAGCGCCCCGAGGCGCGCTGCGCGGCGCGCCCTTGCGCATCGACCGTGATCTCGGCACCGAAGGAAACGGGGTCCATCGGCCGTTCGCGGGCGCCTATCGCGACGGAGGGCGTGCCGCCATCGACGATCGGGCGTGCCCCCGTCACCACCATGCGCCGCGCACCGTCGAGCGAGGCCTCTGCGGTTTCGACGATCGGGGCGAGCGAAGCCCCGCTGAAGTAGCCGAGCCGATGCGTCGGGTCGAAAGCGGCAAGGAGCACCCGCCCGCCGGTCCAGGCCCGGCTGTCGAGCGAGAAAGGCAGAGAGTCGAGGCTCGGAGCGACCGCGTCGAGCGCATCGAGCGAGTAGCCGAACGACAGCGAGCGGAGCAGAAGCTCGATTTCTATCTCGCAGAGCGACCAGCGATCGGTCGCCCAGTTGTAGGCAAGAAGCCGGTTCGGGTTCCCAGCGGTATTCCCCACGCCCGGATAAGCCCAGAAGCAGAGCTTGTTGATGGGATCGATGGCCGCCGTGATCCGGCCGAGATGCTGCTGGTCGAGATCGGCGAAGAAGGTCTTGTCGATCTTGTCGGCGCCGATCGGGTGGGACGCCGAGCCGTCGAAGGCGTAGAATCCGTCCTCGCCGAGGTAGTAGACGATGGTGCCGAGCTGGGCGATCGAGCCTGGCGCCGGCGTTCCGCGTGCACCCTCCGCGGTGGCGAAGGCGAAGATGGCGGGCGGCCCGACGTAGTTCATCCGGACGATCGCGCGTTCCTGGAACACGGCCCCGTCCGCAGTACCGAGATTGCCGACGATACCCTGTACCCAGCCTGCGCCGCCGACGAGATCCTGGAAATCCGACTGCGCGGCCGCTGCGGCAGACGTTCCCGGGGCGGGCCAGCTCGTCGGATCGTCGATCGCGCTCCACCAGACGCGCTGCGGCTGCGGCCCATCCGCGGCATCGAACGTGTTGCCGAGAACGAGCCAGTCGCGCACGACCGCGAGATGCCGCGCGCGGGGCGCATCGGGCGAAAGATCGGCGAAGGCCGAGTCGCCGCCGAGCCGGAAGCTCTGGATTGGATCGGCGAAATTCGTCATCACGACCCGGTCGCCGAAAAGCAGTCCCGCCCAATGCTGCTCGAAAGCCGTCGTGTAGCCGCCTTGCTTGGTGACGTCGGTCCAGGCGGTCGACCCGGCGCCGAGCCGGTAGAGCTTCGTCGCGTCGCCTGCGAAGATCGATACGTTGCCGGCAGCGTCCTGGACGGCGACAGCGCCCTGGCAGCGCGCCTGAAGCGGCGCCGA
Organism: Rhodospirillales bacterium; assembly: GCA_019689675.1. Classification (GTDB taxonomy): domain Bacteria; phylum Pseudomonadota; class Alphaproteobacteria; order ATCC43930; family CGMCC-115725; genus JADGGZ01. The sequence continues at coordinate 1,913 of JADGGZ010000055.1, read as the reverse complement.
GTAGGCGGCGAGCGACGGCATCGGTCCGTAGCTCGCCGCGGTGCGCGGAAGGCAATTGCGGACGAGCGCCGAGGCGCCTGCACGCGCGGGCAGGTCCGGTGCGAAGGCCGTTACCGGAAGGAACATCGCCTGTCTCCCTGTCCGTCAGGGCGTCGGGCCGTCAGCCTGGAGGCGCATCTGCCCGCCCCAACGGGCGCGCCGGTCGGCTTCGGAGAGCGCTCGCGTGGCCGCCCCGAGCATCGCGGCCCATAGAGGCAGCCGGGCATCGTTCATCAGGAACGGCTGCGCTTCGAGCAGGGCAGCGTAGAGATAGACGCCGGGCGCGTTCGTCAGAAGCCAGTTGCTCGGCGTGATGGCGAGCGGATCGAAGCGCCGGTAATAGGCGAGCTCGACGCCGTAGGCGGCATCGGGCGTCGGCGCGAAGCGGATCGCCTCGCCCTCGAGGCTGTAGAAGCGAGGCCGGCCCGCGGCTCCCGTGGCCAACGCGAGTTGCCGCGGCGACACGAGGTCGAGCGCCGTCTTCGGCTCGGTCGCGAGGACGACGGCGCGCGCCTCGAGGAAACCCGCGGGAAGCGGCAACGTGGGCTCTCCCGGCACCGTGAGGAAGCTCGTGGGGTCGGTCGTCGCCTCCATCGCGGCGATGCGGAGCGCCGGCGACGGAAAGGTCGCGTCTTCGGCACCGTAGAAAAGACGCTGCTCGGCGAGCGCGATGAAGTCGGGGATGTTCTCGGCGAGGTCGTCCCGCGCGAGCCACTTGCCGACGGCGCTTTGCAGCTCGGCATAGTTGCTTATCGGCATCTCGTTTCCTGTCGCTTGAGTGCAGCGTTGCTCCATCGCCTCCGAAGGAGGCGATGGCCGGTCCTCGCTCTCGTCGTGATGCAGTCATCCTCGCCGCGTGCTCGCCCGAGGTCGGCTCAGTCCGCGCTACGCCCGCCCGATCTGAGCCAGCTCTCGAGCGCGTCGGCCTGATCTTCGCGATCGGCCGCCTCGCTGTTGAGGAGCGTGCGGACGCCTTGCGAGCGCGCAGCGGCGGCGAGCGTGCGCAGCTCCTTCGCCTCTGCGCGCAGCGCTTCGATGCGGGCGGCCGGATCGATTCTCTTGGAATTCACGAAGCCGCGTCGCTCCTCTTGGCCGCCGTGAAACTCTCCTCATCGAGCGGTGCCGGCAAGTTCCCCGAAGGGGTGAGCGACGTCGCCCATGGTAGGCGTCGCTAGATCGAGCCCGGCGCGGTGCGGAAGTGCCTCAGCTCCGGCTCATTGAGGAGGCGCCGAAGCAGGGCCTCGTTGCCGCGCGCCAGCGGGTCGGCGCCCCACCGGCGCTTGAAGATCTCGATGACGATCGGCGGGAACGAGGCGACGCGCCGCCATTCGCGTGTCGGCGACCACCCTCCGTCATCGGCCGTGAACAGCGCCTTGTTGCGCTCGATCACGGGCGTGATGTCGGCGACGCTCTCGACGGCGAAGCGATCCTCGGCTTCGTCGTAAAGGAGAAACTCGGCCGCGCCGTCGACGTTGTCGAGGAAGCGACGCATTGCCATGGCTCAGCCCTCCACCGGCGTCATGACGAACACCGCGCCGGCCGTCTGCTGCAGATGCGCGATGTGCGTGAACGGCGTGACGTCGAGAAGCACGGCCTCGTAGGGGGTCAGCAGGAGGTCGCCCGTAGTGCAGGTCGTGCCTGCGAAGCCCGGCCGGACGTAGCACGTCGCGAGCGCCTGGAGGCGAACGCGCCGCGCCCGGTTCCCGCTCGCGTCGTTCGGGATCGCCGCGACCGCGGAGGCCGCGCCCGTCGTGATCGCGACGCCGCTCGCGGCGACGCTGATGAAACCCTTGCTCATGTCGGAATCCTCCAAAAATGGAGGCGGCGCCCGGAGGCGCCGCCGTGGGTGTAGACCGAGCCCGCGTCTTAAGAGG
>JADGGZ010000297.1 GCA_019689675.1 Rhodospirillales bacterium | reverse complement strand
CCGGCGCGCGTCGCCATCTCGACCGCTTCGAGCGTCTCCGACAGCGTGCCGATCTGGTTCACCTTGACGAGGATGGCGTTGGCGACGCCCCGCCGGATCCCATCGCCGAGCCGCGCCGGATTGGTGACGAAGAGATCGTCGCCGACGAGCTGGACGCGGCTGCCAAGCTCTTCGGTCAGCGCCTTCCAGCCCTCCCAGTCGTCCTCGGCCATTCCGTCCTCGATCGACACGATCGGGTAGCGCTGGCAGAGCTCGGCGAGGTAACGGACCATCTCGCCGCTGCCGAGCGTCTTCCCCTCCCCGCTCATGACGTACTTGCCGTCCTTGAAGAACTCGGTCGCGGCCGCGTCGAGGGCGAGGACCACGTCCTCGCCCGGCTTGTAGCCGGCGGCCTCGATCGCCTTCACGATGAACGCGAGCGCCGCGTCGGCCGAGGCGAGATTGGGCGCGAAGCCGCCCTCGTCGCCGACATTGGTGTTGTGGCCGGCGTCCTTCAGCTGCTTCTTCAGCGCCTGGAACACTTCGGCGCCGACCCTTATCGCATCGGCCATCGTCGGGGCGCCGACCGGCATGATCATGAATTCCTGGATGTCGATCGGGTTGTCCGCATGGGCGCCGCCGTTGACGATGTTCATGAGCGGCACCGGCAGCGTGCGGGCGAAGACGCCGCCGACATAGCGATGGAGCGGCACGTCGAGCTCGGCGGCGGCGGCCTTCGCCGCGGCGAGGCTTACGCCGAGAATGGCGTTGGCGCCGAGCCGGCTCTTGTTGGGCGTGCCGTCGAGCGCGATCAGCGTCCTGTCGATGCCGAGCTGGTCTTCCGCGTCGCAGCCCGAGAGCGCATCGAAGATCTCGCCGTTGACGGCATCGACCGCCTTCTGAACGCCCTTGCCGCCGTACCGCTTCTTGTCGCCGTCGCGAAGTTCGACCGCCTCGTGCGCACCGGTCGAGGCGCCCGACGGGACGGCGGCGCGGCCGATCGTGCCGCTTTCGAGCGTGACATCCACCTCCACTGTGGGGTTGCCGCGGCTATCGAGGATTTCGCGCGCATGGATGTCGACGATGGCGGTCATTTTCTCTCCAGATCTCGAAAATCCGCGGCGGAACATAGCGAAGCGGCGCCCGCGGGCAACCCCGCCCTGTGTCCTCGGCGACATATTCGTGCTCGGAAACGCCGGTTCGCTCAGGAGCGTCGCACGGAAATGCTGGCGTTCTGCCGTCCAATCCTCAATAGTTAACTGTCGGGCAGCAGATCGGCTCTCGGGATTGGATTTCAGGGGATCACGGCAAGATGGGTAAGGGGAACGACCGGCGCACGCCGCGCCGGCGCGGTTTCGACGACGACAATTTCGCGCCGGACTGGGGTGCGCCGCCGCCGCGCTTCTTCGGCGATGGCGGTGGTCGCCCACCCCGGGCACCGATGCCGCCGGCCGGGCCGCCGGTCGCCGGAAAAGTCAAATGGTTCAATGCCACGAAGGGCTTCGGGTTCGTCGAGCTGAGCGACGGCACCGGCGACGCATTCCTCCACGTGGCGGTGCTGGAGCGCTCGGGCCATGGGCCTGTCGAACCCGGGACCACGCTCAAGGTGACGGTGAGCCAGGGCGCCAAGGGCGCCCAGGTCGCCGAGGTGCTCGAAGTCGATGCGAGCACCGCGACGCCGCAGGGGCGCGGCTTCGGCGCCGGCCCCCGTCCCGGCGGCCCCCGCCCGCCGCGCGGTCCCATCGGCGAGACCACCGAGCTGATCGGCAAGGTCAAGTGGTACAACCCCACGAAGGGCTTCGGCTTCGTCAGCGTCGATGACGGCGGCAAGGACGTCTTCGTGCACGCCTCGGCGCTACAGGCGTCGGGTCTTGCCGATCTCGCCGAGGGCCAGCAAGTCCGGATGCAGGTAGCGCAGGGCCTGAAGGGCCGCGAGGCCGTGAGGATCAGCCTCGCCTGACAGCGAACCTTCCTCCCTCTTCCGCGCGAGCGGGAGAGGGAGGAATCGCAGTTCACGCGCGGGCCCTCTCGACGAGACGGCCCGATTTCTTCGCCCAACGGACCCCGAGCGCCAGCGCCACGAGCGCGGCGACGACGAGCCCCCAAATCACATAGAACTGCGACGGCAGAGCAAAGCCGCGCCAATACGCGTCTTCATAGGCGAGCAGCAGGACCGCCATGCCGACCCAGGTGCAGAAGGTGCTGTAGTCCTTGATGACGACGCGACGCCAGTCGAAGCTCATCCCCCGGGTCGCCTCCGCGAGCCGCGAGAAATCGGGCCACCAACGACTGACTTCTTGACAGTACCGGGCGTAGGCGTCTCCGAACTTGCCAGCGAGGTAACGTTCCTCGGCGCGCACGATGCTGACATAGGCGTAGAGGAAGAAGGCGAGACCGAACACGATCGCGACCGGATTGCCTTGGACGATGAAGAGCCCGGCCAGCATCAGGAGGTTTCCGACATAGAGCGGGTTGCGGCAGATGGCGAAGAACCCTTCGGTGACCAGCGTGTCGGCATAGACGCGCTTGTTGAGCCCGCCACGCTTGATATAGGCGAAGCCGATCACCGCCACCCGCAGGAGCTGACCGGCGAGGCCGACCGCAAGTCCGAGGAGGTCGAGCCAAAAATCCGCCGTCACGCTGAGTCGCCGCGGCGGAAAGAGCGCGAACAGCGTGACGAGCACGAGCGGGAAGACGACGTTGCGATAGCGAAAGAAGAGATTGCCGCTGGCGACGAGGAAACCGGACGGGTTCGCCGCGCTCACCGTCATTTCACCGCGATCATGGCGTCGAAATTGTACCAGCGGAAAAACTCCTCGACGTGCCGGAACCCATTGTCGAGAAGAAGCGCGCGGTTCTCTTGCGGTCGGTAGGGTATGAGCACGTTCTCGAGCGCCTCCCGCTTTTGCGCGATCTCGAGGTCGGAGTATCCCTTGCGCCGCTTCATGTCGTAGTAGTGCTTGATGAAGAGGCGGTTGAGGAGCGTGTTCTCGGTCGTGAGCTTCTCGACGAGAATGAGGCAGCCATTCTCGTTCGTGCCCTGCGCAATCCGTCGCACCAGGCGCTCGCGGTAGAGCGGACGGATGAACTGCAGCGTCAGCACAAGCAGCGTCACCGACGCGTTCTCGATCGCTGGCCCCTCGTGCAGGTCGGCGAGCTGCAAATCGACCGGCCGCGTGACGCCGCATGACGCCAGCTTCTTCTTCGCTTGCGCCAGCATTGCCGCCGAGTTGTCGACGCCGACGAAATGCACCCCCGGAGTCAGGAGCGGATCGAGCATCGCGAGGGTGGTCCCGGTCGAGCAGCCGAGATCGTAGAGGTTGCTGCCTTCGGTCGCGAAGTCGGCGGCGAGCTCGCCGATCATGCGCTGGATCTCGTCGTAGTACGGAACCGAGCGCCCGACCATGTCGTCGAACACCCCGGCTGTCTCGGCGCCGAACTCGAAATCCGAAGCCGGGCGCGGATCCGCGAAGATGCGGTCGGCACTGCCGATCGGCTCGACCTTCACCTCGGGGCGGACTCCGGTCTCGTTGTCCATGATGCGGCGTCCACAGCGGCGATTGAGGACGCACAAGATAACTCGATCTCTGTCCGGTGACAAAGTCGGCTCGCGCCAGAACAAGAAGGCCACGGCCGTCCCTCGCCTGAAGATGCGGCACACCGGTCCGCCGCATGCCGGAAGGGGGCGGCTGCGGGCCGGACGTTACGCCGGCGGCTATCCAGCGGCGCGCGGCCCGAGGGCGGCTCGGGCCCGATCCTGTGGCGGACGCGCCGCGCGGCTTCACCCTGCCGTGCAGCCGCAGCCTCCGCTCATATACGCCGTCGCACCCTATTCTGCTGCCGCGGATCGCAAGGACAGGGCGCACGA
>JADGGZ010000296.1 GCA_019689675.1 Rhodospirillales bacterium | reverse complement strand
GCTCCAGGCGGTTACCGGGTTCTTCGACGAGGTCGCCCAGTCGTGAGCCGCAGCCGTCCGGCGCCGTGCGCGGGCGCGCGGCGCCGGCGGCGCTCGCCCCGCGTCAAGCGGCCGACTTGATCTCGATCTTCTTCGGCTGGGCCGTGGGCGGCTTCGGCATCGTCACCGTGAGAACGCCCTTGTCCATCGTCGCCTTGACCTTGTTCGCGTCGAGGCCCGACGGCAGCCGCACCGAGCGCGAGAAGCTCCCGTAGGAGCGCTCGACGAGGTGATAATTCTCTTCCTTCTCCTCGCGCTCGGCCTTCTTCTCGCCTTTGATCGTGAGCACGTCATCGCGCAGCGTCACGTCGATGTCCTTCTCGTCGATGCCGGGAAGCTCGGCCGTCACCTTGATCTCGCTGTCGGTCTCGCAGATGTCGAGCTTCGGGAACGACTCTTCCGCGAACGGCTCGCCGAACCGGCGCGAGAAATCGCTGAAGAGGCGGTCCATCTCGCGCTGAAGGGAGGCGAAGGGCGAGAGCTCCTTGCGCTCGGAACCGAATCCGAAGGGAAGCAGTGACTTCATCCGTTTCGCTCCGTTCATTCCGCCGCATCTTCGCGGCGGCGCAAGGATGAGCGCCGCTCCGGCGGCGTCGCCTTGACCCACGTCAACAGGCCGATCGGCGCTGCTATGCGATGAGGTTGAGGAGCCCCGTTCCCGGCGCGCCGCCCGCGCCCGCGTCGCTCTGGAAGAGCGCGGTGACGAGGCTCGGCTGCGCTGCCGCCTGGTCCATGCCGACCTTGACGAGGTAGCGCGTGATGAACTTCTCGAGCTGCGCCGGGTCCTGCAGCTTTTCGGGGTCGAGCCCCGCGCGCTTCATCGCCGCGAGCTGCTGGTCGAGATCGAGCGCGGCGATCTGGTCGGGGAGGTACAGCGCGCCGCGCGTCACCTTCGCCATCGTCCGGTCGGCGATGAGCTGCGTCGCGGTCAGCTTGCCTTGCGATTGGACCGCGGCCTTCGCCTTGGGGTCGAGCCACTTCTCGAACTCGTTCGCCCGGTAGGAGTCGAGAATCGCCTCGAGCCCTTTGCGGTCGATCGCCCTTCCGGACTTCAGCCCCGCGAAGGTCTGCGCGAACTGCATGTAGCGCGGATCGGCCTGTGCCAGCGCGCCGGCCGAGGCGGGGTCCTGCGTCAGAAGCGCGCGCAGCGCCGCCGGCTCTTCGGCGAGCCCCTCCATGCGGAACGCGGAGAGCGCGACGGCGAGGAGCTTCTTGTCGGCGAGAAGGGCATCGACGCTGCGCACCCTGCCGAGATTGGCGCGGAAATAGGCGATGCTCTCCTGATAGGCCGAGCCGTCCTCGAACTCGGCGAGGAGGCGGCCGACGGTCTTCTCGCCGTCGCTGCCGTAGAGCCCGGTTCTCGTCGCCGGGTGCACGAGGGCGAAGAGGCGGCCGAACTCGGCGTCCTCGTAGGACTTGATGACCGCGTCGATGTCGGCGGGGTCGTGGATCTTGGCGCCGCCGTCGGTCTTGAGCGACGCGAAGGCAGTCGCGAAGGCGGCGTAGCGGGGCTCCGCCTGCGCGAGGGCGCCGGGCGCGGCGGGATCCTCGGTGAGGAGCCGCGCGACCGTCGCCTTGTCCGAAGTGAGCTCGGAAAGGCCGAAGGCCGAAAGCGCGACGCGGAGGAGCTGATCGTCGGCGAGAAGTCCCTCGACGTCGGTCACCTTGCCGATGTTGTCGCGGTAGTAGCTCGTGAGGAGCGGATTGCCCGAGCCGCTCTGGACGAGCTTGTTCTGGAACGCCGAGATCACGGCGTCGACCGTCTCCTGCGCCCGGAACTTCGCGCCGCCGTCGAGCTGGAGAGACGCGAAGGCCTCGGCGAAGCGCATGTAGCGCGGGTCGGTGCGGGCGAGCGCGTTCGGCATGAAGGTGAACTCGGTGAGGAGCCGCTTCACCGTCGCCTTGTCGTTGACGAGCTCGCCGATGCCGAAGGCCGAGAGCACGACGTAGAGGAGCTGGCCGTCGGCGAGGAGGTCGGGGACGTCGGTCACCTTGCCGATGTTGTCGCGATAGTACTGCGCGGCCTGCGCGGCGCTCGGCGCGGTCTGGAACGGCTTCGTCGCCAAGGCGCCGAGGATCGCGTCCACCGCGGCGACGCTCCGCACCTCGGCGCCGCCGTCGGACTTCAGGCTCTCGAAGGCTTCTGCGAAGGCGAGAAACCGCGGGTCGCTCTGCGCGAGCGAGCCCGGCGCGGCCGGATCCTCGGTGAGGAGGCGCTCGACGGAGGCCTTGTCGTTGAAGAGATCGCCGAGATCGAAGGCGGCGAGCGCGATCCAGAGCAGCCCGCCGTCGTTGAGAAGGTCGGACGGCCCCGCGACGTTGGCAATGTTCGTCTGGTAGTAGAGAGCGGCCTCGACGACGTTCATCGAGTGGCCGTACTGCTTGGCGGCGAACGCGGCGGTGACGGCGTCGATGTCGGCGGCGCTCCGGAGCTGCGCGCCGCCGTCCGATTTCAGCGACGCGAAGTGGGTCGCGAACTGGAGAAGGCGGGGATCGCTGCGCGCGAGCGAGTCGTCCGCCTGCGGGTCCTCCGAGAGGAGGCGCCGCACCGAGGCCTTGTCGTTGATGAGCCCGCCGATGTCGAACGCGGTGAGCGCCACGGCGAGGAGGCGGTCGTCGGCGAGGAGGTCGTCGATGCTGCTGACGGTCGCGATGTTCTCGCGATAGTAGCTGGCGCTCGGCTGCGGCGCCTTGGCTTCGGCTTCGTAGACCGCCGAGAACGCCGCCGCGGCGCGGGCGTCGGTTCTGGAGATCGACTGCTCGAACTCGCGGTTCTGATAGGCTTCGAGGAGCGCGTCGATGTTGCCCGGGATCTTGAGGCTCGCGCCGCCGTCGTAGCGGAGCGAGCGGAACGCCGTCGCGAACCCCGTGTAGCGCGAGTCGAGCCGGGCGAGCGATCCCGGCGCGTCGGGATCCTCGGTAAGGAGCCGCTCGACGGTCGCCTTGTCCGCCATGAGCGCGTCGAGCCCGTAGGCCGAGAGCGCGACGGCGAGCAGCCGGTCGTCGGCGAGGAGATCGTGGACGCTCGAGACGTTGCCGATGTTGTCGCGGTAGTAGCGGACGTTGGCGGCGATCGCTGGCGTCTTCTTGAACTCCTCGAGCAGGCTCGAGACGTTCTTGACGTCGATCGTGTCCTTCACCGTGCGCTTGTAGTAGAGCGCCTCGCGCACGGCGGGATCGGCCTCGCCGAGGAACTTCTCGAACTCGTTGGTCTCGAACCGGTCGAGGATGCTCGCGGTCATCGCCGCGCTGCGCAGCTGCTTGCCGCCGTCCGACTTGAGCGAGGCGAAAGCGGCCGCGAACTGGCGGAAGCGCGGGTCGATGAGCCGATAGGCGACCGATTTCTTGTCGGTCGGGTCCTCGGTGAGCAGCTTCTTGATGAGGCCCTTCGAGTTGATCTCGTCCTCGAGCTGGAAGGCCGAGAGCGCGACCTGGAGGAGGCGCCGGTCGTTGAGGAGGTCGTCGACCGAGGTGACCTTGCCGATGTTCTGCCGGTAGTACTCGACCGCCTTGGCGTAGGTCGGCATCTTCCGGAACTGCGCGAGCAGCCGGTCGTGGCTCTGGACCGCCAGCTTGTAGTTGACGAGGGGCGAGCCCACCGAGATCGACACCGCGTTCCTCCGCTCTCCGCGGAGCTTCCTTGCGAAACGGGTGCCACGGCAGGGTGGGGCCCAAGCGCTTGAAACCACGGAGGTTTCGATGCCGGATCCGGCTCGCCGGGCAGGCCCTGCCGCGGCCCCCCCGCCAAAATTTGCGGGGGGGGGAACCGGGGGCCGCCCCGGACGGGTTAGGGCGCCCCCCCGCGTTACCCG
>JADGGZ010000054.1 GCA_019689675.1 Rhodospirillales bacterium | reverse complement strand
ATTTCAACCGCTTCGCCTTGCACGGGCTTGCCGCGAACGCGATCGCGGTTCCGCTCACGGGGTTCTGGGTGATGCCCTGGGCGATGGTGGCTTGCCTCCTGATGCCGTTCGGGGTCGAGGAATGGGGGCTCGTTCCGATGGGCTGGGGCGTTGCGCTCGTCAACGACGTCGCGGTCGAGGTCGCTTCCTGGCCGGCCGCGACGATCGCGATCGGGGCGTTGCCGCCTGAAGGCCTCGTGCTCATGACGCTGGGCGGGATTTGGCTCGCGATCTGGCGCCGCCCCTGGCGGATCTGGGGGCTCGTGCCGATCGTCGTAGGCGGCGCCACCCTTTTCCTCGAGCAGCCGCCCGATGTCATCGTCAGCCACGACGCGAAAGTGATGGCGGTGCTCGCGCGCGACGGCACCTACATGCTTTCGGGAGGGCGCTCCGGAAGTCTCCTCGAGGAAACCTGGACCCGGCGCGGCGGCACCGAAGCGGGGGCGAAATGGCCGAAGGCCGGGCGCAGCACCGACGACAGCCTCGCTTGCGACGCCCTCGGCTGCATCTATACGGCACGGGGGCGACAGGTCGCGCTGCTCCGCGACACAGCTGCTCTGGTCGAGGATTGCCGGGCCGATCTCGTGATCAGTCCGGTCCCGGCGCGAAGGGCTTGCGGCCGGGAGACGAAAGTCATCGACCGCATTGATCTATGGCGGGACGGCGCTCACGCGGTCTGGCTCGCACCCGACCGGATGGACATCCGATCGGTCAATTCATGGCGCGGCGACCGCCCCTGGGTTCCGCGCCACGGACGCGCCGATCAGTAGCGTCGGATGAGTCCGACGAGCCGACCCTGGACCTTCACACGATCCGGGCCGAAAATTCGCGTTTCGTAGGCTGGATTCGCGGGCTCGAGGGCGATCGATGCACCGCGGCGCCGCAGCCGCTTCAGCGTGGCTTCCTGCCCGTCGACGAGCGCCACGACGATCGCCCCATTCTCGGCATTGTCGCAGGCGCGGATGATCACCGTGTCGCCGTCGTAGATCCCCGCGTCCACCATGCTGTCGCCCTGGATCTCGAGCGCGTAGTGCTCGCCTTGTCCGAGCATCGACGCAGGGACGGTGACGCTGGTGGAAGGGTCGCGCAGGGCCTCGATGGGGGTGCCCGCCGCGATCCGGCCCCAGAGCGGCAGGTCGACCGCCTCGGCATTGGTCGCCACCAGAGCTCCGGGAAGAGCGCCCTTGAAGTCGCCCTGGATGACCTTGGGCGAAAAGCCCTTGCCGCCCTCGCCGCGCTTCTCGGCGACCGCAGTCTGCTCCGGCAGCTTCACGACCTCGAGGGCGCGAGCCCTGTGCGGCAGGCGCCGAATGAAGCCGCGCTCCTCGAGCCCGCTGATGAGACGGTGGATGCCGGACTTCGAACGCAGCCGCAGCGCCTCCTTCATCTCCTCGAAAGACGGCGAGACGCCGTCCTCGTTGAGACGCTTATTGATGTAAAGCAGGAGCTCATGCTGCTTGCGCGTCAGCATCAGGCCGCCCTCCACTCGAACAAATTAGGCACGTTCTACTTTAGTTCCCGTGCCCCGTCAATCCTTAATCGAGCCGTATGATCGGGACGCGCGTGCCGGAGGGCGCCGCCTCGGCGAGAGGCGGCCGAACGACGAGGCAATCGGCCTCGGCGAGCAGCGAAAGCATCGAACTGTCCTGTTTTTCGAACGGATGCGCCTCGAGCGTGCCGTCCGAAGCCGCCGTCAGGCGCGCACGAAGATAGTCCTGGCGCCGATCATTCGCAGGCAGCGGGCGGGCCAGTCGTGCCGTTTCGGTTGCGGTCTGCTCGATGCGCCGGCCGGAAAGGCGCTCGACGGCGGGCCTGACGAAGAGATGCGCGCAGACGAGCGCGGAAACCGGGTTTCCGGGAAGGCCGATCATCGGCGTCCCCCGCCAATCGCCAACCATCAGCGGCTTGCCGGGGCGCATTGCGATCTTCCAGAAGTCGAGGACGAGCCCGTCGGCGCCGAGCGCATCTTTGACGAGATCGTGCTCGCCGACGGAGGCCCCGCCGGTCGTGAGCAGCATGTCGGCGCCGCGCGCCCCGGCAGCGATGCGGCGCACCGCGTCAGCGTTGTCGGGGGCAATATCGAGGAGGAGGGGTTCGCCGCCGATGGAGCGCACGAATGCCGCGAGCGCGATGCCGTTCGAGCTCACGATTTGGCTGGGGCCGATCGGGTCGCCGGGCATGACGATCTCGTCACCCGTGGGCAGGATCGCGATTCGCGGACGCTGCCGAACCGAAAGGAACGGGCGGTTCATCGCCGCCGCGAGGCCGATGTCGCGGGCATTGAGGCGCGTCCCGGCCCGAAGCGCCACGGTGCCTTCGCGGAAATCGAGGCCGGCGGGACGGATGTGGCGTCCGACGACCCCGGCTTCCTTGACGACGACCGTATCGCCCTCGCGCTCGGTGTCCTCCTGGATGATGATCGCATCCGCTCCGTCGGGGACCGGGGCGCCGGTGAAGATGCGCACCGCCTCGCCCGGCCCGACCGTTCCGGCGAAGCTCTTCCCCGCGGGCACGCTTCCGATCACGCGCAGCCGCGCCGGAACAGTGGCCACGTCCGCGGCGCGGACGGCGTACCCGTCCATCGCGGAAGCGTCGAAGGGCGGCTGCGTCCGCCTTGCCGCGACGTCCTCGGCAAGAACCCTTCCGAGCGCTTCGGTGATCGCGACCTGCTCGGTCCCGACCGGCCGGAGCGGCTCGAGAAGACGGCGCAGCGCTTCCTCGACCGGGATCATTGCGCCTCGAATGTCCCCGACTTGCCGCCGGATTTGTGGACGAGCCGGAGATCCGTGATCCGCATTCCGCGATCGACGGCCTTGCACATGTCGTAGACGGTGAGGGCGGCAACGCTCGCCGCCGTGAGCGCCTCCATTTCGACACCGGTGCGGCCGGTGAGCTTGCATGTCGCCCGGATCTCGATCGCGCTCCGCGCCGGATCCGGCACCAGATCCACCTCGACCGAGGCGAGGGGGAGGGGATGGCAGAGCGGAATGAGATCTGGCGTCCGCTTCGCTGCCATGATGCCGGCAAGCCGCGCGACGCCGAGCACGTCGCCCTTCTTGTGACCGCCGGACAGAATGAGGTCGAGGGTTGGCTTCGCCATCAGAACGGTCGCGGCTGCCGTCGCCGTGCGCGCGGTCTCGTCCTTGCCCGACACGTCGACCATGACGGCACGACCCTCGGCGTCGAAATGCGTGAGCTTGCTCATGCGGCGCGGCGCAGAAGGGCGCGCGTCGCCGCCGCCACGTCCGGCTGCTTCATCAGGGACTCCCCCACGAGGAAGCAGCGCGCGCCGACGCGCGCCATGCGGTCGAGATCCTCCGGCGTATAGAGCCCGCTTTCGCTCACGAGAACGCGGTCCTTCGGCACCGCGGGCGCCAGCGCTTCCGTGGTCGCAAGATCGACCGCGAGCGTCTTCAGATTGCGATTGTTGATGCCGAGAAGTCGAACGTCGAGCCGGAGGGCGCGGTCGAGCTCGGCGCGATCGTGCACTTCGACGAGCACGTCCATTCCCCAGCGCTTCGCCTCGGCCGCGAGCTCGCGCGCCTCGCCGTCCTCGAGCGCAGCCATGATCAGCAGAATGCAATCGGTCCCGATCGCTCGCGCCTCGACGACTTGCCACGGGTCGAGGATGAAATCCTTGCGCAGCACCGGCAGGCGCACCGCGGCGCGGGCGGCCTCGAGATATTCATTGCGCCCCTGGAAATAGGGCTCGTCGGTAAGGACGGAAAGACAGGTCGCGCCGCCCTCCTCGTAGGCACGGGCGAGCGCAGCGGGATCGAAGTCGGCGCGGATGAGGCCGCGGCTGGGGCTCGCCTTCTTGATCTCTGCGATAAGGCCGTAGCCGCGCTCCGCCGCCCGCTCGAGCGCGGCGCAGAAGCCACGCGGCGGGTCGGCTTTTCGCGCCCGCAATTCGAGCTCGGCGAGCGGCTCGACAGACTTCGCGGCAGCGACGTGCTTCCGCTTGTCGGCGCAAATGCGGGCGAGGACGTCGCTCATTCGGGCGCCGGCTCGTTCGTGATGGCGACCAGTCGGTCGAGCACGATCCGCGCGGCGCCGCTGTCGATCGACCGGGCCGCAAGATCGATCCCGTGCCGCAGATCTTCGGCCTTTCCCGCGACGACGAGCGCAGCCGCAGCGTTGAGGAGCACGATGTCGCGCCGCGGCCCGCGTTCGCCGTCGAGGAGATCGCGGACCTTCCGGGCGTTGCTCTCGGCGTCGCCCCCTTTGAGGTCCTCGGGGAATGCTCGGGGCAGGCCGACCTCCTCGGGAGTGATGGTGAAGGTTCGCACCTTCCCGTCGCGCAGCTCGGAAACCTGCGTCGTCCCGGCCGTCGTGATCTCGTCGAGCCCGTCGCCGTGAACGACCCAGGCGCGCTCGCTGCCGAGCCGGCCGAGAACCTCGGCGAGCGGCTCGGTCCACTGCGCGGCGAAGACGCCGATGAGCTGGCGCTTTGCCCCCGCGGGGCTCGAGAGCGGGCCGAGAATGTTGAAGATCGTCCGCATGCCGAGCTCCACTCGGGTGGGCCCGACGTGACGCATGGCGCTGTGGTGGCGCGGCGCCATGAGAAATCCGATCTTCGCTTCCCGGATCGCGCGCTCGACGAGGCGCAGATCGGCGTCGATGTTGACGCCGAGCGCGGTGAGCACGTCGGCCGATCCCGACTTCGACGAAAGCGCCCGATTGCCGTGCTTGGCGACCGGCACGCCGCAGCCTGCGACGACCAGCGCCGCCGTTGTCGAGATATTGAATGTTCCGGAGGCATCGCCGCCGGTGCCGCAGGTGTCGATCGCATCCGGTGGCGCCGAGACGGGGAGCATCTTGGCGCGCATCGCGCGCACCGCTCCGGTGATCTCGTCGACCGTTTCCCCGCGCAGCCGCAGCGCCATAAGGAAGGCGCCCATCTGTGACGGCGTCGCGTTTCCGGACATCATGATGTCGAAGGCGCGTTCGGCGTCGGCTTGGCTCAGGCGCTCGCCGGCGGCCAGCCGGCCCAGCAGCGCCTTCAGATCCGTCATATCCCCGCTCATCCGCCGCCGGTATAGCAGCTTCGCGGAATCGGGGGAAAGCGGCCCTTGACCTGCCTTCCGGGAATGCTTCATCTGCGGCCAGGGCGGCCCGACGAGCGGCCGGACCCGAGGAGTTGCACCATGACCCGCACCTACCGCGTTACCGGCATGACCTGCGAGGGCTGCGTGCGCTCGGTCGAGCGCGCGCTCGCCCGCGTCGCGCCGGGGGCGCGCGTCTCCGTGGATCTCGCGACGGGGCGCGTCAGCATCGAGAACGGGCCGGAGGAGACGCTCGTCGCCAGCGCTGTGACCGAGGCCGGCTTCGGGTTCGAGCGGGTCGGCTGAGCCGCCCGATCAGAACAAGCGGTCGATATCCTCGCGCCGGATCTCGACCGGGAACCGGCTGCGCAGTCCGGCCTGGTACCCGGCCACGAGATCGCCGCGGAGCTGCCCGTCGAGCTGCCGCGCGAGCTGCTCGACGGCGGCAGCATTGGCGCCCGGGTCCGGCCGGTCGACGCTCTTCAGTTGCGCGACATACCAACCGGCCGGCCCCGCGGACGTCACGGCGGCGCCCTCGGCCGCGTCGAACACCGCGCTGACGAGAGAGGCCGGCAGTTCGCCCGCCCCCTCGCCGTTGCGCAGGAACGGCGCGCTGGTTTTTGTCTCGAGCCCGCTTTCCTTCGCGAGCTCGGCGAGGCCCTTGCTCCCGGCGACCCTGCCGGCGAGCTCCTTCGCCTGCTGCTCGACCGCCTGGCTGCGCTTTTCCGTCAACCACATCTCGCGGAGCGGGCCGGCCACGTCCTCTCGAGGCCTCGTCCCGGACGGTTTCACCTCCGTTACGTGAACGAGGAAGAAGGTGCCGCCTTCCTTGGTTTCCGTCACGCGGCTCGTCTGTCCTTCCGGCGTTTC
This sequence comes from Rhodospirillales bacterium, assembly GCA_019689675.1. Lineage (GTDB taxonomy): Bacteria > Pseudomonadota > Alphaproteobacteria > ATCC43930 > CGMCC-115725 > JADGGZ01. Next base: position 14,292 of record JADGGZ010000054.1, on the reverse strand, counting down.
GAAAGCCGTCCTGACGATCTCCTGGGCTGCCGCCGGAAGCTCGACGGCCGCGCCGTCGGGCGTGCGTCCCTCGGGATCGCTCGCAGCGATCTTGACCGGCTTCAACTTGAACTTGGCCGCGACCTCATCGACCGTGGCGCCACCGGCGAGCGCGTCCTCGATCTGGTTCGCGATCTCGTAGAGCCGGTCGGCCGCCTTGTCGTGGAGGATCTGCTTGCGAATGTCGTCCCGCACCGTCTCCATAGGCGGGACACCCCCGGGCTCCACGGCGGTGACTTCGAGGATGTGCCAGCCGAAGCCGGTTTTGACCGGGGCGCTCGGCTTCATCGGTTCGAGCGAGAACACCGTCTCCGCCAGCTCGGGCGGAAGCTCCTTCCGCGTCACCGTCCCCAGCGCGAGCGCGCCGGGGTCCTGCCCGGCGATCTCCTTCGCCGTCTCCTCGAAGCTTTTGCCGCTGGCGAGCGCGGCCTCGACAGCCTTCGCCTTCTCCTCCGAGTCGACCAGTATCTGGCGGATCGTGCGGCGCTCGGGCTTCTCGAGCTCCGCCTGACGCGCCTCGTACTCGGCGCGGACGCTCTCCTCGGAGATCTCGATCTCGTCGGCGACGGTCTCCGGTGTCATGACGAGGGCGGTGAAGCCGCGGTATTCGGGCGTCCGGAAGCGGTCGAGATTGCGCTCGTAAAGCTCGGCGAGGTCCTGGTCGGAGGGCTCGCCGACATCGCCCGCCCGCTCGAGCGGAATGAAGGCGAACTCGGCGACGCGCTTCTCGTTGCGCATCCGGTAGAGCGGCGCGGCGAGGGCTTTAGGCGCTTGAGCGCCGATGGTGAGCGCCTCGGTCAGCTGCGCGCGAAGCATCTCGCCGCGCAGCTGGGTCTCGTACTGCGCCTCGCTCATGCGGAGATTGGAGAGCGTGAGGCTGTAGATCCGGCGATCGAACCTGCCGTCGGGGCCATGGAAGGCGGGATTGGCATGGATCGCGGCACGGACGGCATCGTCTCCGACCGCAAGCCCGAGCCGTTCGGTCTCGAGATCGACGAGCTCGCGCGCGACGAGGTTCTCCACTGTCTGGTCGAGGAGCCCCAACGCCTTCGCCTGGTTCGCATCGATCGCGCCGCCGAACGCCTGCCGCAACCGATCGAGCTCTGCGTTGTAGGCCTGCCGGAGCTGGTCCACGCTGATCTTCCGGCCGCCGACTTCGGCGACCGTAATCTCTCCGCCGCCGCGGCGAAAGATGTCGCCGATGCCCCAAATGCCGAAGCTGAGGATGAGGAGCCCGAAGAGCACCTTGACGATGACGGAACCGGCGCGTTCCCGGATCGCTTGCAGCATCTCGCGAATTCTTGTGTTAAGGGGCGGCGGATCATGGAGGCGGAATTGACCCGACGCAAGCTTATCGCCGGCAACTGGAAGATGAACGGCCTCAAGGAGGACGGGCTCCGCCTCGCTCGGGAGGTCGCGCACCGGGCTGTCGCGGCAAGCCGCGCCGCGGGCGCGGGCCTCCACTGCGACGTGCTCGTTTGCCCGCCGGCCACTCTCCTCTTCCCCCTCGCCGAGGAGCTGACCGGCAGCCCGGTGCTGCTCGGTGCCCAGGACTGCCATGCCAAACCTAAGGGTGCGCATACCGGCGACATTTCGGCGTTGATGCTGAGGGACGCCGGCTGCCGCTTTGTTATCGTCGGCCATTCCGAGCGCCGCGCCGATCACGGCGAAACCGACGCGATGGTACGGGCGAAGGCCGAGGCGGCGCGCGCCGCGGGCCTCGTTCCGATCATCTGCGTCGGCGAGACCGAGGCCGAACGCGACGCTGGCAAAACGCTCGAGGTCGTCGGGCGGCAGATCGCGGGCTCCGTGCCCGACGGGCTCGCGCCCGAAAGCCTCGTCATCGCCTACGAGCCCGTTTGGGCTATCGGGACGGGGCGCACGCCGACTCCGGACGACGTGGCAGACGTCCACGCCTATATCCGCAAGCGCCTCGCCGAGCGGGTCGCGGCGGCAGAGGGCGTCCGCATCCTCTACGGGGGCTCTATGAAGCCCGGCAACGCCAAGGAGCTTCTCGCGGTCGAGAACGTCGACGGCGGGCTCATCGGAGGCGCGAGCCTCGTCGCCACGGATTTCTGGGCGATCGTGGAGGCGGCGCAATAGCCGATTGCGCCCGGCCGGCTAAACCCTTATCTCCCAGCGCCATGATCAACGTCGTCCTCGTCGTCCACCTCCTCCTCGCGATCGCGCTCGTCGGCGTCGTGCTGCTTCAGAAGAGCGAAGGCGGAGGGCTCGGGATCGGTGGGGGCGGCGGCATGTCGGGCTTCATGACCGGACGCTCGACCGCGAACCTTCTGACGCGCACCACGGCGATCCTCGCCGGCTGCTTCATGCTGACTTCGATCACCCTTACGATTCTCGCCGGCGCCGGTACTCGGCAACGCTCGATCATCGACGAGTCGCCCGCGCCGGCCGCTCCCACCGCTCCTGCGGAGCCGCAGACTCCCAGCGTTCCGCTCGCGAAGTAGCAGGACGGACGGCGTCCGTCCTATATTGGGGGCCCATGGCGACCCGGTTCATTTTCATCACGGGCGGCGTGGTTTCCTCCCTCGGCAAGGGTCTCTCGGCGGCGGCGCTGGGCGCGCTCTTGCAGGCGCGCGGCTTCAAAGTGCGCCTCCGCAAGTTCGACCCCTATCTCAACGTCGATCCGGGGACGATGAGCCCCACGCAGCACGGCGAGGTCTTCGTCACCGACGACGGCGCCGAGACCGATCTCGATCTCGGCCATTACGAGCGCTACACCGGGGTCGCCGCGCGACGCTCGGACAGCGTCACAACTGGCAAAATCTACTCCACGGTCATCGGGCGCGAGCGGCGCGGCGAGTATCTCGGCGCCACCGTCCAGGTGATCCCCCACGTCACCGACACGATAAAGGAGTTCGTCCAGGCCGGGCTCGACGGCGACGAGGACTTCGTCCTCTGCGAGATCGGCGGCACGGTCGGCGACATCGAGAGCCTGCCCTTTCTCGAGGCGATCCGTCAGCTCGGCAACGATCTGGGACGTGCCCGCACGCTCTTCATCCACCTGACGCTGGTGCCCTGGATCCCGTCGGCCGGCGAGCTCAAGACGAAGCCGACTCAGCATTCGGTTAAGGAGCTCCTCGGCCTCGGCATTCAGCCGGACATCCTCCTCTGCCGCTGCGACCGGCCGATCCCGGAAAGCCAGCGCCGCAAGATCGCGCTCTTCTGCAACATCCGCGAGAGCCGCGTCATCCAGGCGCTCGACGTCGACACGATCTACGCCGTCCCGCTCGCCTATCATGCCGAAGGCTACGACCGCGAGGTCTGCGCCTATTTCGGGCTCGAGACGGCGGAGCCGGACCTCTCGCGCTGGCAGGAGATCGTCGCCCGCGTGCGCCAGCCCGAAGGCGAGGTCTCGATCGCCGTCGTCGGCAAGTACACGAGCCTTCTCGACAGCTACAAGAGCCTCGCCGAGGCCCTGGCGCATGGCGGGATCGCCAACAACGTCAGGGTGAAGCTCGACTGGATCGACAGCGAGATCTTCGAGAAGGAGGACGCGGTCCATCATCTCGAAGGCGTCAATGGAATTCTCGTTCCCGGCGGCTTCGGCGAGCGCGGCGCGGAGGGCAAGATCATGGCTGCCCGCTTCGCGCGCGAGCGGAAGGTGCCCTATTTCGGCATCTGCTTCGGCATGCAGATGGCGGTGATCGAGGCGGCGCGGCATCTGGCGGGCCTGCCGAAGGCCGGCTCGACCGAGTTCGGCCCCTGCGAGGATCCCGTCGTCGGGCTCATGACCGAGTGGATGCGCGGCAACACGCTCGAGAAGCGCGAGGTGGGGGGCGATCTCGGCGGGACGATGAGGCTCGGCGCCTACGAGGCCGTGCTCCAGCCCGGAAGCCGCGTCGCCGCCATTTACGGCAGCACGCGGATCAGCGAGCGCCATCGCCACCGCTACGAGGTCAACATCGGCTACAAGCGCCGGCTCGAGGAGCACGGGCTCGTCTTCTCCGGCATGTCGCCCGACGGCGTCCTGCCCGAGATCGTCGAGATTCCGGAGCATCCCTGGTTCATCGGCGTCCAGTTCCACCCCGAGCTGAAGTCGAAGCCGTTCGAGCCGCATCCGCTGTTCACGAGCTTCATCAAGGCCGCGCTCGACCAATCGAGGCTCGTCTGATGCCCGCTCCGCGCCACGTCACGATCGGCGGCAAGGTCACGGTCGGAAACGACCTCCCTCTGGTGCTCATCGCCGGCCCCTGCGCGATCGAAAGCCGGGTCCATGCCGAGGAGACCGCTCACGCGCTCGTCGAGATCTCCGCCCGCGCCGGCGTGCCGCTCGTCTACAAGAGCTCCTACGACAAGGCGAACCGGACCTCGATCGCGTCGCCCCGCGGCATCGGCATGGGCCAGGGGCTGGAGATCCTCGCCGGGGTGCGCGAGCGCTTCGGCTGTCCGGTCCTCACCGACGTGCACGAGATCGAGCACTGCGCCGCCGCCGCGAAATTCGTCGACGTGCTGCAGATTCCGGCCTTCCTCTGCCGGCAGACCGACCTCCTCGTCGCCGCGGCGAGGACGGGCAAGCCGGTCAACATCAAGAAGGGCCAGTTCCTCGCGCCGTGGGACATGCGCAACGTCGCGCAGAAGCTCGTCGAGGCGGGGAACGAGAACGTGCTCCTCTGCGAGCGCGGCGCCTCGTTCGGCTACAACACTCTCGTCTCCGACATGCGCGCCCTTCCGATCATGGCGCAGACCGGCTTCCCGGTCGTCTTCGACGCGACCCATTCGGTGCAGCAGCCGGGCGGGCAGGGCACCTCGAGCGGCGGGCAGCGGGAGTTCGTGCCGGTGCTGGCGAGGGCGGCGGTCGCGGTCGGGGTGGCGGCCGTCTTCATGGAGACGCACGAGGACCCGGACCGGGCGCCGAGCGACGGCCCCAACATGATCCCGCTGAAGGCGCTCCCCGACCTGCTCGAGACGCTCGTCCGGCACGACCGGATCGCGAAGGCACCGTCCTGAACGACAGGAACGGCGCGGCGGCGTCGCCGCTTACGCGACGACGCGCCGGTAGAGGTGCCAGGTCGCGTGGCCGAGGACCGGCAGCACGACGATGAGGCCGAGGAAGAACGGGATCGTGCCGAGGACGAGTCCGGCGGTGACGAGGAAGCCCCAGGCCAGCATCGGCCCCGGGTTCGCTGCAACGGCCCGGAGCGACGTCGCGATCGCGGTGCCGACCCCGACATTGCGGTCGAGCAGCACCGGGAAGGAGACGACGCTGATCGCCAGAACCACGACCGCGAAGATGAAGCCGACGCCGATACCGATGGCGATCATCGTCCAGCCCGCCTCGGTCGTCGTCACGTCGTGGACGAAGCCCATGAAAGAGAGCGGCAGTTCCGGCCCGAGCGTTTCGCGGTAGATCGCGTTCGCGGCGAGGAGCCAGAGCGTGTAGATCGCCACGAGCACGACGCCGAGATAGGCGATCGAGCCGATCGCGGGCGAGCGCACCACCGAGAGGGCGTCGATCCAAGTGGGATCCTTCCCTTGCTCGCGCCGGCGGCTGATCTCGTAGAGGCCGATCGCGGCGAGGGGGCCGACAAGGGCGAAGCCGGCAGCGAGGGGAAAGAGGAGGGGTAGGAGGTGGTGGCCAGCGAGCCGCGCCGCGACGAGGCCGATCACCGGGTAGATGAGGCAGAGGAAGGCGACGTCCGTCCGGTTCGCGGCGAAGTCTGTTAGCCCTTCGCGAAGCGCGCCGCGGAGGTCCTGAAGGCCGATCCGCCGCACCGACGGCGTGCCGCGGCGGGCGGCGGCGGGCCAGATTTCGTCGGGGTTTGCGCCGCCGAGCCCGGAGGCCACGAGCTTCAGCTGATCCCAACCCCATTCCGGAGGGCTCTTGATCGTCATGAGGGTTCTCCCGAACCGCTGGTTCGAGGGCCGCGGGACCCGATCGCGGCAGAACGCCCCCCGCCGCTCGGCCGGTCGCGATAGCCGCGACCCGCACAAGCGAAGAGTGTAGTCCCATACGCGGCCGCCGTCAGGCCCTCTCCGCGCCCCGCCTGCAATCGCGGAGGTCCGTCTGCTGCTCCGGGAAACGGCCCAAGATGTTGTGCCGTTTCCACTCCCGAGACTGTTATTTACAGTTCCTTTTCAGTCTCGCCCGGCAGGTGACACAACATGTAGTCGAGAACCCGAATGGACTAAGCGCGCCCGTCGGTCCCGGACGGAAAGCAGGTGGACATGTTATGTCCGTAACGATTTCCTTGGTCAAGCCGTTCAGGCCGCCGTCCGGACGGCCGGGATCCAGGGGCCGACAGGCGGGGCGGTCGTCACGACGGTGAGGATCGTGTTCCAGACCTGACGCAGGCGCTGCACGTGAAGATTGGCGCCGATCGCCGCGACTTGGGACACGACGGGCACCGGGCCGAGCCCGTCCGCGTCCTCGCCGAGGATCGCCGCGAGCCGCGGATGCCAGGCGGGGTCGGACACCGCAGTTTCGAGGTCGAACACCGTGCGGATCGCGAGCGCGCGCAGGCGGCGCGCCTTGGCCGGACCGACCGCGACGATGAGCTGCGCCTGCGCGGCCCAGTCCACAATCTCGAAAAGCCCGTAGGAGCTCTCGACGAAGAGGAGGACAGGATTTGCCGTCGCTAGGTTCTGGCAATCGACGATCTCCATCTCCGCAAGGCGGAATTTGATGAAGGCGTCGACGCCGTCGATCATGTCGAGCGGCAGCGAGCGGCTCAGCGCCACGGCGTCGGGATCGGTCCGCTTCAGCTTCAGCTTCGGAAAATAGTCGGCGAGATATTCGACGCCGAGCGTCGGCACGAAGCCCATGAGGAAAGCGACGCCGATCCAGACCGCCCCGATCCTCTGCTGGTCGATTCCCTCGGGAAGGTCGAAGGGAAGGGTTCCGGCGACGATCCCGCCGACCGGCTCGAGCGCGTGGACGACGTGCCGGAGAGCCGCGACCGTGAAGCAGGCGAGGAGAATCTGCACCGAAACGCGCAGGAACGAGATCGGCGAGAGGTCGTAATTGGCGATGCGGCGGACGAGATAGATGACCGACCAGATGTAGGCGCCGATGAAGGCGGTGCAGATGAGGGTGGCGGTCCCGAGCTGGTACTCGGCCGCGCCCTTCGACCACGGCTCGAGGCCGAGCAGCACGAAGCTCCGATACGTCCAGGGGTCGGAAACCTTCGCCAGAACCAAAATCGTGTAGAAGCCGAGCGTCGTCAGGAGGACGTAGATGAGGAGCGGCATCGCGTAGACCGCGACGTCGTAAACGACGCCTTTCCGGTGCCGCTCGCCGGACTCGGTGAGGTCGTACTTGTAGCGCACGATCTCGAAGGAAGGGACGAGGCGGATGCTCCCGCGCGGCGCGCCGGAGGCGCCTCCTTCCTTCTCGAAGGGAAGGACGTTTTCGAGCCCCTCGCCGCGGCGCGCGGCGCGCCCGACCGCACGTTCGTAGGTGGTCTCGAGATCCTCGAGAAGACGCTGACGGTAGCGCTTGACGTTGTGGCGGCCGATCAGCACGGCCACGGGGATGAGAAGTGCGAAGAGCGCGATGCAGCCGATCGTGACGAGGTCTTGTCCGAGCGTGGCGTATCCGAGCATAGCGCAACCTCCCGGTCGTCCGGGAGCGTCGCACGGCAGGGCGCCGGGGGCTGTGCGCCGCTTCACAAGTGCTTGCGGCGCTGTGCGCAACCGCACACGAAGGGCGCTCAGCGGCGATTCGGACCCGCCGGGGCGTACAACCTGGAGGTTCGGCCAGACAGGAGCCAGCGTTCGGCCGCTTCGGGAGGAGACTGTGGCGGCCGGGCGGGAACCTTCGCGGACGCGGCGACGCGAGCGCTTCCGAGGCGCGTCGCGGGCTCGGGATCTGCGATGCGCGAAGCCGCGATTCTGACCGGGTTTCCACGGATCGGGACCGCGGCGGTCCCAAGCCGCCGCGCATCGGTCGACCAGCCCGCCCGGGCGACCGGCACGTTTTGAAAAGCGACTGCGAGGGGCTTTTCGCGCGCTCGACCGCTCCGGTGAAATTGCCGCAGTCTCGGCGCAGTTGCGCGGGGCCTCCCAACTATGTTACGACCCCGCGCGCTTTCGGGCGGCGCCGCCGCCCGCGGGGCTCGTCGCGAGCCCCGGCAACAGCAGCACAAGTCACAACGACGCGGCGGACAGGAAGCTGGCCCGCTGCGCGGCATTGAGGGTTTCCCGAGGGTGGCATCGAATTCGAGTGGCGTTTCCGGGATCGCCGAGCGGTATGCCGCCGCGCTGTTCGAGCTCGCGGACGAACAGAAGGCCCTGGACGAGGTCGCAGACGACCTGAAGCGCCTCCGCGAGATGCTCCGCGAGAGCGCGGAGCTGCGCCGGCTAGTGCGGAGCCCCGTGCTGTCGCGCGAGGACCAGGGCAAGGCGATGGGCGCGCTGGCACAGGCCGCGGGGCTCGGCCGCCTCACGCAGAACTTTCTCGGCCTCGTCGCCAAGAACCGCCGCCTCTTCGCCCTGTCGGGCATGATCGAGGCCTACCTCGCCCAGCTCGCGGAGCGGCGCGGAGAGGTGACGGCGGAGGTCGTCGCGGCGCAGCCGCTGGACGAGCGGCAGCGGGCGCGGCTCGACGAACAGCTACGCGCCGCCGTCGGCGCCAAGGTCGCGGTCGATGTTCGCGTCGACCCGAGTCTTCTCGGCGGCATGATCGTCAAGGTCGGCTCGCGCATGGTCGACGCTTCTCTCAAATCCAAGCTCCATCGCTTGCAGATCGCGATGAAGGGGGTCTCGTAAGATGGATATCCGCGCCGCGGAAATTTCCTCGATCCTGAAGCAGCAGATCGCTTCGTTCGGCACCGAGGCCGACGTCGCCGAGGTCGGCACCGTGCTTTCCGTCGGTGACGGCATCGCCCGCGTCTACGGCCTCGACAAGGTCCAGGCCGGCGAGATGGTCGAGTTCCCGAACGGGATGAAGGGCATGGCCCTCAACCTCGAGACCGACAACGTCGGCGTCGTCATCTTCGGCGACGACTCGGGGATCCGCGAGGGCGACACGGTGAAGCGCACCGGGTCGATCGTGGACGTGCCGGTCGGCCGCGGTCTGCTCGGCCGCGTCGTCGACGCGCTCGGAAATCCGATCGACGGCAAGGGTCCGCTCACGGACGTGACGCGCGCCCGCGTCGAGGTGAAGGCCCCCGGCATCATTCCGCGCAAGTCGGTGCACGAGCCCGTGCAGACCGGCCTCAAGGCGATCGACGCGCTTGTGCCGATCGGCCGCGGCCAGCGCGAGCTCATCATCGGCGACCGCCAGACAGGCAAGACCGCCGTCGCCGTCGACACGTTCATCAACCAGAAGGCGGTGAACCAGTCCGGCGACGAGAAGCGCAAGCTCTACTGCATCTACGTCGCGGTCGGTCAGAAGCGCTCCACGGTCGCGCAGATCGTGAAGCAGCTTCAGGACTACGGCGCGATGGAGTACTCGATCGTGGTCGCCGCGACCGCGTCCGAGCCGGCGCCGCTGCAGTTCCTCGCGCCCTACGCGGGCTGCGCGATGGGCGAGTTCTTCCGCGACAACGGCATGCACGCCGTCATCGTCTACGACGATCTGTCGAAGCAGGCCGTCGCGTACCGTCAGATGTCGCTGCTGCTGCGCCGTCCGCCCGGCCGCGAGGCCTATCCGGGCGACGTGTTCTATCTCCACTCGCGCCTTCTCGAGCGCGCGGCGAAGATGAACGACCAGCACGGCGGCGGCTCGCTCACCGCGCTTCCCGTGATCGAGACCCAGGCAGGCGACGTCTCGGCCTACATCCCGACCAACGTCATCTCGATCACCGACGGCCAGATCTTCCTCGAGACCGAGCTCTTCTATCGAGGCATCCGGCCGGCGATCAACGTCGGCCTCTCGGTGTCGCGCGTGGGCTCGGCGGCGCAGATCAAGGCGATGAAGCAGGTCGCCGGCAAGATCAAGCTCGAGCTCGCGCAGTACCGCGAGATGGCGGCGTTCGCGCAGTTCGCCTCCGACCTCGACCCGGCGACGCAGCGCCTTCTCGCGCGCGGCGCGCGCCTCACCGAGCTCCTGAAGCAGCCGCAGTTCACGCCCTATCCTGTCGAGGAGCAGGTCGCCTCGATCTTTGCAGGCACGCGCGGCTATCTCGACAGGATCGAGGTCAAGGACGTGACGCGCTACGAGCGCGCCATGCTCGACGAGCTCAAGGCGCGTGCGCCGGAGATCCTCGCCGACATCCGCGAGAAGCGCGAGCTGACGAAGGAAACCGAGGACAAGCTCGTCGCCTTCCTCGACAACTTCGCCAAGACCTTCGCCTAAGCCGAAATGGCCTCGCTCAAGGACCTTCGGCTGCGGATCCGAAGCGTCAAGTCGACGCAGAAGATCACGGCGGCGATGAAGATGGTGGCGGCCTCGCGCCTCCGCCGCGCGCAGGAGCAGGCGGAGGCCGCGCGTCCCTACGCGCAGCGCATGGAGCGGATGCTCGGCTCGCTCGCCGGAAAGATGGCGGGAAGGGCGGGCGCGCCCGCGCTCATCGCCGGCACCGGGAAGGACGACGTCCATCTCCTCATCGTCACGACCTCGGACCGGGGCCTCGCCGGCGGCTTCAACGCGTCGATCCTGCGCGAGACGCGGCGCCGCATCCGCGACCTGCAGGCGCAGGGCAAGACGGTGAAGCTCCTGACGATCGGCCGCAAGGGGCGCGACAGCCTCAAGCGCGATTACGGCAAGCTCATCGTCGACAGCCTCACCGAGGTCGGAAGGCGTCAGCTCGGCTTCGCCGACGCGCGCGCGATCGCCGAGAAGGTGCTGGCGATGTTCGAGGACGGGCAGTTCGACGTCGCGACCATCATCTTCAACCGCTTCAAGTCGGCGATGACGCAGATCGTGACGCCGCAGCAGCTCATCCCGTTCGCGCCGCCCAAGTCCGCCGAGGACGGGGACAAGGGCGGTGCGGTCTACGAGTTCGAGCCGGAGGAGGAGGCGATCCTCGGCGAGCTCCTGCCGCGCAACCTCGCCGTCCAGGTCTACGCCGCGCTGCTCGAGAGCGCCGCCTCCGAGCAGGGTGCGCGCATGACGGCGATGGACAGCGCGACCCGCAATGCCGGCGAGATGATCAACCGGCTCACGATCACCTACAACCGCACCCGTCAGGCGGTCATCACCAAGGAACTCATCGAGATCGTCTCGGGCGCCGAGGCGCTCTGAGCGGACGAGGGAAATCATGGCCAAGAACAACGTGGGCACCATCAGCCAAGTCATCGGCGCCGTCGTCGACGTGAAGTTCGACGGCGAGCTGCCGGCGATCCTCAACGCGCTGCACACCCAGAACCAGGGCAAGACGCTGGTTCTGGAAGTCGCGCAGCATCTCGGCGAGAACACCGTCCGCACCGTGGCGATGGACACCACCGACGGTCTCGTGCGCGGCGCCGAGGTGATCGACACCGGCGGCCCGATCTCGGTGCCGGTCGGGCCCGAGACGCTGGGACGCATCATCAACGTCATCGGCGAGCCGGTCGACGAGCGCGGCCCCATCAAGACCGAGCGGCGCTCGCCCATTCACAAGCCGGCGCCCGAGTTCGTCGACCAGTCCACCGAGGCCGAGATCCTCGTGACCGGCATCAAGGTCGTCGACCTGCTCGCGCCCTACGCCAAAGGCGGCAAGATCGGCCTCTTCGGCGGCGCCGGCGTCGGCAAGACCGTGCTCATCATGGAGCTCATCAACAACGTCGCGAAGGCGCACGGCGGCTACTCGGTGTTCGCCGGCGTCGGCGAGCGCACCCGCGAGGGCAACGACCTTTATCACGAGATGATCGAGTCGAAGGTCATCCAGCTCGACGGGGTCTCGAAGGCGGCGCTCGTCTACGGGCAGATGAACGAGCCGCCCGGCGCCCGCGCCCGCGTCGGCCTCACCGGTCTCACCCTCGCCGAGTACTTCCGCGACGAGGAGGGCCAAGACGTGCTCTTCTTCGTCGACAACATCTTCCGCTTCACCCAGGCGGGTTCCGAAGTGTCGGCGCTTCTCGGCCGCATCCCCTCGGCGGTCGGCTATCAGCCGACCCTCGCCACCGACATGGGCGCGCTGCAGGAGCGCATCACCACGACCAAGAAGGGGTCGATCACCTCGGTGCAGGCGATCTACGTGCCCGCCGACGACCTCACCGACCCGGCGCCCGCGACCTCGTTCGCGCATCTCGACGCGACGACGGTGCTTTCGCGCCAGATCGCCGAGCTCGGCATCTATCCCGCGGTCGACCCGCTCGACTCCACGAGCCGCATGCTCGACCCGCGCATCATCGGCCAGGAGCACTACCAGGTGGCGCGCGACGTGCAGCGCGTCCTGCAGACCTACAAGTCGCTCCAGGACATCATCGCCATTCTCGGCATGGACGAGCTCTCCGAGGAGGACAAGCTCACCGTGGCGCGCGCGCGGAAGATCCAGCGCTTCCTCTCGCAGCCCTTCCACGTCGCCGAGGTGTTCACCGGCTCGCCCGGCAAGTTCGTGGCGATCGAGGACACGATCAAGGGCTTCAAAGGCATCGTCTCCGGCGAGTACGACGACCTTCCCGAGGCCGCCTTCTACATGGTCGGCACGATCGAGGAGGCGGTCGAGAAGGCGCGCAAGATGGCGGCCGAGGCGGCCTGATGGCCGAGCGGCTTCTCTTCGAGCTGGTCTCGCCGGAGCGCCTTCTCCTCTCCGAGGAGGTCGACATGGTGGTGGTGCCGGGCGCCGAAGGCAATTTCGGCGTCCTCAAGGGCCACTCGCTCCTCATCTCGACGCTGCGCCCGGGCGTCATCGACGTCTACGAGGGGCAGGTCGTCACCGACCGCATCTTCGTGGCCGGCGGCTTCGCCGAGGTGACGCCGGAGGGCTGCACCGTGCTCGCCGACGAGGCGGTCGCGGTATCGGATCTCGACGCGGGCGCCGTGGAGGCCGAGCTGCGCGAGATCGAGGGCGCCGCCGCCAATCTGCGCGAGAGCGTCGCCCGGCTCTCCGGACCCGAGCGCGACGCAGCGCAGCGCGAGCTCGTCCAGGCCGAGCGGCGGCAGGCAGCTGTTGTGGCGAAGCTCGCCGCGGCCCGCGAGCGGTCCGCCGCAGCCCACTGATCCAAGCGTTCGAGCCCTATCTGCGTTCTCGCGAAAGCGGGCACTGATCGCGCGCGCGGCACCGCGCTCGCGTCGGCGACGATCGTTTCGCGGCGTCACCACGCTCAGGTCGCGTTCGGCGCTCTTCCCGCAATAAAGAGCGCACGCCGGCTCGACGCCCGCGACCGGGTGCGCACACGCCCTCTGATCCGACAGGCTCGGCGCCTCAACATGCACCCGCTCGTGCCCGCGAGAGGCGAGCGGAGGCCGGCAAGCAAAAGTCGAGCGTGCTGAGAGCGCCACAACCGCAACGACGTCGGATTTTCTTACAATCCGAGCGCAGCTTCGGCGCGCAAGGCTTGGAAATCCTGCATAATTTCGGCTGGCACCGGAATTGCTAAAAGCCGAGGGAAACAAAAACGAAAGGGGGAAAAGTGTCAGTCACCAAGAAGGCCGTGATAAGCGGCATTGCGTTCGCGCTCTTCGCCAGCGTCTCGGCATCGGCGTCATCCGTCATCGTCACTCCGGGATCGTCCGATTTCTCCAACCCGGCCGACGAAAATGGCGGCGGCGGCTACAGCGAAATCACCGGGACGGCGCCGAACGGAGCCGGGACCGGGTCGCTCGAGCTCCATGGCGACCGCACGCGGTTCGTACTCGGCTCGATCTACGATCCGAGCTCGAGACTGTTCGATCTGAAGTCGCTCGCCTCGTTCACCTTCGACTGGCGCGTCGACAACAGCGGCAATCAGCCTCACTTCACGCCGGCGCTTCGCCTGCACGTCTTCGACAAGGATGCGACCGGCGCTCTGTCGCGGATGGAGATCATCTGGGAGGGGGTCTATCAGGGCATCACCGATGTCGCCGAGGGCGTGTGGTACACCACCGACGTCGATGATCTCTTCTACATCAACCTCCGTTCCGGAACGCCCGACTTTCTCGGCGGCGAATACAGCGCGCATGCTTCAGGAGTCATTCTCAAGAACGGTGGCCAGCTCAATCTTTCGTTGGCCGACCTTCTCGATCTCTTCTCCGACGAGGCCTACGTCTCCGGGATCAGCATCGGGGCCGGGTCCTCGACGGGCGGAGACTTCCTCGGCTTCGCCGATCTCGTCACGCTGACCTTCACGGACGGGAGGGAAGTGGTCTACGACTTCGAAGCGACGGCCGTCCCGGAGCCGGCCACGATCGCGCTTCTCGGCGCGGGGCTGCTCGGCCTCGGCTGG
>JADGGZ010000295.1 GCA_019689675.1 Rhodospirillales bacterium | reverse complement strand
GGTCGATAGTCGATGCTGCCCTCCGGCAGCAGGCGGGCGCTCGCCACCCCCTCGCGCAATTCTGCGCTGGTGATGCCCCTCGCGACGCCCTGCATGACCGGACCCTCTCCGCCGAACCGTTGTTCGGCCGGAGCATGGGTCCGCGATGGTTAATGGAAGGTTAGCCCTCGATCGGGTGATAGAAGCGTCGGTCGCGAAGCACGCGAAGCGCGACCGTCTTCAAATCTTTGGGTGCGCCCACACGTGCGAGCTGCGCATGGAGGACCGGCTCTCCCGGGTGACGCAGCACCGAAATGACTTCCCAAACGCCCGCCCGATTTCCTGCCACCCGATAACGCTGCCCAGGCGCAATCCCCAAATACTCGTCTCGCACGTGCCGACCTCCAACGGAACAAGGGTATTCGATCGTCGTTCGCGATGACAAGCGCGGCACGGAGGCGACGCATGATCTACGTCATCGCGACCCGGATCGGCGACGAGGAGCGGAGCCTCGAAGCGATCGACGAGTGGATCCGCGGCAACTTTCAGAGCTGGACGCACCCGATCGAGAATCTCTGGGTGGTCGAAGGACCCTACGTCGCCGAGCAGATTCACACGTCCCTTGCGCCGATGCTGGGCCCGCGCGACCGCCTGCTGATCATCAAGGGCGGCACCGAGGCGATGTGGCACGGCGTCTCGGCTGATGCTGCAAGGTGGTTCGCCGACCTCTTCCCGGGCAGCCTGTCCGAACGCATACCCGACGACACTGAGGGACTGACGAGATAGAAGCGGCCAGAGCAAGCGCTCCCCTCGCCGGCGAGCGCTGCTCCCGAAGAACCGGCGCGCGACTTGCGATGAGCGCTGGCTACGCGGCCATACCGGTTTCCACCCGCGCCCAGGCCGTTCGGTTCCACGCGCTCTCCGGCTTGCGCCCGAGGCGCTCGGCAACGAGAGCGCGCGCGAGGCTCCAGCGCCCGTCGCGGATCGCTGCATCGACGAGGGTACGTTGGAAGACGTCGCGCTGCGCATGGCTTCCGCCGACTCGCCGGAGCTCGCGCCGGATCGGCAGCAGGAGGTCGACGGCGCGTCCCCATTCCCCGCGCCGATAGGCGACAAGTCCCTCGATCAACGCGAGGCCGCACTCGCGGAGAAGCCTCGCCTGGGTCCCCGAACCCTCGCGCGCCCAGGCGCGCAGGTCGGCGAGGTGCGGATCGGGATCTCCGGCGGCGGCGAGCGCCATCGCGTAATGCGCGTCGGCGAAGACGAGCGTGCGATCGCCGACGTGCTGAGCCGAACGCTCGGCGAGCTCTTCCCAGCGCCGTCCGACATCGATGCCGTTCTGCTCCATCCGCCAGAGCATCGAGGCGGCGTTGGCGATGTCGAGATACTCCTCGGTCGAGCGGTCGCGTACTTCGCGGTCGTAGAGATCGAGGGCGCGCTCGCCGTCTCCGAGATCGAGGTGGAAAAGGCAGCGGTGCCAAAGGATGTGGTAGCGGAAGTTGTGACAGTCGTCCCAGTTGCGGTCGAGGCTGTCGATCCAGGCGACCCCTTCGCGGGCGCGACCTTCCATCTCCATGACGTGCGCCACTGCGTGGGCGGCCCAGACGTCGTGCGGGTGGATTTCGACCGCACGCCTCCCCGCTTTCTCCGCCTCGGCGTAGGCGCCCGCTTCCTCGAGCGCGAAGGCGTAAGAGCCGAGAATGTAGCCGTAGCCCGGCACGCCTTCGTCCCACGCGAAGAGACAGCGCGCGGCGGAATCCCGCATCGCCTCGGCGTCGCCCAAGTAGAAATGGAGATACTGCGCCATCTTGAAAGCGACGGCGTCGCGCGGATGCTCCATCAGGATCGCGTCGAACTGGGCCGCCGCCGCCTCCCATTCGCCGGTCGTCCAGCGTCTCAGCGCCTCGACGTGAGCGCGCTCGCGTGGCGTGACGCTCGTCGCGGCGAGCGCCTCGTCGGCGGCGGACAGGGATTTCTTCGCGCGCTCGAGGAAGGGCCGCGTTTCGAAGAGCAGCATGAAATAGCCGCGAAGCGTGTGCGCGTAGACGCAGGCGGGATCGGCGGCGAGCGCCTCCTTCAGCCGCTCGCCGGTATCCGCACGGAATGCGAGATAGGCTTCTGTCGTGGCGTCGATTCCGCGCACGGCGGCCTCGGAGGCCGCCGTCACCGCAAGACCTCTGGCGTCAGCGAATTCCATGCTTCCTCCCTATCGGAAACCGGAAAGCGAAGCCTTGCACGGGGGCTTCGTTGCAGGCAATCGCGCTCGCTCGCATACTCTTGGCAAAGCGATCAGACCGCGGGCAAAGCAGCATGGATTTCAGCCTCGATCAGGGTCAGCGACAGCTGAAGGAAAGGGCGCGCGCGCTCGCCCGCAGCCACGTGCTGGCGCGCGCCGCCGAGGTGGACCGGACGGAAGAGTACCCTTGGGACACCGTCGAAAAGCTGGTCGAGGCCGGCTTCTTCGGGATGACCATACCGCGCGCTTATGGCGGGCAGGGCCTGACCTATCTCGACGCCGTGCTGGTGATCGAGGAGATGGCGCAGTGCTGCGGCATCACCGGCCGCATCGTCGTCGAAGCCAACATGGGCGCGATCGGCGCGATCATGCGCTACGGCACCGAGGAGCAGAAGCGGCTGGCGGCGAGGCTCGTTCTGCAGGGCGACAAGCCCGCAATCTGCATCACCGAGCCCGGCGCGGGAAGCGCCGCGAGCGAAATGACGACACGCGCGGACCGGCGCGGCGACGGTTTCGTCCTCAATGGTCGCAAGCACTGGATTACCGGCGGCGGCGTCTCCAGACTGCACCTCGTCTTCGCCCGGGTCTTCGACGAAAAGGGCCGCGAGGAAGGCATCGGCGGCTTCATCGCGGTGCGCGGCGAGACGAAGGGCCTTGTCGTCGGGCGGCGAGAGCCGGCCATGGGTCTGCGCGGGATCCCCGAGACCGAGATCCGGTTCGAGAACATGGAGCTGCCGGGCGATGCGCTCGTGCTGCCGCCGCGCGGCCTCGGCAAGGGATTCGCCGACCTCATGGACGCCTACAACGCCCAGCGCGTCGGCGCGGCGACGGTCGCGCTCGGCATCGCCGAGGGGGCTTACGAGCTCGCCCTCGAGTACTCCAAGACGCGCGAGCAGTTCGGGCGCCCGATCAGCGAGTTCCAGGGGCTGCAATGGATGCTCGCCGACATGTCGACCGGCCTCGCCGCCGCGCAGACGCTGATCTACAAGGCCGCCGCGGGCGCCGGCGAGGGCTTTCCCGACCCGCTCGAGGCGGCGCAGGCGAAGGTTTTCGCCTCCGAGACCGCGATCCGCGTCACCAACGACGCGCTCCAGGTTTTCGGGGCGGCCGGCTACTCGCGCAACAACCCGCTCGAACGGATGGTTCGAGATGCGCGCATGTTCACGATCGGCGGCGGCACCGCGCAGATCCTGCGCACCGTCATCGCCTCGCGCATCCTCGGCAAGAAGCTGCCGCAGCGCCGCGACGGCTATCTGCGCCGAAACGGCCCGTCCGAATAACTCGTCTGACTGGGGAGTGAAGAAGATGCGCTGGAAGCGACGCCCGGAAGGCTCGACCTGGGGCGATTGGGGACCCGACGATCAGCTCGGCCGTATGAACCTCCTCACCCCGGAGCGGGTGAAACGTGCGGTCGCCGAGGTGAAGGAAGGCCGCGTCTTCTGCCTCTCGCTGCCGCTCGACGTCCCGGGCGGCAACGTGCTCAACCCCCGCCGCCATCCGCCGGTGCTGCGGCCGACCTATCGCGACGGAAAGGCGTTCATGAACTTTCCGCTGCGCCGGCTCGACCCGCATCTCACCGACGTGATCTGCGACGACTCCGCCCATATCCACCTGCAGTACTCCACGCAGTGGGACAGCCTCGCCCATGTCGGCTCGCTCTTCGA
>JADGGZ010000294.1 GCA_019689675.1 Rhodospirillales bacterium | reverse complement strand
CCAGAAGCTCGGCTCGATGAAGCTCGCCAGGATGATCAGCATGTAGAGCTGCGGCATCGACGACCAGATTTCGATGAATCGCTGAAAGCCGAGATCGACGAGGCCGCCGAAATAGCCCTGGACGGCCCCCGCCGCGACGCCCACGATCGAGCT
Organism: Rhodospirillales bacterium; assembly: GCA_019689675.1. GTDB lineage: Bacteria > Pseudomonadota > Alphaproteobacteria > ATCC43930 > CGMCC-115725 > JADGGZ01. The sequence continues at coordinate 3,728 of JADGGZ010000294.1, read as the reverse complement.
GAGGATCGTCAGGGTGAGACCGAACAGAACGGAGACCCTGAATCCGTAGATGAGCCGCGCCAGGACGTCGCGCCCTTGATCGTCGGTTCCGAGCCAGTTGTCGGCCGAAGGCGGCGCCGGGGCCGGCACGGCGAGATCGAGATTGACCGTGTTGTACGAGAACGGGATCAGCGGCCAGATCATCCAGCCCTTTTCCTCGATCTGCTGGCGAACGAACGGGTCGCGGTAGTCGGCCTCGGTGGGAAAGTCGCCGCCGAAAGTCGTCTCGGGATAGGAGACGAAGGCCGGGAAATAGAAGGCGCCGTCGTAGCGAACGAGTATCGGCTTGTCGTTGGCGATGAGCTCGGCCCCGAGGCTCACCACGAAGAGCACGAGGAAGATCCAGAGCGACCAGAAGCCGCGCCGGTTGGCGCGAAAATTCTGAAGGCGCCGTCGCGTCAGCGGGCTCACGCTCGGCGGCCCTCGAAGTCGATGCGCGGATCGATGAGGGTGTAGGTGATGTCGCTGACGAGCTTCAGCGCGAGTCCGATGAGGGTGAAGACATAGAGCGTCGCGAACATGATCGGGTAGTCGCGGTTGAGCGCCGCCTCGAAGCCGAGAAGCCCGAGCCCGTCCAGAGAGAAGATCACCTCGATGAGGAGCGATCCCGTGAAGAGGATGCCGACGAAAGCGGCGGGAAAGCCGGCGACCACGATGAGCATCGCATTGCGGAAGACGTGGCCGTAGAGGACCCGGTTCTCGGCGAGCCCTTTGGCGCGCGCGGTGACGACGTACTGCTTTCCGATCTCCTCCAGGAACGAATTCTTGGTCAGCATCGTCAGCCCTGCGAAGCCGCCGATGACCATCGCCCCGACCGGCAGCACGATGTGCCAGAGATAGTCGAGAATCTTCATCGGCCAGGACAGCGTCGCCCAGTCGTCCGAGACGAGGCCGCGCAGCGGGAACCACTGGAAGTAGCTGCCGCCGGCGAAGAGGACGATGAGAAGGATGGCGAAGAGGAAGCTCGGGATCGCGTAACCGACGATCACCACGGCGCTCGACCACACGTCGAACGGCGTGCCGTCGCGCACCGCCTTCTTGATGCCGAGCGGAATCGAGATGCCGTAGATGAGAAGCGTCGACCAGAGGCCGAGCGAGATCGAGACCGGGAGCTTGTCGACGACGAGCTGGATGACGCTGCGGTCGCGGAAATAGCTGGTGCCGAAATCGAACACCAGATAGTTGCGCATCATCAGGAGGAAGCGCTCGACCGGCGGCTTGTCGAAGCCGTACTGCTTTTCGAGCTCCTTGATGAACTCCGGCGGCAGGCCGCGCGCGCCGCGATAGCGGCTCGTCTCGGGCGTGCTCGTCTGCGGCCCGCGCTGGGCCTGGCCGGAAGCGAACTCGCCCTGGGCGCCGGAAATGCGCTGCGTCGCGGCGACGTCGGTCCCACGCAAGCGCGCGATCGTCTGCTCGACGGGTCCGCCCGGGGCGAATTGGATCACGGCGAAGTTGATCACCATGATCGCCAAGAGAGTCGGAATGATGAGGAGGACCCGTCTGACGATGTAGGCAAGCATCAGCGGCGCCTCAGCACCGGCTCACTGCTTCAGGACCTCGCCCTTGCGCTGCTCGACGACCTGCTCCTTCTTGGGGTCGAGCCACCAGGCATCGAGCGCGATCCCGTATTTCGGGTTCGTCTCCGGACGCCGGAACTTGCTCCAATACGCGATCCGGGTAACCCGGGTATGCCAGTTCGGGATGACGTAGTAGCCGAACTGGAGAACGCGGTCGAGCGCGCGCACGCGGGCGACGAGCCGGTCGCAGTCGGGCGACGCGATAATCATCTCGACGAGCTCGTCGACGACGGGGTCGCGGATGCCTATGAGGTTGCGGCTGCCCTCCTCGTCCGCCTTCGCCGAGCTCCAGAACTCGCGCTGCTCGTTGCCGGGATGGAGCGACTGCGGGAAAAGGACCACCGTCATGTCGAAGTCGAAGCTGTCCATGCGGCGCTGATACTGCGCGGTATCGACGGTGCGCACGCGTGCGGTGATTCCGAGCCGCTTCAGATTCTCCACGAAAGGCAGAACGATGCGCTCGAACTGGGCACTCGAGAGCAGGATCTCGAACTCGAAAGGCTGCCCGCTCGCGTTCACGAGACGCTGGTTCTTGATTTCCCAGCCGGCCTCGCGAAGAAGCTTCAGCGCCTCGCGCAAGCCCGCGCGGATATTGCCCGAGCCGTCGTATTTCGGCGGGTTGTACTCGGTGGTGAAGACCTCGTCTGGGATCTTGCCGCGGAACTTCTCCAGAATTTCGAGCTCCTCGCCCTTCGGCAGCCCGGTCGCGGCGAAGGGCGAGTTCTCGAAATAGCTTCGCGTGCGCGAGTAGGCGCCGTAAAAGAGGTGCTCGTTCGACCACTCGAAATCGAAGGCGTAGGCGAGCGCCTTCCTCACCCGCGGATCCTGGAAGATCGGTTTCCGCGTGTTGTAGCCGAACCCCTGCATGCCGTCGGGGTTCTCGTCGGGAATCTCCTCCTTGACGATGAGCTTCTCGCGAAGCGCCGGCCCGTCGTAACCCGTCGCCCAATCCTTCGACGAGCTCTCGACCCGGAAGTCGTAGCGGCCGGCCTTGAACGCCTCCAGCGCGACGGTCTGGTCGCGGTAGTAGTCGTAGACGAGAAGATCCATGTTGTGCCGGCCGCGATTGACCGGGAGGTCCTTGCCCCAGTAGTCGTCGACCCGGCGGTAGGTCACGCTGCGGCCGGGATCGACGCTCTCTACCTTGTAGGGGCCGCTGCCGAGCGGCGGCTCGAGCGAGGTCTTGTCGAACTCCCGCTTCTCCCACCACGCCTTCGGCAGGATCCGCATCTGGCCGATGATCTGCGGGAGCTCCCGGTTGTCGGTCGAGGCGAGCGTGAACTTGACGCCGTTCTCGCCCACCTTCTCCACGCTCTTCACGTCGGCGTAGTAGGCGCGATAGAAGGGCTGCCCCTTCTGCCGCAGGGTCTCGAACGTCCAGATGACGTCGTCCGGCGTGATCGGCGAGCCGTCGTGAAACCGCGCCTCCTTGCGCAGGTGATAGGTGACCCAGCTCCTGTCCTTCGCGATCTCGACCCGCTCGGCGATGAGCCCGTACTCGGTGTTCGCCTCGTCGAGCGCGGGGGTCATGAGGCTGTCCCAGAGCGCAGCCGAATTCGCGGCCGGGGTTCCTCGCACGATGAACGGATTGAAGGAATCGAAGGTCGTGCCGACCACGCCGAGCCGCATCGTGCCGCCCTTCGGCGCCGCAGGGTTGACGTAGTCGAAATGCTGGAAGTCGGGGGGGTACTTGAGATCGCCGCAAATCGAAAGTCCGTGGCTCGAAACGCTTTCCTGAGCCACGGCGGGCAGGGCGATCAAAACGGCGACGATGAATGCGACGAGACGGCGCAAGGGTTCCCCCGGTCTGAGGCTCGGCACTTTAACGAATTCAGATCGGGAGAATAGGGCGTTTCTGCGGCACCGCCAGCCGTACTCGGCCCTGCCCGCAACGAGGAATCGGCCGAAAGCCGCCCTAGGCGCTCCGCCCCGATGCACGCATCGGTGCCGGCGCCGCGAGCGGAAAGAGCTCCGCCAGCGCGTCGCGCCAATCGCGCGGCACGATACCGTAGACGCTCTCGATCCGGGCGCAATCCAGCACAGCATTCTGCGGCCGCCCCCCGTCGCCCCGCGCGGCGCCCGCGCCGGGCCGCTGGGGGCCCGGCCGCACCC
>JADGGZ010000293.1 GCA_019689675.1 Rhodospirillales bacterium | reverse complement strand
CGTCCGCCTCGCGCGCGAGCGCCCGCGACCGGCCGTGCATGCGCCGGGGCGCGCCGTCGAGCCGCCGGCGGCGGCCATGGGCGGACACCGTCGGCCGGGGCGGGAGACAACGCGGCGGCATCCGCCACGGACAGCCGGCGCGGGTCAGACCGCATCGCGGCCTGACGGCGGAAGACGGCTCCGGCGACGGGCCGCCGGGGCCATTGGGGCGGCCGCCCCTTGGGTGCCGGCGGCGGGAGCGAAGGCTCCGAGGCCGTCCCTTCGGCGTCGGACAGGTCGGCCGGGCGGCGGGCGAGGACAGGGGTCGCGCATGGCGGCCTCGGCAAGGAAAGCCGAGGCACGCCAACGCGTTGGGCCGGGTCCCGCCTTCTCAGGCAGTCAGTGAGCGACGGTAGTGTCTCAGTTTGAAATCGGGCGCCCTTGACGGGCGGGCCGGCGCCCTCGCACCCGGCCCGTCGCGGGGCTATCTTCTAGAGTATGCCCAAGCACCCGAAGCGCCCGCGCGACCCGAACCAGCTTGCGCACACCGTCGTCGGCATCGCGACCGGCGAGATTGAGGAGCGCGACCCGAACGTGGGGAAGGACGCTGCGGCGGCCGAGCTGGGGCGGCGCGGTGGGCTCAAGGGTGGCAGAGCACGGGCGAACGCCTTGACACCTGAGGAGCGCGCCGCGGTTGCAAGGAAGGCCGCCGCGGCGCGGTGGTCCAAGTCTTAGAGCGAATCGTCCTCGATCTTGATTGAACCGTCCCCTTTGTAGATCAGACCGAAGATGCTCGACGCTGTTTGAAGCCACTTAATGCGCGCGGTCACAGGCCACTCCGTTTCAGGCGGCGGCAGTGTCCGGCACGCCCACGCCGACCGGCGTCGGGGGCCAAAACGCGAAGGCCCGCCACGTCCCGGGCTAGGGGAGAGCGTGGCGGGCCTTGGTCGGCTCCCTGAGCGCCGGTAGCTCAGTTGGCTAGAGCGAGTGGAGTCGTGTCCCTCAGGTCGCAGGTTCGAATCCTGCCCGGCGCACGTAGCGTAGCACAGGTTGGGCCCAAGGGGGAATCCCCCTTGGGCCTAATTGCACTTCGTGCTTGACGCTCAAGCATAAGATTCATATCATGATCGGCATGAACAAGCTCCCCGCCGCACAGCGCGCCGCCATCCTGACGCTGCTCTGCGAGGGGAACAGCCTGCGCGCCGTCACCCGGATCACGGGAGCCTCCATCAACACCGTAACCAAGCTGCTGATCGATGCTGGCCGGGCCTGCCACGAGTTCCACGACCGCACGGTGCGGAACGTCGCCGCGAAGCGCGTGCAGTGCGACGAGATCTGGAGCTTCTGCTACGCGAAGGCCAAGAACGTCGCGAGCGCCAAGGCCGCCCCGGATGGCGCGGGCGACGTGTGGACGTGGACCGCGATCGAGGCCGACACCAAGCTCATCGTGTCCTGGCTCGTCGGCGGCCGGGACGCCGGCTACGCGCACGAGTTCATGCAGGACGTGGCGGGCCGGCTGGCGAACCGGGTGCAGCTCACCACGGACGGCCACAAGGCTTACCTTGCCGCCGTGGACGGCGCGTTCGGCGCGGACGTGGACTACGCGATGCTGGAGAAGATCTACGGCGCCGCCCCCGAGAGCGTTCGCGGCCGCTACAGCCCCGCGGAGTGCATCGGCACGCGGACGCGGGTGGTCGAGGGACGCCCCAACCCGGCGCACGTCAGCACGTCCTACGTCGAGCGCCAGAACCTCACGATGCGGATGCACATGCGCCGCTTCACCCGGCTCACCAACGCCTTCTCCAAGAAGGTCGAGAACCACGCCTACGCGGTGGCGCTGCACTGCGTGTTCTACAACTTCGTCCGCATCCACAAGACGCTGCGCGTCACCCCGGCGATGGCGGCCGGCCTGACGGACCGGCTATGGGACGTGAAGGATATCGTGGCACTGGTGGAGGCCGCAGAGGCGGCCGAAGCTCCGAGGTCGCGCGGCCCCTACCGCCCCCGACGGGTGGCTTAGGGAACCTTGGGCCGCCAATTGCGCTTGACGAACGGGCAGCACTGATTCACAGTGTTGCCCGTATCCGCTACGCCCGTAGGCGGGCACGCTACAAACAAAACCCTCGCGCGGAAACGCGCGGGGGTTTTATATTCCTTGCATGATTCGCGTCATCGTCATGATCGATGGTGGGCACCTGAGGGTACGGACCCGCCACGCCGGCCATGATTACAACCCAGACTTCATTGAAAAGGTTGCCCACGCGTGCGTCGATCACGAAGTCGAGGCACTGATACGGATTCTATACTACGATTGTGCCCCGTTTCAGGGAGAGACGAAGCTTCCCGTTTCGGGCAAACAACACGTGTTCTATGGCGATGATAGATGGCTAAAGAGCTTGGCAGCCAAGGACCTTTTCGCCGTTAGGCGCGGCGTCCTCAAGTTCCGAGGCTTCAAGCCAAAGCGAGTCCCGATATCTCCGACCGCGCTGACGGATGAGGACTTCCTTCCTGACTTTGAGCAGAAGGGGGTCGATATGCGAATCAGTCTGGATATTGCCGCATACTCTGAGAAAAAGCTCGCCGATCGGGTGATCCTCATAACCGGGGACACGGATTGCATCCCCGCAATGAAGCATGGCCGAAAGGCCGGCCTCCAGATCGTGTTGGTGTCCTTCTCAGACGGACCCCGCCCGGCCCCCGAACTGCTCTGGCACGCTGATTACCACAGGCGCATCCCGTGGCCCGGGATGAGCGCCCCCATTTCAAACTGAGACACTACCTGAGCGACCGATGACTTGACGTCTCGCGGATTAGTGATATTGTCCGAGCGCTGTTTACGGATGCGCAATGAATGCGCCCGGACCGGCAGAGCGGATCAACCGGGGCACCCCACCGCGCCCCGTCCAAAAAGGAGAAGTGGGACGATGAGAAAGGTTCTGCTCGCGGGCGTCGCCCTCGCCGCGTTCGCGGCTTACGCCGCCGGGCCGGCGCGGGCCGAGACCGCCACCGCCAACATGACCGTCCAGGCGACCGCCACCGCCACGTGCACCGTGGCGGCGGGCGTGCTCGACTTCGGCTCCTACAACGGTACCTCGAACGTTGACGGGAGCGCGACCATCACCGTCGATTGCGGCTCGGTGGAGCCGAGCAATTCGGTCTACGTGACGTTCGGCCTCGGCAGCCACGCGGAAACGACGCAGCGCCGCATGGCCGACGGGACCGCGACTCAGTTCCTCAACTACAACCTCTACAGCGACTCGGGCCGCACGACGGCGCTCGGCGACACCGACCAACTTCCGGTGACCCTCAGCCTCAACACGGGCGAGTACGGTGGCGAGGTGACGGTCTACGGGCGCGTCCCCTCGGGCCAGAACGTCAAGGCCGGCACGTACACCGACACCGTGGTCGTGACGCTCAACTACTGAGGTCGGTCGTGCCGTCGGTCGCGCTCCCACCGGTGCGCCGCCGCGCCCTCGCGCTGACGGGCATCGCCCTGGCGCTCTGCCCCAGGGGCGCCGAGGCTGGCGCGCTGAGCGTCGCCCCGCTCTCCGTCGAGCTGGGGGCGGGCCGCCGCATCGCCGCGCTGGAGGTCGCCAATCGCGGCGCGGCTGCGGTCGCGGTGCAGATTCGTGCCTTCGCCTGGTCCCAGGCCGGGGAGGAGGATCGGCTCGCGCCGACCTCCGACCTCCTCGTCTCGCCGACCATCGCCCGGCTGGGGCCTTCGGAGGAGCAGGTGGTCCGCGTCGCCCTCCGCCGCCCGCCCGGCGCGGAGGAGCGGACCTACCGCCTCCTCCTGGACGAGCTCCCCGACGCCGCCGAGGCCGCGCGCCGCCGGGCCCAGATCCAGGTCGCGCTACGCTTCTCCCTGCCGGTCCTCGTCCGGGGCACCGCCCCCGCCAGCCCCGCCCTCTCCTGGCGCCT
>JADGGZ010000053.1 GCA_019689675.1 Rhodospirillales bacterium | reverse complement strand
CCTGAACTGCGCCAGAAGTCGGGCATGATGGCGTCGTTCATGCCCGCGCAGGCTGGACGCCGCAAGCCTCACGGTGCATAACTCGGCCCTCATGAGCATCGGCACGCGTCTTTTCACCTGGTGGGCGGGGGAGCTGGTCGGCACTGACCAGTTCGGCAACCGGTATTACCGCGAGAAGAATTTCCGGCCGCGGGAGAAGGGGGCCGGCAAGTGGAGCCGGGAGCGGCGCTGGGTGATCTACAACGGCACCCCCGAGGCGACCAAGGTGCCGCCGCAGTGGCACGGCTGGCTCCATCACACGATCCAGGAGCCGCCGCGGCCGGAGGACGTCGCGAAGCGATATCCTTGGCAGAAGGAGCACCGTCCGAATCTCACCGGGACCAAAGGCGCGTATCGGCCACGGGGTTCTCTGCTTCGCGGCGGCGAGCGGCCCCGCGCCACGGGTGACTACGAGGCCTGGAAGCCGGAATGAGTCGGAACGCCATCGAGACCATCATGGGGGCGGTGGTCCTCGTGATCGCCGCTCTCTTCCTGTTCTTCGCCTATTCCACGAGCCAAATCCGCCGCAGTTCGGGGTACGAGGTAACCGCCACCTTCGACCGGGTCGACGGCATCCGCGAAGGCGGGGACGTGCGCATCAGCGGGATCAAGGTAGGCAGCATCGTCTCGCAGACGCTCGACCCTAAGACCTTCCTCGCCGTCGTCCGCATGACGATCGATCCGAGCGTGCAGCTCCCGACCGACACCGTGGCCCAGATCGCTTCCGCCGGCCTCCTCGGCGACAAGTATCTGTCTCTGGTTCCGGGTGGAGCCGAGGAGACGATCCCGCCCGGCGGGCGGATTCAGTACACCCAGGCGGCGATCAGCCTCGAGAACCTCATCGGCCAGTACATTTTCAGCAGCCAGCCGCAGCAGAAGGACGGCCAGCAGTCCGGGCCGCCCGCGGGGCTGCCTTCGCTCGAGCCCAAGCAATGAGCAACACGCGCATCTGGCGGACTCCGTCGGGCGAGCCGCTCTCGTGCGTGGAGAAGATCAAGGTTCTCGAGGAGAACATCGCCGAGCTTCGGCAAATGGCGCAGGACGCGCTCGAGGACGCGGTGCTGATGGGCGGCGACGAGCGGCAGCTGCGTGCGGTTCTGCACGAGCTCATCGATGGGCTCGAAAACCCCTACGCCGAGAAGTGAGAGCACTCGAGTTCTGGTTCGAATTCGCCAGCACGTACTCGTATCTCGCGGCGATGCGCGTCGAGGACTTGGCGCGCGCCGCCGGCGTTCCGGTCGTCTGGCGCCCGTTCCTCCTCGGACCGATTTTCGCCAAGCAGGGCTGGACCGGCTCGCCGTTCACACTCTATCCAGCCAAGGGCCGCTACATGTGGCGCGACATGGAGCGCCTCTGCAAAGCCGAGGGCCTGCCGTTCCGGCGTCCCTCCGAGTTTCCGCGGAACGGGCTACTCGCGGCGCGGATCGCCACGGCGGCGGATGGACAGGAGTGGCTGCCCGAATTCGTTCGGCGCGTCTTCCGCGCCAACTTCGTCGATGATCAGGACATCGCCGACCGGCAGCTTCTCGCGGCGCTTTCTTCGGAGGAGTGGCTCGCGCGCGCCGAGGCGGCGGAGACGAAGGATCGCCTGCGAGAGCGCACGCTCGAGGCGGAGCGGCGGGGCATCTTCGGCGCCCCGAGCTTCCTCGTGGGCGACGAGCTCTTCTGGGGCAACGACCGTCTCGCCCAGGCGCTCGCCTGGGCGAGGGAGAGTTAGGGCCTTGCCTCAGACAGGCCGGGCGAGGGCGGCGGCGCGTGCGGCCTCGCGTGCGGCCGCGTGACGTCGCAACGCTTCGCGATCGGCCTCGCTCGTCACCGTATGCGTCGGGAGGGCGAACGCCGTCGGGCAACGGGTGATCTGCTTCTTGCTGAGGAAGGCGGCGATGGCTGCCTCGTATTCCTGCCTAGACATCGGACTTCCCCCGGCTGGGTCAAATGCGTGACAATTTCGCACCCATGACTGTTTCTTTCCGGTTAATGGAGCGGCGTTCGATTCGCTCAACCGAGCCGAGGCAATGCGTTCGCGCCTTCATGCGCGGCGGCGAGGGAGAGTAAAGAGAAACTTCACCATGATCGCGTTCGTGATCCGCCGCCTGGTCCAGTCCGTCTTCGTCATGCTGGCGGTGGCCTTCGTCGCCTTTGCGCTCTTCAATTACGTGGGCGACCCGATCAACAACATCGTCGGGCAGGACACCTCGCTCGAGGATCGCGAGCGCCTTCGCCAGGAGCTCGGCCTCAACGATCCCTTTCCGGTCCAGTTCGCCCGTTTCGTCGGCAACGCCGTGCGGGGCGAGTTCGGCATGTCGTACCAGCACGCGCGGCCGGTCTCGCACGTCATCCTCGAGCGCCTGCCGGCCACGCTCGAGCTTTCGTTCGTTGCGGCGGCTCTTGCGCTCCTCATCGGCGTGCCGATGGGCATCTACACCGGGCTCCATCGCCATTCGGCCCTCAGCCAGGTTTTCCTGACGGTCTCGCTGATCGGCGTCTCGCTGCCGACCTTCCTCATCGGCATTCTGCTGATCCTCATCTTCGCCGTCCTTCTGGGCTGGCTGCCTTCGTTCGGTCGGGGAACCACGATCGCGTTCGGCTGGTGGACGACGGGCCTTCTGACCAAGGAGGGGATTCGTGCGCTGATCCTGCCGGCCGTGACGCTCTGCCTCTTTCAGATGACGTTGATCATGCGGCTGGTGCGCGCCGAAATGCTCGAGGTTCTCCGGACCGACTACATCAAGTTCGCGCGCGCCCGCGGTCTTCCGGATCGGATCGTCAATTTCGGCCACGCGCTCAAGAACACGCTGGTGCCCGTCATCACGATAACGGGCCTTCAGCTCGGCTCCGTGATCGCCTTCGCGGTCGTCACCGAAACCGTGTTCTCCTGGCCCGGGGTCGGACTCATGTTCATTCAGGCGGTGACCGCGGTCGATATCCCCGTGATGGCGGCCTATCTCGTGCTCGTCGCCTTCTTCTTCGTCGTGATCAATCTCGTCGTGGATCTTCTCTACTACATCGTCGATCCGAGGCTGCGGATCGAGCGCGCGGGAGCGGCTCATGTCGGTTGACAGCGTCGCCGCCGGCGCGTCGGGCAAGGAGGCGGTCAGGCGCCCGGCGTCGAAGCGCCGCTGGCGCGACAGCGACCTCTGGTGGAGCTTCACGCGCTCCAAATTGACGGTCGTCTCGGCGGTGGTGACGGCGGTGATCGTCGTCTCCGCCCTGCTCGCGCCGGTCATAGCGCCCTACGATCCGACCGACCTTTCCTCGCTCAGCCTCCTCGACGCGATGATCCCGCCTGCCTGGGAGGCGGACGGCTCCTGGTCGCACCCGTTCGGGACCGACGATCAGGGACGCGACATGCTGTCGGCGATCCTCTACGGCGCCCGCATCTCGCTCGTCGTCGGCGCGGCCTCTGTGGTGCTCGCGATGCTGCTCGGCGTCGCCCTGGGTCTCGTCGCCGGGTATTTCGGCGGCTGGCTCGACACGGTCATCATGCGTCTTGCCGACGTGCAGCTGTCGTTCCCGGCGATCCTCATCGCCCTGCTCATCGACGGCGTCGCGAAGACGGCGCTTCCGCGCGACCTCCAGAGTTCCGCCGCGATCGCCGTCGTGATCGGCGCGATCGCGCTTTCCTACTGGGTGCATTTCGCGCGCACCGTCCGGGGATCGACGCTCGTCGAACGCGGCAAGGAATATGTGCAAGCCGCTTACGTCACCGGCGTCCATCCGCTGGCGATCATGCTCCGCCACGTGCTTCCGAACGTGCTCGGGCCGGTCCTCGTCATCGCCACCATCAATCTCGCCCAGGCGATCCTGACCGAGGCGACGCTGTCGTTCCTTGGTCTAGGTGTGCCGGCGACGCAGCCGTCGCTCGGCACCCTCATCCGGATCGGCAACAACTTCCTCTTCTCCGGCGAGTGGTGGATCGCGATGTTCCCCGGTGCGACCCTCGCGTTGCTCGCGCTCGCGGTCAATCTCCTCGGCGACTGGCTCCGCGACGCCTTGAACCCGAAGCTTCGATGACGCCGCTTCTCGAAGTAAGCCGGCTCCGGGTCGAGTTCGCGACGCGCCGCGGTCCGCTGGTCGCGGTCGACGACATCTCCTTCACGATCGCGCCCGGCGAGGTGCTCGGGGTGGTCGGCGAGTCGGGCGCGGGGAAGTCCCTGACGGGAGCGGCGATCATCGGGCTTCTGGAGCCGCCCGGAAGGATCGCGGGCGGCGAGATCCGCCTCGCCGGGCGCCGCATCGACAATCTTCCGCCCGAGGAGATGCGTCGGATCCGCGGCCGCGAGATCGGCGCCATTTTTCAGGACCCGCTGACGAGCCTCAACCCGCTCTACACGGTGGGCCGCCAGCTGGTGGAGACGATCCGGGTCCACAGCTCGCTCGGCGGTCGGGAGGCGAGGGAGCATGCGCTTCAGCTTCTGAAGGAGGTCGGAATTCCGGCCGCGGAGCAGCGGATCGACCAATACCCGCACCAGTTTTCCGGCGGTATGCGGCAGCGCGTGGTCATCGCGCTCGCGCTTGCGGCCAACCCGCGTCTCATCATCGCCGACGAGCCGACGACCGCGCTCGACGTGTCGATCCAGGCGCAGATCATCGCCCTTCTGAAGCGGCTCTGCCGCGAGCACGGCACTTCCGTGATGCTCGTGACGCACGACATGGGCGTCATCGCCGAGACGGCGGACCGGGTCGCCGTCATGTACGCCGGACGCATCGTCGAAATCGGGCCTGTGTGGGAGGTCGTGCACGCGCCGCAGCATCCCTACACGGTCGGTCTCATGGGCTCGATTCCGATTTTGGGGGAGACCCGGGAGCGCCTCGTCCAGATCGAAGGCGCGATGCCGCGCCTCACGGCCATCCCGCCGGGCTGCCCGTTCAACCCGCGCTGCCCGCACGTCTTCGATCGGTGCCGGAGCGAGCGGCCGGAACTGGTTCCCGCAGGGGCGAGCCGCGCCGCCTGCTGGCTTCATCTCGGCGCCGAAAGGCCTGTCCATGCCTGAGCCTCTCCTCCGCGCCAGCGGCCTCGTCCGCTATTTCGACGTTTCGGCGCCGTGGCTCAACCGGGTGCTCGAGCGCAAGCCGCGCGCGGTCGTGAAGGCGGTCGACGGGATCGATTTCGAGATCGGTCGCGGCGAGACCTTCAGCCTCGTCGGCGAAAGCGGCTGCGGGAAGTCGACCGTCGCCCGCCTCGCGGTCGGGCTTTACCGGCCGACCCGGGGCCGCATCGAGTTCGACGGCACCGATCTGGCGACGGTCGGGTCACGCCGGGAGATGTTGCCGATCCGGCGCCGCCTGCAGATGATCTTCCAGGACCCCTATGCCAGCCTCAACCCGCGCTGGCGCGTCCGGGAGATCATCGCCGAGCCGTTGCGGACGCACCGGCTCTTGAGCGGCGCTGCGCTCGACGAGCGCGTCGACGAGCTCTTGACCCAGGTGAAGCTCGATCCGGCCGACGGGGAGAAATACCCGCACGAGTTCTCGGGCGGGCAGCGGCAGCGCATCTCCATCGCACGTGCGCTCGCGGCCAATCCGGAATTCCTCGTCGCCGACGAGCCGACCTCGGCGCTCGACGTCTCGGTACAGGCGCAGATCCTGAATCTCATGAAGGATCTGCAGCGAGACCTCGGGCTCACCTACCTCTTCATCAGCCACAACCTGGCTGTCGTCAGTCATGTCTCGGACCGGGTAGGGGTCATGTATCTCGGCCGCCTCGTCGAGGTCGGCGAGGCGCGGGAGATCTTCCGTGCGCCGCGCCATCCCTATACGCGGCTGCTTCTTGATACGATCCCGGATTTGAAGATGACCCGCCGCGAGCGCGAGCCCGTCGGCGGGGAGGTGCCCAGTCCCATCGATCCGCCGGAGGGCTGCGCCTTCCACCCGCGCTGCCCATTCGCCAACGAGCGCTGCCGCCGCGAGCGGCCCGAGCTCCTCGCCGCAGGCAAGAGCGCCGTCGCCTGTCACGCGGCGGAGGAGGGGCGTCTTTGAGCCGCTCAGGCGAGCGCCGCAGCCTTTACGAGGGCCGGGAGGGCGATGGCGAGTAGCGCCAGGAGGACGATCGCCGTGATCCGCTCCGCCGGTGACCAGCGCCGCCAATCAGCCAGAAAGTCCTTCATTGTCCTCCACCGCTCCAATGTGCGCTGGACGCCATTTAAGAACGTTGAATGGGGCAGCGGTGTGACGCGGCTCACGCTGAATTGGGAAATGTCGAGGCCCTGTGGCGCGCCGATCACAGTGCCGCCCGGGGCTCGCCGCAGCTTCGCCACGGACCGCTAGAATGCGCTTCTTCTTCTACGGTTCCCTGCTCGATCCGGCCACGCGACGCCAGGTGCTGGGCCCCCTCGCGCGAGGCTTGACGCTCGAGCGGGCGCGGCTCGACGGCTGGCGGCTTTCACGCCCGCGCCGCTCGCCATGGCCCTTCATCCGCCCTTGCCGCGGTAGCAGCGTCGAAGGGGAAATCTCGAGCCCGATCGCGCGGGCGGCACGGCGACGCCTCTATGCGTACGAGGGCGAACTCTATCGCACGCGCCGGGTTTCGGTACGGACCACCGACGGACGGCGGCTCGGCGCGACCGTGTTCGTGCCGTCCTACAGCGAGCGGGGCGGGCTCACGGGGCGATAGGCGCGCAACTCGTCTTGCTCTTCTTCAGGAGGCGGCAGGCGTTCCGCGCCTCCTGTTCCGTGAAGCCGACGAGGCGTGCGCGATAGACCTTGCGCTTGTCGCTCTTGAATGGGGCCAACACCCGCACCGTCGGGTCTTGGTCTGGAAGCTTGGCGGCCGCTTTCTCGGCCGCTTTACGTGCCGCGGACAGGTTGCTGTAGGCACCGACCTGAATGCTCCAGTCGGCGGAGCCCAAGTTGCGACCCGCCGCCGCGTGCGCGCGCGAAATCGGAGTGAGCCGCGCCACGACACGGCTTCCGAGCCCGGTCTCGTTCTTCGCCACCATGACTGGCGGCAGGCTCGGCCGGCCGGCGAAGGCGTTTTCGAGAAGTTCGGCCATATGGATGTCGCGCGACCGGGCCGACTCTCCGCCCATGACGATGCCGATCAGACGGCGATTGTCCCGTACCGCAGACGCCGCGAGATTGAAGCCCGATGCGCGGATGAAGCCGGTCTTGATGCCGTCCATCCCCTCGAACCGGCTCATGAGCCGATTGTGGTTGTGGTAAACGACACCCTTGTAGGTGAAGTCCTCGGTCGAAAAGTAGCGGTAGTACTTCGGAAACCGCTTGAGCAGAGCCTGGCTCAGCCGGGCGAGGTCGCGCGCGGTAGTGATCTGCTCGGGGTCGGGCAGTCCCGAGGCGTTTCGGAACGTGGTGTTCGTCATGCCGAGCTCGCGCGCCTTTGCGGTCATGCGCTGCGCGAAGGCGGACTCTGACCCGGCGATGCCTTCCGCCATCACCACGGCAGCGTCGTTCGCCGATTTGGTGACGAGGGCGAGAATCACGTCGCGTACCGAGATGGTTTCGCCCGGCTCGAGGCCGAGCTTGGAAGGTGCGCGGCTGGCGGCGTACTTCGAAACGGGAAGGCGGGTCGTGAGCTCCAGGCGCCCCTGTTCCAGCGCTTCGAACGCCAGATAGAGGGTCATCATTTTGGTCAAGGACGCCGGGTAATTCCGGTCATCGGCATTCGCCTCGTGCAGGACTTCGCCCGTTTCGGCGTCGATCACGATGGACGCGTATTTCGCCCAAGCCTTGCCTGTGCCGAGGGTGGCGAGTGCTGCGAAAAAGAAAAAAATAACCAGCTGGACGCGCAGGCCTCGCACCGCTGCTGTCTCCCCGACGCAAGTTCGTCTTAACGAATCAACTCAGGCGAGATTAATAAATGGTTGACTCGGTGTCCAGAATCACGCGTCGCGGCTGCGAGCTTTTAGATAGCATTCGAGGCGTTCGGCGCTCCCCCTTTTGCGCCACGCTCTCGCAATCGGGGAGCATTGCTCTCCTTTCGGGGAAACCATCGAACCTTCCCCCATTTCCGCCGTTGGCCGGAAACACGGGGACCCGACTCGGGGTGCACGGAAGGGGCGAATGGCCTATATCGACGATCCGGATACGCAGCGCGCCAATCTCGCCTTCATCAAGGCTTCGATGAAGGAGCCGCTTCTTTCCCGGGATCACGAGTTCGAGCTCGCTCGGCGCTGGCGCGAGGAAGGTGAAACGGGGGCGCTCCATGTCCTGGTGCGGGCGTACACTCGGCTGGTGGTCGCGACGGCCTCGCGCTTTCGCAACTACGGCCTGCCGATGGGGGATCTGGTCCAGGAAGGCAATGTCGGCCTGATGCAGGCAGCGGCACGGTTCGAGCCCGACCGGGAGGTTCGGTTCTCCACCTATGCCGCCTGGTGGATCAGGTCCGCGATGCAGGACTACATCCTCCGGAACTGGTCGATCGTCAGGACGGGGACCACGGCGGCGCAGAAGTCGCTGTTTTTCAACTTGCGCCGGCTGCGAGCCAAGATCGACGACGTCTCCGGGAGACCGCTTTCCGCCGAGAGCAAGGCCCGGATCGCCGAAGAGCTGCGCGTCGACATTACGGATGTCGAGGCGATGGAGATGCGGCTCGGCGCCGTCGACCAGTCGCTGAACGCGCCTGTCGGCGAAGGCGCGGAGGACGATTGGCAGGATTTCCTCGCCGATACCCGGCCGTCGCCGGAGGAAGTCGTCATCGGCCTCCGGGACAACCAGACGCGCTCGCGCTGGCTTCACGATGCGCTTTCCGAGCTCAGCCCGCGCGAACGGACGATTATCCATCGGCGACGTCTGCGGGACGAAGGTGCCACCCTCGAGGAGCTGGGGCGCGTTCTCGGCGTCTCGAAGGAGAGGGTGCGCCAGCTCGAGCATCGCGCGATGCTGAAGCTGCGCGACGCGCTGCGCCGGCATATCGATCGTCCGGCCGACCTTTTCCTCGAGAACGCGTAGAACCACGCTCCACGGCCGGGGCGCGCGCGCAGGGCGCATTTTCGCCTTCCGCCGATCCGGAATCGCGCTTCAAGATGACGCGCCGTGCAACCGTTGTCGCGCCTCGTCTTCCCCGCATTGCGTCTTCTCGTCGGCGTTGCGCTGACTTTCTTCGGGCTGCTCCTCGTCACGTTTCTCATCGGCCGGGTCGTGCCGATCGACCCCGTCCTCGCCGCCGCCGGCGATCGGGTCACGGCCGAGGTGTACGAGCGAGTCCGGACAGAGCTCGGCCTCGACCTGCCGCTTTGGCAGCAGTTTTTGCGCTACGTCGGCCAGGTTCTGACCGGCGATTTCGGGCGCTCGATCCTGACCTCGAACCCGGTGCTGGTCGACATCGCCCGATTTTTTCCGGCGACGCTCGAGCTTGCGACGATCGCGATGCTGTTCGGTCTTTTCTTCGGGATTCCCCTCGGGGTCGCGGCAGCAACGCACCAGGGACGCTGGCCGGACCACCTCGTGCGCGTTCTGGGGCTTCTCGGCTACTCGGTGCCGGTCTTCTGGCTGGGGCTCGTCGGCCTTCTCGTCTTCTACGCCCGTCTCGGCTGGGTCGCGGGGCCCGGCAGGCTCGACGTCGCGTACGACGATCTTTTCGATCCCGTTACGGGGATCGTGCTCCTCGACGCGGCAATGGCCGGGGAATGGGAAGCCTTCCGGAACGCTCTGGAGCACCTCGTTCTGCCGGCTGCTGTGCTCGGCTGGTTCTCGCTTGCCTATCTCAGCCGCATGACCCGGAGCTTCATGATCGAGCAGCTCCGCCAGGAATACGTCACGACGGCACGCGTCAAAGGCCTCTCCGAGGCGCGCGTCGTGTGGCGCCATGCGCTCGGGAACATTGCGGTGCCCCTCGTGACGGTCGCAGCGCTCACTTACGCGAGCCTCCTCGAAGGCTCGGTGCTGACCGAAACCGTTTTCGCCTGGCCCGGCCTCGGGCGCTACATCACGAACTCGCTCCTCAGCGCCGACATGAATGCGGTGCTCGGCGGGACGATCGTGGTCGGCGCGGTGTTCATCGGGCTCAATCTCGTCTCGGACCTCCTCTATCGGGCGCTCGATCCTCGAGCGCGAGGGCGGTGAGCGTCGACGCTTGGCTCCTCGCCGAGGCGCCGTCGTCGCGCCGGCAGGCCCGGCTCGGCGAGGCTTATCGCGCTTGGCTTGCGTTCCGGCGCAAACCGCTGGCGATGGTCGGGCTCGTGACGATCCTCGCGCTGCTCGCGGTCGCGGCGGCGGCACCTCTTCTGGCCACCCATTCGCCGATCGCACAGGATCTTGCGGCGCGGCTCCTGCCTCCTGGCACCGCGGGACATCTCCTCGGCACCGACGAGCTCGGGCGGGACATCTGGTCTCGCCTCGTCTACGGGGCGCGGATCACGCTCGTAATCGTCACGATGGTCGTCGTTCTGGTGGCGCCCTTGGGGCTCCTCGTCGGGTGCGTGGCGGGTTACGCCGGCGGGTGGCTCGACAGCACGCTGATGCGGGTCACAGACATCTTCCTGGCCTTTCCGCGCCTTATTCTCGCGCTCGCTTTCGTTGCCGCCATCGGCCCGGGCATCGAGAACGCCATAATTGCGATCGCGATTACCGCGTGGCCGCCTTACGCGCGGCTCGCGCGTGCCGAGACGATCACGATACGGGAGAGCGACTTCATCGCCGCTGCGCGCCTCCAAGGCGCCTCGGCGGCGCGGATCGTCGTCCGACAGGTGATGCCGCTCTGCCTCTCCTCGGTGATCGTCCGTGTGACGCTCGACATGGCAGGGATCATCCTGACCGCCGCCGGCCTCGGCTTTCTTGGGCTCGGCGCGCAACCCCCGGCGCCGGAGTGGGGGGCCATGATTTCGTCCGGGCGCAGCTACATTCTAGACCAATGGTGGGTCGCGACAATGCCGGGCATCGCGATCTGCGTCGTCAGTCTCGGATTCAATCTCCTGGGCGACGGGCTCCGCGACGTGCTCGATCCGAAGCAGCGATGAACCCACTGCTCGAGGTCGAGGACCTGCACATCGGGTTCCGCACCGACCGTGGCGTTATCGAGGCGGTGCGCGGCATCTCCTTCGCGATGGGACGAGAAAAGCTCGGCATCGTCGGAGAGAGCGGCTCGGGCAAGTCGGTGACCGGTCGCGCAATCCTGCGCCTCTTGCCCGAGAACGCGGCTGTCGTGGCGCGGCGGCTCGTCTTCGACGGGCTCGATCTCCAAAAGGTCGGGGCGAGGGAGATGAGGGCCATTCGCGGCGGCAGAATTGGAATGGTGCTGCAGGATCCGAAATTTTCCCTCAACCCCGTGATGCGGGTCGGAGGTCAGATCGAGGAGGCGGCGCGGATCCACCTCGGCCTTTCGCGCAAGGCAGCGCGGCAGCGCGGGCTCGAGATGCTGGAGGCGGTTCGCATCCGCGACCCGGAACGCGTCTTTGCCGCGTACCCGCACGAGCTCTCGGGCGGAATGGGGCAGCGGGTGATGATCGCGATAATGCTCGTGGCCGGGCCGGACCTACTCATCGCGGACGAGCCGACATCGGCACTCGACGTGACCGTTCAGATGCAGGTCCTGGCGATCATGGACGAGCTCGTGACGAAGCGGGGGATGGGGCTCGTTTTCATCAGCCATGACCTGCCGCTCGTCGCGTCGTTCTGCGACAGGGTTCTCGTGATGTATCGGGGCGAGATCGTCGAGACCTGCCGGGCCGACATGCTCGACAAGGCGACGCACCCTTACACGAAGCGTCTTCTCGAGGCGGTGCCGGTCTTGTGATCGAAGCGGAAGATCTTACCGTCTCGTTCGGGCGCGTCGCCGCCCTGCGCGGCGTCTCCTTTCATGTGGAGCGCGGCGGCAGCTTCGGGCTCGTCGGCGAGTCGGGATCCGGCAAGACCACTGTGCTGCGGGTTGTCGCGGGCCTCATTCCCGATTGGGGCGGGCGGCTCAGCCTTGCCGGCGAGACGGTTCTCGCGCGATCTCCGCGCCGATTCCATCGCCGCCTGCAGATGGTGTTCCAGGATCCCTATGGCTCGCTCCATCCCCGCCATACGGTCGACCGCATTCTCGCAGAGCCGCTCGCGATTCACCGGCTCCCCGATCCCGAGCGTCGGATCGCGCGGGCTCTCGATGACGTCGGCCTCGGCCCCGCCTTCCGCTTCCGCTACCCGCATCAGCTTTCCGGCGGGCAGCGGCAGCGGGTAGCGATCGCGCGGGCGCTCGTCCTCGAGCCGGAGATCCTGCTCCTCGACGAGCCGACCTCGGCGCTGGACGTTTCGGTTCAAGCCGAGATTTTGAAGCTGCTGGTCCGCCTCAAGGTCGAGCGCGGGCTGACGACCGTGCTTGTCAGTCACAACCTCGCGGTGGTCGCGATGCTGTGTGACCGCATCGCGGTGATGCGGGAAGGGGTCGTGGTCGAAGAGACGAGTGTCTCCGCGCTGCGCGAGGAGCGAGTCTCGCATCCCTATACGCGACAGCTCCTCGCCGCGAGCCGCGGCTACGATCCGGCGCTTGCGAGGCGCGATCTTTGACGGTGCGCGGCGAGCCACCACAGCGCGACGAGAGCATAGCTGTTCTGGATCTCGCCCGCTTCCGCCCGGGCCAGCGCTGCCTCGAACGGCAATACCATGACGCGGATGTCCTCGTTCTCGTCCGCAAGGCCGTGGATCCCTCCGGCGCTGCCGGAGTCGACCCGGGCAAGGAAGAGATGAACGGTCTCCGTGCTCCCGCCGGCGCTCGGCAGGATGCGGTGGATCGGTACGAGCTCTCCGATCGGGACGAGCCCCGTTTCCTCGACGATCTCGCGCCTTGCGACCGCTTCGGGCGTTTCGTCGCGGTCGATGATGCCGGCGACGATCTCGAGCTGCCAGGCGGGGCACCCGGCGAGGTGGGCGGGAAGGCGGAACTGCTCGATCAGCACGACGGCATCGGCCTGCTCGTCCCAGAGGAGGGCAGCAGCGGCGTGGCCGCGCTCGAACACCTCGCGCGTCAGCTCGCCGGTCCAGCTCCCGTCGTACTTGCGATGGCGAAGCCGGTACTTGTCGATGCGGAAAAATCCGGAGTAGGCGGTCTCACGGCCGAGAATCTCGATGCGCTCGTCGTCCATGGCCGCGAGCATAGGCGAAAAAAAGGGCCGTGCTATCGCACGGCCCGAGTTCATCAGGGAGGAAGACCCGGGATATGGGGCCCTTCGGCGCCCGCTTACAGCGAGCGCAGCAGGACCCCGCCATTCGCGATGCGCATGGCTGGGGGCTGCCCGCGCATCTCGCCTTGGGTCTCCTTCGCCGACTCCTCGAGCGCTTGAAGCACGCGCATCGCAGCAGCGCACAGCGCGAGGGGCGCGGTTGCGGCGCTACCGTTCGAGGGGAACTCGAGAACGACGTCGGTGGCCCGATAAAGCTCGGCGACCCACCCCGTGAAGGCGCCGCGGCAATCGTTGCGGCGATGGAGCTGATGGATCGACCATCCTGCTGGCACGAGCGTCATGGCGGCGTCGATCGACGTCGTGTAGGCGGGCACAGGCTTTTTCAACCCGAAGCGTCGCTGGATCGCATAGTCGAGGTATTCACTGCCCTCGCCCGCGCCTTCCAATGCGAGTATCAGCTTCGCCCACTCCATCAATGCCTCTTTCGAAGATCCGCTGTTCGAAAGGACACTAACGCGCGGTACGGGCGGTCGCGTGAGGCAAAGTTGTGTCTGGTCGCGCAATGCGCACGCCGGGCGCGAGCGGCAGCAGGACCCGCATGAGCAGCCCGTTAGGGCGCCGGTTTTCGGCCCGGATGGTGCCGCCGAGCGCCTCGACGTTTCGCCGGGCGATCCACAAACCGATGCCGAAATGCGTGCCGCCGTCGCCGTCCTTTCGGGCGGGGCGCTGAGAGAAGTAGCGCTCGAAGATGCGTTCGAGATCGGCCTCGGGGACGCCGGGGCCTGAATCGCCGACGAGCAGCTCGGCCGACTGCCCCCGTGTCTCGAGCCGGACGCCGATGCTTTCCCCTTCGGGCGAAAACGAGACCGCGTTCTCGATGAGGTTCTCGATCACCGTCTCGATCATCTCCTCGTCGCCCATCACGATTACCCCTGGGGTGACATGACCCTTGAGCGACAGGCGCCGGCGCGCGAACACGCCCGCCTGGGCGTCGAGGAGTTGATGGACGAGCCGCGACAGGTCGACCGGCATACGCTTGGTGTTGATGATGTCGGCCGTCGCCTCGTCGAGACGGCGCTGGGAGGCGACGAGCCCATCGAGCTTGTCGAGGGAGCTCTCGATGAGGCCGAGCGCGCGCAGACCGCGCTGGTTGTCGGGTTCGATCGTGCGCCGCAGCGGCTCCAGCGATTGTCGGATCACCGCGATCGGCGTCTTGAATGCGTGGGCATTGTCTTCGGCCGCACGCCGGATGTCCTCGGCGGACTTCTTCAGCCGCTCGACCATCCGGTCGAATTCCTGCGCCACCTCGGCGAGCTCGGGAATATCGTTCTGCTCTCCGAACGAGCCGTGGGCTCCGCCCTCGCTCACCGCTCGGGCTCGATCGGCGAACCGACGCAAACCGCGACGGATGCTCCAGAACGTCGTGAAGGTGAGAAGCGCCATCGCGAGATAGACGACAGCCGAGATCCGCACCTCCGCGGTCGCCCAGTAGGGCACCCCGAAATGCGCGCCCGGTATCGCCCCAGCGGCGAACGAAGTCACGACGGCCCAGCATCCGGATGGTGCGCGGATCGGCGTCAGCGAGGTGACCACCTCCTCGCCACCCTGTGGCGTCGTGTAGCGGAGCGCCATCGGCAACTCGCCCTCGCACGAGGTCGCGAGCTGGGAAAGGATCCCCTGCTGCCGCAACTTTTCGCCCTCGATGTCGAGCTGCGAGGCCGGCACGACCGGCCAGGAGGCGATGTAGTAGAACCCGCCGCTGTCGACCGCCGCGGCGGGCTTGAAGAGGAGCTTGACGTTGGTCACGTCATCGGCGAACCGGGCTAGCTCCTGTTGGAGGCGCGCCAGGTTGGGCTTCTCGCTCGCGGCGACCAGAGGGGCGAGCGCCTGCGCCATCACCCGCCCCTGGTCACCGACGCTGCGTAAGAGGAGCTGTTGCTTCTCGTCGTCCGCGGCTTTGAACTGGCTGTAGAGAATTAGCGGTACGACGACGAAGATGAACGCCAGCATCGCCGTTTTGACGACAAGCGAGCGCCAAGGGCGCGCGCGTGGCAGCCGGCGCGGCTTGGTCGCGTCGTCCGGTGATTCGAGCGGCGCTGGGAGGCTGGCGCGGTGCGCCTCAGCCTTCGGTCCAGCGGTAGCCGAATCCGGCGTAATTCTCGATATGGTCGAAAGATGCATCTACGTCACGGAACTTCTTCCGGATGCGTTTGATGAAGGTACGCACGTTCGCGCGGTATCCATCGGCACCGTATCCCGCGATGAAGTCTTTGCCGTGCACGAGATCGTAGAGCTCCCGGTAGGAGACGTCCTCGCCGGTCCGCATGGCCAGGAGAGCGACGATCTTGAACTCGGTCAGCGTCAAGTCGAGGACCTTGTCGTCCCAGCTCGCCCGGTTGATGTCGAAGCGAAGCTCGAGCTTCCCGAGCCGGATGCGGCCGCCGGGAGGTTGGCGCTCGCTCGCGTCGGGGGTGGGGCGCGTCCCTTCGATAATCAGCTTCAGTCGGCGCAGAAGGATCGAGAGCCGTCGCGACTTGTCGATGAAGTCGACGGCGCCGCCGGCGAGAGCCGCTTCCTCGTAAATGTCCTCCGAGAGCACGGTGAGGAAGATCACCGGGACTGCTTTCCCGCGCTCGCGCAGGGCGCGCAGGACCTCGAGCCCGTTCATGCCCGGCATCCGCCAGTCCAGCAGAACCACGTCGGCCTCGCCGCCCCTGTCGAACCAGTCGAGCACGGACGGACCGTTCGAGAAGCTTGTGACTGCGAAGCCCTCGTCGAGCAGGTTGAGGCCGAGCGACTCCCGAAACAGATCGTCGTCGTCAACGAGGACGAGTCGAGCTGCCGGAGCCCCGGGAGCGACGCTCGCTGGCGAGCTGCTCGAGGCAGCGTTGACGACTGCGTTCGGTCCCATCGCTGGCGCGGAGATCATAATCGAGGACACGCGACACCTTTGTCTGGACATTCATGAAGAAGACGAGATCGAGCTCGCATCCGGGGCGCACGTAGCTCCATACGATGCCGGATCCGCGCTCGCTGCGGTAGGTCGGCTCCCCGAGAAGGTCTGTCGTCTGCTCGGGGGTCAATTGCTCCAGTTCTGACGGCTCGATCGTGGGGGCGGCGGGCGGCTGCAGCGCCGCCTCGAGGGGCGGCTTGGGCTTGCTCGCTGGTACCGGCACATCGGCGCGTTCTTCGTCAGCGGGCGCCGCCGCGACCGGCGGCTGCTCGTCCAGCTGCTCGAAGAACGCGCAACCGCTGAGGGCGGTCAGCACGCCGAGCGCCAAGAGTTTCGACCGGACCGTCATAACTATCGCTTCTCCGTTGATACCTCACCGCTTTGGTTAAGGCTTGGTCAACGGAAAATAGGTAGAACGCAATGAGAGAACGCGAAGCGAACGAGAAGCCAAATAATTGTGTTATTTATCTTTTTGCGCGACTTTAGTATGTGGAATTCTACCGATCGGCCACTAAAGTGTTGGCATTGCTCGAGTTCGTGAGTCTTATGTGACGCGGCTCGAGCCGTGGTAGCGTCGTGGCGGGGAGCAAAGCGCCATGAAACCTGGGCGGCGGTCGCCCATCCTGATCCAGACCCTCGCGGGCGTTCAGCTTTTTCGCGAGCTCGAGGCGTCGAAACGTCTTTCGGTCGAGCAGCGCTGCGCCTGGCGGCGCTGGTCGGCGGGCGAGCGAATTCTCGATCGCGAGGCGCCTTCGAACGACGTCTATTTCGTCGTGCACGGGCGCGCGCGCATTCTCGAGTACAGCCTTTCGGGCAAGCGCGAAGTGGTGCTGGACGACATCCTCGCCGGCGGCTTTTTCGGCGAGCTCTCCGCGATCGACGGCGAGCCGCGTTCTGCCAGTGTCGTCGCGATGGAGGAGACGCTCACGGCGAGTCTCAGCGGGGCCGCCTTCATCGATCTCCTTTTCGAGTACCGCGAGCTTGGGCTCGCGTTGATGTGCCGGCTGACGGAAATGGTGCGCAGCTCGACCCAGCGCATCGTCGAATTGTCGACACGTGATGCGCAGAACCGGGTCTATGCCGAGCTCCTGCGCCTCGCAAAGACAGGGGGTGGCTTGCAGCCGAACACGGCACTCGTCCATCCGATTCCTGTCCACAGCGATATTGCCGCGAGGGTCTCCACCACGCGCGAGACCGTGGCGCGGGCGATGAGCGAGCTTGCGCACAAGAACCTCGTCCGCAAGACCGACAAGGGTCTCCTCATTCTCGACCTCGATCAGCTCACCGCCTTGCTCGCGAAGGCCTCGTAAATCGGCTTCCAGTCAGACCGAGCCGGCAAGGCAGCGCGCAACGTCGCCGAGGCTGCGGTATTGGCTGGTGCAGAAGTTCGTCTGGAACCGGCGCTGCGCGACGGTCGATTCCGGGGGCGGAGGGATCTGGTCGGAGCAGGCGTTGATCAGCCCGATGGCGGCCGGAAAGAGCATCAGGGTGATGGCGGCGACGGCTTGCAGACGCGACATGATCGTTTCTCCGGCGCTGCTCGATAGCCGAGGTCGGTCTTTTTCGCTGTGACGGACGCCACGTTTCGCTTCGAAAGTGTGAGAAGCCACACGAACCGGGCGGCGAGCCGCGGATCTCAGTCTGCGACCGTCAGTCGGGTCCCCGCCGCGGCGAGGGCGCGGCCCAGCTTCCCCGTCGGAGGTTGGTCCGTGACGAGGTCGGTGAGGCGCGCGAGCGGGCACACAACCTCGAGATGCGCTTCGTCGAATTTTGTGGCGTCGAGAAGCAGGACGCGCCGGCGCGCCCGGTCGAGCATCGTGCGCTTCACCCAGGAGGCGCGGGATTCGACCTCTGTCGGTCCCTCGTCGGTGAGCCCCGAGGCGCCGATGAACGCGATGTCGGCGTGAAAGCGCGACAGGAACGCGATCGTCTCGGGCCCATAGACTCCCCGCTCGCGTCCTGAAAGGTCGCCGGGGCAGAGGACGACGCGCGCCGCGCGTCCGGCGAGCTCGGCTGCGACGCCGAGGCTGTTGGTGATCACCGTGACGGGGCGCCCGGTCGCGGCGAGCGCGCGGGCGAACTGCGCGGTGGTCGAACCCGAATCGACCATCAAGACATCGCTTTCAGCCACGAGAGCCGCCGCCGTGCGGCCGATCCGCGCGCGTTCCGCGACCGCGATGCGCTCGCGCGCGTCGACGCCCGGCTGACTGCCGATCGGGCGTATCGCGGCGCCGCCGTAGGTCCGGTCGACCAGCCCCTTGCGCGTCAGCTCGTCGATGTCGCGGCGGACCGTCTCGGTCGAGACCCCGAACACGTCCGCCAAGTGCGAGATCCGGACTGTTGGACTTGCCGCAAGTTCCGCCAGGATTCGGGCTTGCCGGGCCGGTTTTTTCATGGTGTCTGTTTGACCTGCCACAAGTCTATGAGTAACCTACCACAACGAGAGAGACACTTGGAAGCGGCGAGCGGAACCACGGCGATGCGGCCGGCGGCGGCAATGCCGAGCGAGATGCGGCGAGCAGTGCAGGCCGTCCTTCTCGACATCGACGATACGCTTTCGACGGACGGACGCCTCACGGCGGCGGCTTACGAGGCGCTCGAGCGTCTTGCCGATGCGGGGCTCCGCGTGGTGCCGGTTACCGGCCGGCCGGCCGGATGGTGCGACATGATCGCTCGGTTCTGGCCGGTCGACGCCGTCGTGGGCGAGAACGGCGCCTTCTGGTTCCGCTACGACCGGCGGGCCCGCCGCATGCATCGCCGGATGTTCCTCGGCGAAGACACACGGCCGCGCCTCGATGCGCTCGCACGCGAAATCCTCGCCGCCGTGCCTGGCGCTGCGCTCGCCGCCGATCAGCCCTACCGGCTCGCCGATCTCGCTATCGACTTCGCCGAGGACGTGGGGCCGCTCGGGCGCGCCGAGAT
Organism: Rhodospirillales bacterium; assembly: GCA_019689675.1. Taxonomy (GTDB): domain Bacteria; phylum Pseudomonadota; class Alphaproteobacteria; order ATCC43930; family CGMCC-115725; genus JADGGZ01. Next base: position 1,397 of record JADGGZ010000053.1, on the reverse strand, counting down.
CGATCGCATCGTCGCCCTTTTCGAGGCCGCGGGAGCCCGCGCGAAGGTGAGCTCGATCCACGTCAACGGCTGGTTCGGCGACTGGGACAAGCTCGCCACGGCGTGGCGCCTCCTCGAGGAGGTTTTCGCGATCGATGTCGCGGAGCAGAAGAACGAAATCGTCTTCGTCGGGGACTCGCCCAACGACGAGCCGATGTTCGCCTTTTTTCCAAATGCGGTCGGCGTCGCCAATCTGCGCCGCTTCGCGCCGCGCATGAAGGCGCTTCCCGCCTGGATTACCGAGCGTGAGGCAGGCGCCGGGTTCGTCGAGCTCGCCGAGCTTCTCCTCGAGGCGAGACGATGAGCGAAGCGCCGGTCGATCTTCTCGTCATCGGCGGTGGCATCAACGGCGCCGGGATCGCCCGGGATGCCGCCGGCCGCGGTCTGTCCGTCCTCCTCTGCGAAAGGGACGATCTGGCGGGCGCGACTTCCTCGGCGTCCTCGAAGCTGATACACGGCGGCCTGCGCTATCTCGAATATTACGAGTTCCGCCTCGTTCGGGAGGCGCTTGCTGAGCGCGAGGTGCTCCTGCGCCTCGCGCCGCACATCATCTGGCCGATGCGCTTCGTGCTGCCGCACGACCGGAACACCAGGCCGTTCTGGATGGTTCGCGCCGGCCTCTTCCTCTACGACCATCTCGGCGGGCGGCGCACGCTCCCAGGCACCGAAACCGTCCGGCTGCGGCACCATTGCTACGGCACGCCGCTTCAAAGGCGGGTTGCGAACGGATTCGTCTATTCGGATTGCTGGGTGCAGGATGCGCGCCTCGTCGTGCTCAACGCACGCGATGCGGCACGGCGCGGCGCACAGGTGCTGACGCGCACCGAGGTGCTGGAGGCCCGGCGCGAGGACGGTCTCTGGCGGGCGCGCCTCCGCCAGGATGGCAGGGTCCGCGAGGTCGCCGCGCGAGCACTCGTTAACGCCGCGGGGCCGTGGGTGCTCGAAGCGCTCCGGCGGACCGGCGTCAAAAGCCGCGCCGCGGTACGTCTCGTCAAGGGCAGCCACATCGTCGTCCCGCGGCTCTACGATGGACGGCAGGCGTACATTCTCCAGAACGACGATCGGCGGATCGTCTTCGTTCTCCCCTACGAGGGGCGCTTCACGCTGATCGGCACGACCGACGTGCCGTTCGAGGGCGACCCGGCGGCGGTCGCCATCGATCCCGAGGAAACCCGATATCTCTGCCGTGCCGTTTCCCGCTGGTTCGCCCGGCCGGTGACGCCTGACGACGTGGTCTGGAGCTATTCCGGCGTCCGGCCGCTCTACGACGATGCCGCTGAGAACGCGTCCGCGGTGACACGGGACTACGTGTTCGATCTCGACAAGAACGGACCGCCTGCGCTCTCGATCTTCGGCGG
>JADGGZ010000292.1 GCA_019689675.1 Rhodospirillales bacterium | reverse complement strand
GGTTCGCGGCGCGGTCGATCCCTTCTCGCGCGTCACCTCCTGCCGGTCCTGGGCGAAGATCCCCGGCGTCTCGCGGTTGAGGATGGCGACCTCCTCGGCCGTGAAGACCCCGGGAAGGAAGAGGTACCCCTCCCGATCGAACTCCTCGAGCTGCGCTTGGCTGAGGCGCATCGTTTCCTCCCTCTCGGTTTTTGGCGACTATAGCCCGAAGACAAGGAGGATAGGATGGACGAGGACAGGCTGAACATGTCGGTGCGGAAGTTCCTGAAGCTCGTCGGCGTCACGTCGCAGCGCGAGATCGAGAACGCGGTCCGCGGCAAGGCGGCGTCCGGCGGCCGGCGCTTCAAGGCGAAGATGGTGCTGACGGTCGACGAGCTCGGGCTTCGCCACGAGATAGACGGCGAGATCGAGACCTGATGCCGCAGCACGGGAGGGGTTTTACCGGCGCTTAAGAGGATCGGGGCAAACGGGAAGGCGACGTCTCAGCTTTCGAGATCTTCCCGCCCCGATGACCGTTTCGATCAACCGTCTCTCGATCAAGACCAAGCTCTTGAGCTTGGTCGTCGCCGCCTGCGTCGCCTCGTGCTTCTTCGGCTCTGCGGCGCTCTGGCTCAGCTACGAGCGGATGCTCGATGACCGGGTTCGGGCGCTGCGCTTCATGGTGGAAGCGGGTCACAGCCTCGCCGCGAGCCTCGAGGCCGCGGCGGCCGCCGGCCGGATCACGCGCGAGGAGGCACGGGCCCGCTTCAGCGAGGCCGTCCTCGCGATGCGCTACCGAGGCGGCGACCATCTTTTCGTCCGTACCTACGATGGTGCCGCCGTCGCCGATCCGGGCGCGCAGCCGTCGAGCCACGCCGAGAACCTCCGGGAGATGATCGATCGCGCCCGAAGGAACGGCGAGGCGAGCTACGCCTTCGAAGCGCCAATGGCGCCGGGGAGCTCCGAGACGGTCGCGAAGCTCGCCTACGTCAAGGACTTCGCGCCCTGGGGCATGGTCATCGGCACGAGCGTCGTCAACGATGACATCCTCGCCATCGTCGCAGCGATGGCCTGGAAGCTCTTCGTCGCGGGCGTCACGCTTGGGCTTCCCGCCATCATCCTGATGGCGGTGGTCGGGGTCCGGGTCAGCGCCGTTATCCGTGGGCTCAATGCGAAGATGCGGGCGCTCGCGGACGGCGATCTGAGCGTCCGCTTTCCGGAGGCCCAGCGCGGCGACGAGGTCGGCGAGATGGCGCGCGCGGTCGAAGTGTTCCGCGACGGGCTGGCCGAGGCGGATCGCCTGCGCGCGGAGCAGGAAAAGGCCAAGGCGCAGGCGGCCGAGGAGCGGCGGCGGACGATGCTCGATCTCGCCGACGGCTTCGAAAGAAGCGTCGGCCAGATCGTCGCGACCGTGACCTCCTCGGCGATGCGCATGGAGAGCACGGCGGAATCGATGGCGAAGACCGCCGAAGGGGCGAGCGGCCAGGCCGCCTCGGTTTCGCACGCCTCTGCCGAGACCTCGGCCAACGTGAAGACCGCCGCCGATGCCGCCGAGGAGCTCGCCTCCTCGATCGCCGAGATCGGACGCCAGGTGACGCGGTCGGCCGATGTGGCGACGAAGGCGGCGGACGAGGCGCGGCGCACCAACGACACCGTCCGCGATCTTTCGACGGCGGCGCAGAAGATCGGCGAGGTCGTCGCCCTCATCCAGACCATTGCGGCGCAGACGAACCTCCTGGCGCTCAACGCGACGATCGAGGCGGCCCGCGCCGGCGAGCACGGCAAGGGCTTCGCGGTCGTCGCGACCGAGGTGAAGTCGCTCGCCAACCAGACCGCGACGGCGACGGAAGAGATCCGGGCCCAGATCGAAGGTGTCCAGGCTGCGACGGCCGAGGCGGTCGAGGCGATCCAGAGCATCGCGGCGACGGTCGCCGAGATCAGCGAGATCGCGACGACGATCGCCGCTGCGGTCGAGCAGCAAGGCGCTGCGACGCGGGAGATCGCCGGCAACGTCGCACGGGCGGCGCGCGGGGCCGAGCAGGTCGGCGCGGCCGTCGCCGGGGTCACCCAGGCATCGACCGAGGTAGGCGCCGCCGCCAATCAGGTGCTCGAAGCGGCGGGCGACCTCTCCCGCGAGTCCGACCGGCTCCGCCGCGAGGTCGAAAGCTTCCTCGCGACGGTTCGCGCGGCCTGAGCCGCTAGCCGCTACGCCGTCGCGTCGAGAACGATCCGGCCGGTGACGCGGCCGGCCCTCAAATCGTCGAGCGCGGCGTTCACCTCCGCGAGCGGACGGCGCGAAACCGGGATCGCCGGAAGCTTGCCGGCGCTTGCCAGGGCGAGGAGCGAGCGCATGTCGTCGAGCGTCCCGACATAGGACCCGATGACCGAGAGGGACAGCATCGGCACGAAGGGCAGCGGCAGGCGCAGCTCCCCTCCGTAGAGCCCAACGACGACGTAGCGCCCGCCTTTCCGCAGCGCCGATGTCGCAAGCTGCGCGGTCGCCTCGGCGCCGACGAAATCGAGCGCTGCCGCGAGGCGTCCGCCGGCGAGCCGGGCGAGGGCCGGCGCGCCCTCTTTGGGGTCGAAGCTCGCGGCAGCGCCCACGGCGAGCGCTGCGCGGCGCTTTTCCGGATCGACGTCGACCGCGATCACGGGGACTTCAGGAGCGAGCGCCCGCAGCAGCGCGAGCGCCGCCGAGCCCACCCCGCCGGCGCCGATCACGGCGATCTGGTCGCCTTCGAGCACCGGCAATGCCTTACGGACGGCGCCGTAGGCGGTCACGCCGGAGCAGGCCCAGGTCGCAGCGAGAGCCGGATCGAAACCATCGATCGGCAGCAGATAGCGGGGGTCCGGCACGAGGATGTGGTCGGCGTACCCGCCCGGGCATTGGATGCCGAGGAAGCGCGGCTTGCCGCAGAGGTTTTCCGCCCCGATCCGGCAGAGAGTGCAGGCACCGCAGCCAATCCAGGGAAAGACGAGGCGGAGCGCGCCCGCCGGAGCCTCGGCGCTTGCTGCCTCGCCGGCCGCAACGATCTCGCCGACCGTCTCGTGGCCGAGCGTCAGCGGCGGCTCCATGCCGCGCTCGGCGAGGGTGAAGCGCCGGCCGTTTCCGAGCTCGAAGAACCCCTCCTTGAGGTGAAGGTCCGAGTGACAGACGCCGCAATGGCGGACGCGCAGCAGAACCTCGCGGCCGCGCGGCTCTGGCAGAGCGAGCGTGGCCGGGGCGAGCGGAGCGCCGAAGCGCTCGACCCGCCAGGCATGGAGATGCGCCACGACTTTCCTCCCTCGTTTCCGGTCTCTTTTCGGGGCGCCATCTTAGCGCACGACCGCCGGTTTCCCGCCCCTCGCGTTCAACCGTGGTCAACCCCTCGCGTGTTCGTTAACCTTGATTTAAGTATGGGCGATGAGATTGAGCGGTGCCGGGAAGTCACCGGTAATCGTGTGCCCAAGGTTTCAGCGCGTGCTCCAGAACAGGGTCGGCTCTTCAGCTTCGACGCTTTGCGAAGGCATTCCACCTCCCGTTGGGCGGGAAGAGCCTTTGATCGCTCGAGACGCGCAAGACTGCGCCCGCCAATTTTCTCCGGCGACCGCCTGATCGACGGAATAACCCCAGGGAACATACGAAGCTCATGTTTGGAAGATTGCTGGGAATGCTCTCCGCCGACATGGCGATCGACCTCGGCACGGCGAACACGCTGGTCTATGTGAAGGGCCGCGGCATCGTTCTGAACGAGCCGTCGGTCGTGGCGATCGCGCAGGTGAAAGGCAAGAAGCAGGTCCTCGCCGTCGGCGACGAGGCGAAGATGATGCTCGGCCGCACGCCCGGCAACATTCAGGCGATCCGCCCCTTGCGCGACGGCGTCATCGCCGACTTCGAAGTCGCCGAGGAGATGATCAAGCACTTCATTCGCAAGGTTCACAACCGCCGCAGCTTCGCCTCGCCG
>JADGGZ010000052.1 GCA_019689675.1 Rhodospirillales bacterium | reverse complement strand
CTCGCCTTCGCGTCGACCGGCGATCCGTTCTGGGCGAGGGCGGGTTTCTGGCTCCTCCTTGCCGGCATCGTCACCGGAGCGGCCGCGGCCGTCTTCGGGGTCGTCGATTTCCTCGGCATTCCGCAGGTAAGGTCTCTCAACGTCGCCTGGATCCACTTCCTCGGCAATGGCGCGGCCGTGCTTCTGGCGATTTGGAATCTCGCGCAGCGCTGGGCCGATCCCGTCGCCGGCCCACGCGGTCTCGGCATCGCCCTTTCGGTGATCGTGGTCGCGATCCTTCTGGTCACCGGCTGGCTCGGCGGCGAGCTCGCCTACCGCCACAGGATCGGCGTCATGAGCGCAGGGGAGGAGAGGGGGCGTGCGCGGGTCGGCGGGATGGCCGAGGCGGCTTACGCGGGCGAGAAGCCGGAGGAGCGTCCGCCGCGCTCGGGTCTTTGACGGCGCGACCCATAAGCCGACGCGGCGCTCGGCGGAAAACTCGATCGTCGCTGGCGGTGAGAAAAAGGGCGGCCGAAGCCGCCCTTTCATGGCTGTGTCCGCGCTGCGGGGTCAGTGGAGCCGTTGCGGCAGGCTGTCGATCGCCTCGTCGATCAGCTTGCTGCCGCGCGCCCCCATTTCCTCGGCGAGGACGCGTCGGGCCGCCGCCACCGCGATATCGACCGCGGCCGCTCGGACCTCGGCGAGGGCCTTCTGCTCGGCCTGGGCGATCTTCTCCTCGGCGAGACGCTGGCGGCGCTGGATCGCCGCTTCGAGATCGTGCGCCGCCTGGGCGCCGAGCCGCTCGGCTTCGGCCTTGGCGTGCGCGATGATCTCCTCCGCCTCCTTGAGCGCGTCGCGCTGCTTTCTTTGATAATTGGCGAGGGTCGCCTGCGCCTCCTCGCGGAGCTTGCGCGCCTCGTCGAGCTCTTCGCGAATCTTCCGCGCGCGCTCGTCGAGCGCGCCGGTGATCGCGCTCGACGCCTTCTTCCAGACCAGAGCGACGGCGATGACGAAAGCGACCGCTTCCCAGAAATGGGTGTCGTGGAGGAACTCCATCTAGGCGCGCTCCCTCATGGCCGCCTCGACCGCGGCGCGGGCGCGCGCCGGATCGACGGCGGTCCCGGTGAGGCGCTCGGTCATGGCGAGGGCGACCTCCGCGGCGATGTCCTTGACGCTCGCCATCGCCGCGGCGCGGGCCTCGGCGATGCGCCGCTCGGCCGCCTCGGTCTTCTCGGCGATCGCGGCCCCGGCGACGCGGAGCCGCTCGGCCGCTTCCGCCGCGAGCCGGTCGTTGGTCTCCTTCACCGTCGCCTGTGCCTGAGCGCGGGCGTCGGCGAGCGCCCTCTCGTAGGCGGCGATCACCGCCTCCGCCTCGGTCTTCATCTGAGCCGCCTTCTCGAGATCCTCGTCGAGGCGCCGCCGGCGCTCCTCGATCACCCGTCCGAGCCGCGGCAGGGCGACCTTCGACATCAGGAAGTAGAGGACGGCGAAGGCCACCACGAGCCAGAAGATCTGGCTCGGAAAGGTGTAGACCTGCTCGATCTGCGGCATCGAGCGATCAGGTGAAGAGGATGATGAACGCGACGATGAGGCCGAAGAGCCCGGTCGCCTCCGCGAGCGCGAAGCCGAGGAGCGCCGGGACCTGGATCTGGGCCTGGCTCGCCGGGTTGCGCGCGATCGAGGAGACGAGCGCCGAGAAGATGTTGCCGATGCCGATGCCGGCGCCGACGAGGGCGATGCAGGCGAGGCCGGCACCGATCATCTTGGCGGAGGCGAGATCCATGATCTTGGGTCCTTTCTGGTCTTAGTGCAGGTGGATGGCGTCGTGGAGGTAGATGCAGGTGAGGATCGTGAAGACGTAGGCCTGCAGCACCGCCACGAGGACTTCGAGGAGATAGAAGGCCGTCGTGAAGGCGAGCGGAATGATCCCGGGCAGCACGAAGAAGGAGCCGAGGCTGACGATGAACCCGGCGAAGATGAAGAGCAGCGTGTGGCCCGCGACCATGTTCGCGAAAAGTCGCACCGAAAGCGTGATCGGCCGGATGAAGTAGGAAAGTATCTCGATCGGCACGAGCAGGAGCAGCATCGGCAGCGGAACGCCGTGCGGCACGAAGAGCTTGAGGAAGCCGAGCCCGTGCCGTGCGAAGCCGATCACCGTCACGGCGACGAAGATGACGAGCGCCATCGCGAAGGTGACGACGATGTGGCTCGTGAAGGTGAATTTCCCCGGCACCGGCAGAAGGCCGAGCAAATTGCCGAAGAGGATGAAGACGAAGAGGGTGAAGATGAACGGGAAGTACTGTTTCCCGGCGCTGCCGACATTGTCGCGCACCATGCCGGCGATGAACTCGTAGAGTACCTCGCCCATCGACTGGACGCGGCCCGGCACGAGGCGCGCGTTCGCCGAGCCCATGACGAGGAGCGCGGTCGCCGCGAGCACGGCGATGCCCATCCAGAGCGCCGAGTTGGTGAAGGAGAGGTCGAGGCTCCCGATGTGAATCGGAATGATCGGGGTCACCTCGAACTGGCTCAAGGGCCCGTGTCCGCCGCCGTGCTCCGCCGCCACCTTTCCCTGCGCCTCCGTCAATCAGGCGGCCCCGGCCGGCGATAGCCGACCGCGGACCCCTTGCCCGTCAGCGCGCGCCAGACATTGACGATGCCGGCAGCGGCGCCGAGGACCAGAAACACGACCATGCCCCATGGCCGCGTGCCGAGGAAGCGGTCGATCGTCCAACCGATTCCGAAGCCCACGGCGAGGGCCACCACCATCTCGATGCCGAAGCGCATGCCAAGCCCCAGCGCAACCTGGAGAAGGCCTTTGTCCTCGGCATTTTCGGACTGAGGGCGCCCCGAGTCCCGACCCGCGCGCGCCCGCTCGAGACGCTCGCCCAGGGATCTCAGCTTGTCGCGATCGTCCATCGCCGAAACCCGCCGGGCAGCGCTAAGCGGCGCGCACCATAGGGAGGGGGCAGGGGGGTGTCAATCCCTCGGCCGGAACTCCCTTGCGACACGCGGTCACGCGCCGTGGCGGAAGTTGTCCTGGGTGATGAAAACCGTCTTGTCGGTCGCGCTCGTGCGCTTCAGGAACACTTGGCCGGAGAGGACCATGTCCACGGTCTCGCCGTTCTCCGAAAGCGGCAGCATCAGCCGCTGCGTGCGGAAAGCATCGTTCGAATAGGCGTTCTCGGAATAGACCGGCACGCGCTCCTCGACGAGTTTGCGATAGAGCCCGTCGATGAACTTGAAGTATTCGCCGTGCATCAGCTCGTCGATGCAGCGGCCGGTCATCGCCGTGCCGAAGACGCGCTCGACCTCCGTTCCGACGAGGCGGTACCGGTAGCGCGGCCCCGGCAACACGTCGGTCAACAGAAGGTAAGGCAGCAGCTTCGGTATGTCCGTGGGGTCGATGTCGGTCCGGCGCGGCGCGAATCGGGGACCTCGCCGACTGTTCCAGTACGCGTAGAGGTCCGCCAGGCGCGGATCGCCGATCTGGGTCGAAAAGTCCATCGATCGATATCCTGGGCAACAATTATTAAACCAAAGGTTGCCGTCCGCGGCAGCCGCTCCGGCGCCGGCGGGCCGCGCGGGACCCGGGGCCGGCCGCCGCGGGGTTAAAAACGAAAAGTGAACCAGACCGCCGCCACGAGGCAGCCGAAGGCGGCGAGGTGGTTCCAGCGGATGGCGTCCCCGAGGTACCAGACCGAGAAGGCGGCGAACACCACGAGGGTGATCACCTCCTGGATCACCTTGAGCTGAGGCGCGGTGAACTGCCCGTAACCCCAGCGGTTCGCGGGCACCTGGAGGCAGTACTCGAAAAAGGCGATGCCCCAGGAGACCAGCACCACCTTCCAGAGCGCCTCGTCCCGAAATTTGAGGTGCCCGTACCAGGCGATCGTCATGAACACGTTCGAGGCGATGAGGAGCAGGACGGTCGTCATTGGGCGGCAAGGCTCTTGCAGAAATCTTCGACGAGGCGGGCGAGGTCCTTGGCGGCGCGGCGGGTCGCGGCAAGCGTTTCCGCATGGCTCGGGCCCGTAGGGCCGAGTCCCTCGGCGAGATTGGCGATGACCGAAACGGCGGCGACGCGGAGCCCGCAGTGACGCGCGAGAATCGTCTCGGGCACGGTCGACATCCCGACCGCATCCGCGCCGAAGCCGCGGATCATGCGGATTTCGGCCGGTGTCTCGAACGAAGGCCCCGGGTAGGCGGCATAGACGCCTTCGGCGAGCGGGATCCCGAGCCGGCGCGCGCCGTCTCGCAGCAGCGCGCGCAAGGCGGGATCGTAGGCGTCTCGCAGCGAAGGGAACCGCGGTCCGATCCGCTCGTCGTTGGGGCCGACGAGCGGGTTGCCGGGGAGAAGGTTGATGTGGTCGGTGACGAGGAGAAGCTGCCCCGGCCCGATTTCGGGCCGCAGCGAGCCGGCGGCATTGGTGAGGAAGAGGATCTGCGCGCCGGCCTCGCGGAGGGCGCGGATTGGGGCGGCCATGGCCGCGGTCGAGCCGGTCTCGTAGTAGTGGGCGCGGCCTTCGAGGCAGGCGACCTTGAGGCCGCCGAGCCGTCCGAGCCGGACGCGGTGTCCGTGCCCTTCGACCGCGGGCCGAGGAAAGCCCGGCAGCTCGGCGAAGGGAATCGTCGCCTCGGTCTCGATTCGCTCGGCGACAGCGCCGAGGCCCGAGCCGAGGACGATCCCCATGGCCGGTGCGAAGGGGCGGAGCCGCTCGGCCGCGCTCACCGAAGGTTTCCCGGGCCGAAGGCGTGGGGGAGAAGCTCTGCCAAGGTGAAGCTGCGGCGGAGGCCACGCGGCCCCGCGACGTGAATTCGCGTCCGCTCTCCCGCGAACTCGCGGATGCGCTGCCGGCAGCCGCCGCAGGGCGTGCAGAGGGCGCGGCCGCCGGCGACGACGAGGAGCTCCTCGATCCGGTTCGCTCCGCCCGCGACCATCGCCGCGATCGCCGCCGCTTCGGCGCAGAGACCGAGCGGAAAGGCGGCGTTCTCGAAATTGGTTCCCGCGTAGATACGGCCGTCGGAGGCGAGGATCGCGGCGCCGACGGCGAAGCGGGAATAGGGCGCATGGGCGTTGGCGCGTGCGGCGAGCGCCGCCTCGAGAAGGGCGTCGAGCTTGCCGGAGGCGGCGGGCCGCCGGGTCATGCTACTGCCGGCGGAAGGCGAACGGGATGTAGCGGTCGGCCTCGTAGCGCTCGAAGAGCGCGTCGATCTGCGGATGCGCTACCGGACCGTTTTCGGCGTCGGGGACGAGGTTCTGCTCGGAAACGTAGGCCTCGTAAGGGCCCTGCGCCCCGACGGCAAGGAGGTGATAGAAGGGTTGATCCTTGGAGGGGCGTCGGTCGGGCGGAATCGCCTGGTACCACTCCTCGGTGTTGGCGAACACCGGATCGACGTCGAAGATGACGCCGCGAAACGGGTAGATCCGATGACGGACGATTTCGCCGACGGCGAATTTCGCAGTCCGAATGTTCGCTTTCTTCATGCACCTCGTGTATAGGAAGCCGCGGGGCAAGGCTCAAGCGCTCGCGGGAACGATCCTCGCCGCGCTCGTGCTCGCCGCGCTCGACGTCTCCGCCGCCTCGGCCTCGGAGCTCGCCTGTGCGGCTTCGCCGCCGCGCACGAGCATGACGCTGAGCCTGCCGCCTCCGGCCATCGACAACTCGCTGACGCAGCCGCAGCTCCAGCGCCTCGCGCCGCATCGACATCCGGGCCGCGCGCTCGGCCTCTACCGGGCCGTCGTGAACGGGGATTTCGACCTCGGCATCGAGATCCGCTGGAACGAGACCGAGGCATGCCTCTGGCTCTCGACGATCGCGCTGCGGCTCGAGGCGACGGATCGCGAAATCTACGTCATTCGCGAGCGGCGCCCCGGCACCTGCGCCTACGAGGCGGTGCTGGCGCACGAGCGGCGGCACGAGGCCGTCGACGCGGCCGTCATCAACGCGTTCGGGCCGCGGCTCGAAGCGGCGCTCGCGCAGCGCGCCGCCTCGCTCGGGATCGTGCGCGTCGCCGCGGGTGAGCGCGACGCGGCGCAGCGGTGGCTCGTTTCGGCGATCGACGAGGTCTTCCGGGAGCAGATGCGGCTTCTTCAGGAGGAGCGGGAGCGGCGCCAGCAGGCGATCGACAACGCGATCGAGTACCGCCGCATCGCCGCAGCCTGCGATCCTCTGCGCAACCGCGGCTGACTGCCGGGCGTTCGCGGCGTCATGGAGATGACGCTTGAAGCGGCGCGCCAGCGGGTCGAGCGGGTCCTTACCGTCGACATGGTGGAAAGTCTCGAAGCGGTCGACTACGAGCTGCCGCCCTTTTCCGCGCCGCCGCGCGCCACGACCCTCGCCGACGCCAGGCGCGGCCGCGTCGCGCTGCGCCATGTCGCCGGAGCCGCCGACGCGCATTATCTCGTCGAGGCGTTCGGCGACGCGCTGCTGATGCAGCTCCAACTCAATCTCTGGCGCATGGTGGTCGTCTACCGCGTGCCTGCGGGCGATGCGCTCGACGCGGCGGGCCTCGCGACGCGGCTCGAGCGCTGGCGGATCGGCGCGGAGCATGCCGGCTGGAAGATCGGCTTTCGCGACGCGAGCGATCCGCCGCGCCGGTGGGTCGAGACATACGCCTACGCGATGGGGCCGGAGGATCTGCTCGAAAGCGAGCTTCAGCTCCAATACTGGCGCACCGACATCGTGCAGATGACCCGCTACTTCTTGCTGGAGATGCGGCGGTTCGGGGTGCGGCTTTCGCCGGCGGATGCCGGCTACGCGATCTGAGCCGGCGGCGCCGCGCCGTCTTCAGTCCTGGCGCGGCACGGCATACTCGGCCGGGAAGGTCGCCTTGAACTCGGGGCGGGCCTCGCAGCGCCGCGCGAGCGCCTCGAGCGCCGGGTACCGCCCGGGCGGCAGCAGCTCGGGATCCGTCATGGCGACGTAGCGGAGCATGCAGGCGGTCGTGATCCGGGCTTGGTCGAGCCGGGCCGATTCGGGCCAGGGTTCCGCCTCGAGCGCCTCGATCGCGCCTCTCGCCTGGGTGCGGCAGCGCTCGATCCACTCGGGCCAGCGCAGCGTCGAAGGTCGGATGAGCCGCTCGTAGTTGGCCGCGCCCGCCTTGTCGATGGCCCCGGTCGCGAGCGCGATGCGCCGGAGGGCGTCGCGCCGGGCGGCGCCCTCGCGCGGCAGGAGCGCGCGGTCGGGGCCGGCGGTCTCGTCGAGATGGTCGAGAATCGCCGCCGAGTCGATCAGCACCGTGCCGTCGTCGAGCACGAGCGAGGGAATCCGCCCCAAAGGATTGAGCTTCCGCATGGCGTCGAAATCGGCGAAGACCGAGCGGGTGTCGTGCTCGTAGGGGATGCCGAGGACGCGGAGCGAAACGGCGACTCGGCGCACGAACGGAGAGTCGTACTGGCCGACGAGGATCATCGCCGGCACTTTAGCTCATGCGGGGTGCCGGCGCCGTGCGGCCTCTTTCAGAAGGGAATGAGCGACGCGATAAGCCCGGTCCAGGCGGTAACCCCGCAAAGCAGAAGCAACATCTCGACGAAGGCTCGTGCGCTGCTTTTCACCAGGGCACCTCCCGCGAAGCAATCTATGCGCGAATAGAGTCGCAGGGATTCGCTTGGCGCCGCGTGTCAAAAATCGGGCCGCGCCGCGACAGTCAGCCGCGGCCTCGATAGGGCGCGACGCCCTGATCCGGGATCCAGAGCCCTTCGGGCGGAGCCCCGGTCTGCCAGAAGACGTCGATCGGAATGCCGCCGCGCGGGTACCAGTACCCGCCGATGCGCAGCCATATCGGGTCGAGCGCGGCCACGAGCCGGCGCCCGATCGCGACAGTGCAGTCTTCGTGGAAGGCGCCGTGGTTGCGGAACGAGGCGAGATAGAGCTTCAGCGACTTCGATTCGACGAGGACGTCCCTCGGCACGTAGTCGATGACGAGGTGCGCGAAGTCGGGCTGGCCCGTGATCGGGCAGAGCGAGGTGAACTCCGGCGCCGCGAACCGGACGAGGTAGCGCTCGCCGGGATGCGGGTTCGGCACCGTCTCGAGCACAGCCTTCTCGGGGCTCTCCGGAATCGGCGCGGCACGGCCGAGCTGGGTCAGCTCCTTCGTCACGCGGCCTCCTTCGCGGCGTATCCGGCCGCGTATTCGGCGAGGCGCCCGGCCGCGATCGCCGCGCGCAGCTCGCGCATCAGCTCCTGGTAGAAGAAGAGGTTGTGCCAGGTGAGGAGGATCGGCCCCAGCATCTCCTCGGCGCGGAAGAGGTGATGGAGATAGGCCCGGCTGTACCCGCTGCAGGCGGGGCAGGCGCAGTTCTCGTCGAGCGGCGCCGCGTCGTCCATGTGGCGGGCGTTGCGGAGGTTGAGCGTCCCTGCGCGCGTGAATGCCTGCGCCGTGCGCCCCGAGCGCGTCGGCAGGACGCAGTCGAACATGTCGATCCCTCGCAGGACCGCCCCGACGATGTCGGCCGGCTTGCCGACGCCCATGAGATAGCGCGGCCGGTCCTCCGGCAGAGCGGGCACGGTCTCGTCGAGAACGCGGAACATGGTCTCCTGCCCCTCGCCGACCGCGAGCCCGCCGACGGCATAGCCGTCGAATCCGATCGCAGTGAGCCAAGCGGCCGAGCGGAGGCGGAGCGCGGGGTAGATCCCGCCTTGGACGATGCCGAAAAGTCCGTATCCCGGCCGCGGCCGGAACGCCTCCTTCGACCGCTCGGCCCAGCGCATCGAGAGCGTCATCGACGCCTCGGCCTCCTCCTCGCTCGCGGGGTAGGGCGTGCACTCGTCGAACGCCATCGTGATGTCCGCGTCGAGGAGGTGCTGGATCTCGATGGAGCGCTCCGGCGAAAGGAAGTGCGGCGAGCCGTCGATATGCGAGCGGAAAGTGACGCCCTCCTCGGTGATGCGCCGGAGCTTGGCGAGCGACATCACCTGGAAGCCGCCCGAGTCGGTGAGGATCGGCCGCCCCCAGTTCATGAAGCGGTGCAGCCCGCCGAGCGAGGCGACGCGCTCCGCGCCCGGGCGCAGCATCAGATGATAGGTGTTGCCGAGGACGATCTGCGCGCCGGTCGCGGCGACGTTCTCGGGCAGCATGGCTTTGACCGTCCCGGCGGTGCCGACGGGCATGAAGGCGGGCGTGTCGATCGCGCCGTGTGCGGTTTCGAGCCGGCCGAGCCGGGCCCGGCCGTCGCGGGCCAGAAGAGTGAAGGAGGTGCTCACGCGCGCCAGAAATCGGGGCTCAATGCGAAAATCGCAACCCCGGAGCGGCGCGCTCCTGCGCCGCCGGGGCCTCGCGGGCGGATCACTCGTAGCCCGGCGGCGGCGTGAAGGCGCGCCATTCGCGCTCGAGCAGCCGCGCGAAGTGGATGCAGGTACGGTCGCCGTATTGCGGGCCTACGATCTGCACGCCGACCGGGAGCCCCGCCGGCGTGAGGCCGGCTGGCGCGACGGCGCCGGGCAGGTACGCCATGCAGGAAAATCCCGCCCAGAAGAGCTGATCGGTAGTCGGCACGTCCTTGCCGTTGACCCGAATCGTCCGCTCGTGCCGCTCGCCCTTGTGGTCGTGCGGGAAGGCGGCCGACGCCGCGGCGGGCGAGAGAAGGAGGTCCCACTCCTCGAAGAAGCGGGCCCATTCGAGGCGCATCTTGTGGCGCTTTTCGTTCGCCGCGAGCCAGTCGCGGTGATGCGTGGTCATGCCGCGCAGCATCCGCGCGTGATAGCTCTCATCGGCGGCGGGCAGCGCTGCGGCCTTGGCGAGATTGGCTTTGAACTCGGCGTCGGTCTGGCGCCCCGAGGTCGCGGCGCGAAGGAGGTGGATGTACGTGCGCTGCGCCTCGCCCGTGTCGATGCGCGGGCGCGCCGTATCGCTCACCTTGGCGCCTTTGCGCGCGAGCCAGTCGGCAAGGCCTTGCAGGATGTCCTGCACCTCGCGGTCGACCTCGGCGTTGGGGTCGTCCAGCATGACGGCGACGCGGAACTCCGCGAGCCGCTCTTTCTTCGGCGCCGGCAGCTCGAGCTTCCATCCCGCGCCGTCGATCGGGTCGGGGCCCGCCATGATGCCGAGCGCGAGGTCGAGGTCGTCGGCGCTGCGCGCGAGCGGCCCGATCGCCGAGATGTCGGTCTGAGCGACAGTGCCGCCGAGGGTGTGGCCGCGCGGGCTGCAGATCCCCCAGGTCGGCTTGATGCCGTAGACGCCGCAGTAATGCGCGGGATTGCGAATCGAGGCGCCGATGTCCGAGCCCGCCTCGAGCCCGGTGAGCCCCGCCGCCAGCGCGGCGGCCGAGCCTCCCGAGGATCCGCCCGGCACGCGCGTCGTGTCCCAGGGATTGTTCGTCGTGCCGTAGACGGGATTGAAAGTCTGCCAGTCGGCAAGGTGGACGGGGACGTTCGTCTTGCCGAAGACGATCGCACCCGCGGCGCGGAAGCGCTCGACCGCGAGCGCATCGGAGGCGGCGGGAGTGTCCTTGTACTGGGCGAGGCCCCAGGTCGTCGGCAGGCCCGCGACGTCGAAGGATTCCTTCACGGTCATCGGCACGCCATGCAAGGGGCCGAGATTGTCGCCACGCTTCAGCGCCACGTCGGCGGCGTCGGCGTCGGCCCTCGCGCGGTCGAAGTCGCGCACCACGATGGCGTTGATACGCGAATCGTACTTTTCGACGCGGGAGAGATAGTGCTCCAGCAGCTCGCGGCAGCCGATCTCGCGCTCGCGGATGCGGCGGGCGAGGGCGGTGGCCGGCAGGAAGGCGAGGTCCGTCATGTCGGTTCTCCCGGCTCGAGGAGGCAGGCGTCTCCGTAAGAGAAGAAACGATAGCGCGCTTCGATCGCGTGGGCGTATGCCTTCTTGATGCGCTCGAGGCCGGCGAACGCCGCCACGAGCATGAAGAGGGTCGAGCGCGGCAGGTGGAAGTTCGTGAAGAGGCGATCGACCGCCTTGAACCGGTAGCCCGGCGTAATGAAGAGCCGCGTCTCGCCGGCGAAGGGGCGGATCCGGCCGCTCTCGTCGGCCGCGCTCTCGAGAAGGCGGAGCGCGGTGGTGCCGACCGCGATGATGCGGCGGCCCGCCGCGCGCGCAGCGTTGAGCCTGTCGGCCGTCGCTTCGTCGAGAAATCCGGTCTCGGCGTGCATGACGTGCTGCTCGGTGTCCTCGACCTTGACGGGGAGGAACGTGCCGGCCCCGACATGAAGCGTGAGCGTCAGCCATTCGATCCCGCTCGCCGCGAAGGCCTCGAGCAGCGCCGGCGTGAAGTGCAGCCCGGCCGTGGGCGCGGCGACCGCGCCTTCCTTCGCCGCGAAGATCGTCTGATAATCCGAGCGGTCTCGCGGATCGCCCCCGCGCGGCCGTGCGATGTAGGGAGGCAGAGGCATCGCGCCGTAGCGTTCGAGCGCGGCGCGGAACGCGGGCCCGGCGAGGTTGAAGCGCAGCTCGATCTCGCCGCCCTCGCGCGCCGCAACCTCTCCTTCGAGGTCGGGCCCGAACGCGATCCGGTCCCCCGGCCGCAAGCGCCGGGCGTTCTTGGCGAAGGCGCGCCACGCGCCCGGCGCCGCTTCCTTGTGCAGCGTGATCTCGACCGTCGCCTCGCCTCGCCGGCCGACGAGCCGGGCCGGAATGACTTTGGTATCGTTGAACACGAGCAGGTCGCCGGGACGAAGCAGGCGCGGAAGGTCGCGCACGTGCCTGTCTTCGAGCGTTTTCCCGACGACGAGCAGGCGCGCTGCCTCGCGCGGCTCGGCGGGACGGTCGGCGATCAGCTCGCGCGGCAGGGCGAAATCGAAAAGGTCGACGCGCATCGATGAAGCATCTGTGACTTGCGCCCGGGGCGCAGGCGGAAGAAACTGCGGCGCGAAACGTCCAAAGGGCAAACGCCCCGACAGTCGGGGCCATCCAGGGGAGGAACAAGGCGATGAAGCGGACGAGACCGTATCGTGAAAGCGTCGAAGGGGTGATCGAGGGGCGCCGGGCCTTTCTCAAGGCGGCGGCGACCGTCGGCGGTACCGCGGCGGTGCTGGGCAGCGCTGCGCAAATCGGAATGCCGTACATCGGCACCGCCAAGGGCGCGACCACCGTCTGGAAGGTGCAGACCTCCTGGCCGGCGGGCGTAGGCCTCACGACCTTCAAGAACTGGGCGAACTCGATCAAGGAGAAGACGGGCGGAGAGCTCGAGCTGAAGCCCTTCGCGGCGAAGGAGATCGTCGGCGACTTCGAGCTTATCGACGGCGTGAAGAACGGCGTGCTCGAGGCGATGAACTCGTTCACGCTCTACTGGGCGGGCAAGCTGCCGGCCGCGGCCTTTCTCACCTCCTACACGCTCGGCCTGCGCTACCCGCACGAGTGGGACATCTTCTTCTACTCGAAGGACGGGCTCAAGATGGCGCGCGAGATCTTTGCCGCCCAGGGCCTCTACTACGTCGGGCGCATCCATCACGGCGCCAACATCATCCACTCGAAGAAGCCGATCCGCTCGATCCAGGACTTCAAGGACCTGAAGCTGCGCGTGCCTGGCGGCATGATCGCCGAGACCTTCGCAGCCGCGGGGGCGAAGACGACGCTGCTTCCGGGCGGCGAGGTCTTCTCGGCGCTCGAGAAGGGCACGATCGACGCGGCCGACTATACGGGGCCCGCGGTCAACTGGGATCTCGGGTTCCAGCAGGTCACGAAGTACATCTCGATGGGTCCTCCGGGCCTGATGTCGATCTACCAGCCGGTCGACATCATGGATTTCTGCGTCGGCATGAACCATTGGAACGCGGCCTCGCCGAAGATCAAGCAGTTCATGGTCGACGAGATCGAGTCCTACTCGGCGCTGCACCATGCGGCGATCCAGAAGGCGGACATGGAAGCGTGGGAAAAGTTCGAGAAGGCGGGCGTCGAGGTGAGCCGCCTCTCGGCCGAGGACGTCGACGCGTTCACCGACATCGCCATCCCGATCTGGTTCAAGTGGGCGAACAAGGACAAGGACGCGGCGCGGCTCTTCAAGGCCCAGCTCGAGATCATGATGAGCCCGTCGATCGGCTATGTGACCAAGGACAAGATCAAGGATTACAAGCTCAATATCTGACGACGGTCAGGGCCGCCGTTGGGGGGCGGCGGCCCGTTCTTCGTGCGCGGGCGCCCTCGGCGCCCTTTCTTTTGGGTCCGCCCCTCCCGGACCCGCACAGCGAAGTGCCAGGCCCATGCCGTCCCTCACATTCATTCTTCCGCATTGGCTCTACTGGTCGACGCTCGTCATCTTCCCGCTCGTGGCGATCGCCCTCGTCCGGCGCGAGGAGCGCCGCGGCCCCGGCCATGGCGTCAATCTCTTTGCCGCGTACCTTTTCTGGCTGTGCGGCGGCTTCATCGGCCTTCATCGCTATTACCTGCGCAACGCCTGGGGCCTCGTCTTCATTCCGGTCTTCGCCTTCATCCTCTGGAGCACCGGCGAAATCCGCGACGCCCGCGAGGACGTCTCGCGCACGCGCGCCGCGCACGACGTCGCGACGCGGGCGGTCGCCCGCGCCGAGAGCGCAGTGCGTGCGAACCGGCCGAACGCCGAAGCCAATCTCGCCGCCGCGAAAGAGCGCGAGGCGAAGGCCAATGCCGAGTTCGTCGCGATGCAGGAGGAGCTGCGCTTCTACAACAACCTGACCGGCGGCGCCGCAGGGCTTCTCGGCATCATGCTGCTGATCGACGCGGCGCTCCTGCCGCGGCTGGTGCGCCGCGAGCGCGAGCGCGAAGGCGATCCCGTGGCCGAGGTGACGGTCCTGCCCGAGGCGCCGTCGGCGACCGGCGTCGCCGTCACAGCGGCCGCGGTCCGAACGCCGGTCACGGCGGCGATCGACCGCTTCAACGAGGTGATCGGGCGCTACGTCGCCTATTGGGCCGTGATCGCGGTCTTCGTCTACTACTACGAAGTGGTCGCGCGCTACGTCTTCAACTCGCCGACCAACTGGGTCCACGAAAGCATGTTCCTGATGTTCGGCATGCAGTACGTCCTCTGCGGCGCCTACGCCTACCGCGAGGAAAGCCACGTCCGCGTCGACGTCTTCTATGCGAAGTTCTCGCCGCGGGGGAAGGCGATCGCCGATATCGCCACCTCGGTCTTCTTCTTCATCTTCACGGTCACGATGTTCTGGACCGGCGTCCGCTTCGCTTGGGACGCGATCTCGCTCGGCGAGCGCTCCTTCACCGAGTGGGGCGTCCAGTACTGGCCGGTCAAGCTCGCGCTACCGATCGGCGCGTTCCTCATCATCCTTCAGGGCATCTCGAAGCTGATCAAGGACATCACCTTCGTGACGCGCGGCGCCACGCCCGGCGCCGCCATGCCGCACGCAACGCATCTCGGCGCCTGAGGGGGAGCGAAATGGGTCTCGAGCTCAGCATCGAGTGGCTGTCGCTGCTCCTTTTCGGCTCCCTCGCGGTGCTGCTCGCCCTCGGCCTGCCGATGGCGTTCTGCACCGGAAGCCTCGCGATCATCTTCCTTTACGTGTTCGGCACCCCCGAGATCCTGAACATGGTGCCGAACCGCATCTTCCCGTTCATGACGGACTACCAGCTCTCGGCCGTGCCGCTCTTCATCTTCATGGCGGCCGTGCTCGAGAAGGCCGGGATCATCGAAGAGCTCTTCGACGTCATCTACAAGTGGCTCGGCGGCATCAAGGGCGGCCTCGCCTCGGCGACGGTCATCGCCTGCACCGCGCTCGCAGCGATGGTGGGGGTCGTGGGCGCCACCGAGGTGACGATGGGCATGATCGCGCTGCCCGCGATGCTGCGGCGCGGCTACGATCCGATCCTCTCCTGCGGGGCGCTCCTCGCCGGCGGAACCTTGGGCATCCTGATACCGCCCTCGGTGATGGCGATCGTCTACGCCGTCGTGGCGCAGCAGTCCCTCGGCGAGCTCCTCATTGGCTCGATATTTCCCGGCTTTCTCCTCTCCGGGCTCTACATCGCCTACGTGACGCTGGTCTCCTATATCTGGCCGAGCAAGGGCCCGGCGCTCCCGGTCGAGGAACGGGTCAATTTCCGCGAGAAGCTGCGCCTGCTCAAGAAGACGGTCGCGCCGATCTTCCTCATCATCCTCGTGCTCGGGGTCATCTTCCTGGGCATCGCGACGCCGGTGGAGGCGGCCGGCATCGGCACGTTCGGCGCGCTCTTCGTGTGCGCGCTGCACCGGCGCCTCAACTGGATCAACGTCTCCGACGCGGCGATGGCGACCTTGAAGGCCACCGCGATGGTGATGTGGATCTTCTTCGGCGCGACGATGTTCGTCGGGTTCTTCATCGTCAAGGGCGGGCAGACCTTCGTCGCCGATTCGATCATCGGCACCGGGCTTCCGCCCTACGGCATCCTCGTCGTGATGATGGTGATCCTCTTCATCCTCGGCATGTTCCTCGACTGGGTCGGCATTCTCCTCCTCACCGTGCCGATCTTCCTGCCGATCATGAAGAGCCTCACCTTCGACGGCGTTCTCGGCCTGCCCGGCGTCGCACCGGACGACGTCGGGCTCTGGTACGGCGTCATCTTCATGGTCAACATGCAGATGGCGTTCCTGTCGCCGCCCTTCGGCTACTCGCTCTTCTATCTGAAGAGCGTGGCGCCGCCGCAGATCTCGATGGCCATGATCTTCCGCTCTGCCGTGCCGTTCCTCTGCCTGCAGGCGACCGGCCTCGCGCTCTGCATCCTCTTTCCGCAGATCATCCTGTGGCTCCCGCGCACGCTCTACGGCGGGCAGTAGCCGGCCCTGCTCCCTCTCCCGCGGCAGGCGGGAGAGGGAGCGCGCTCAGTGCTGCTCGCGGGCGGCGAGGAAGCGGATCTCCGGCCACTCCTTCTGGGTCTGGTTGAGCTCCCAGGAGTTCCGCGCGAGGAAGACCGGCGCGCCGTCGTGGTCCTCCGCGCCCGCCGAGCGCGTTCCCTCGACGAAGCGCTCGAGCGCCTTCGGATCCTCGGCCTCGACCCAGCGCGCCGTCTCGTAGGGCGCCGGCTCCATCCGGACCTGGAGGCCGTACTCGGCCTCGAGGCGCGCGGCGAGCACGTCGAGCTGGAGCGCGCCGACGACGCCGATCACCCAGTCGCCGCCGGTGCGCGGCTTGAACAGGCGCGTGACGCCCTCCTCGGCGAGCTGCTCCAGCGCCTTCTGGAGATGCTTCCTCTTCATCGGGTCCTCGACCTTGACGCGGCGGAGGATTTCGGGCGCGAAGGAGGGGATCCCGGTGATGCGGATCGCCTCGCCTTCGGTGAGCGTGTCGCCGATCCGCAGCGTCCCGTGATTAGGGATCCCGAGAATGTCGCCGGGAAAGGCCTCCTCGGCGAGGTTGCGGTCGCGGGCGAGGAAGAACACGGGGTTCTGCACCGACATGATGCGCCCGGTGCGGCCGTGCCGGAGCTTCATGCCGCGCTTGAAGCGGCCGGAGCAGACGCGCACGAAGGCGATGCGGTCGCGGTGCTGCGGATCGATATTGGCCTGTACCTTGAAGACGAAGCCGGAAACCTTGCTCTCCTGCGGCTCGATCGGGCGCGGCTCGGCCGGCTGCGGGCGCGGCGGAGGAGCGAGCTCGGCGATGCCGCGGAGAAGCTCGCGCACGCCGAAATTGTTGAGCGCCGAGCCGAAATAGACCGGCGTCATGTGGCCCGCGCGATAGGCGTCGCGGTCGAATTCCGGGCAGAGTCCGCGCGCCATCTCGACCTCCTCGCGCAGGCGCGTCACCGCATGCGCGGGAAGGTGCGTCTCGAGCTTCGGGTCGCCGAGCCCCTCGACCCTGATCGGCTCGACCACGCGCTCGCCGGCGCCGCGCTCGAAGAGGAGGAGCGCGTCGCGGAAGAGGTCGTAGGTCCCGAGAAAGTCGCGCCCCATCCCGATCGGCCAGGAAGCAGGGGCGACGTCGAGCGCCAGCGTCTTCTCGATCTCGTCGAGGAGGTCGAAGGGATCGCGCGCCTCGCGGTCGAGCTTGTTGACGAAGGTGATGATGGGCACGTCGCGCAGCCGGCAGACCTCGAAGAGCTTGCGCGTCTGCGCCTGGATGCCGCGCGCGGCGTCGAGCACCATGACGGCGCTGTCGACCGCGGTGAGCGTCCGGTACGTGTCTTCGGAGAAGTCCTGGTGGCCCGGCGTGTCGAGCAGGTTGAAGGTGATGCCGTCGTGCTCGAACGTCATCACGGCCGAGCTCACCGAAATGCCGCGCTCCTGCTCGATCTTCATCCAGTCCGAGCGCGCGCGGCGGCGGTCGCCGCGCGCCTTCACCTCGCCGGCGAGCTGGATGGCGCCGCCGAAGAGAAGCAGCTTCTCGGTGAGCGTGGTCTTGCCGGCGTCCGGGTGCGAGATGATCGCGAAGGTGCGCCGCCGTGCGATCTCGGCGGGAAGGTCGTTCATTGCCGCGCCCATGTAGGCGAGGAAGCCCGAGGCGGCAAGTTTCGGCCGATCTCCCGCCGGGGTCCCGAGCTTCGCAGCGGCTCGGGGCGGGGCTCTAGGCCGGCCCGAAGAGCAGGGTGTCGAGGCCGCGGACGATCCCCGTCACCTCGCGGACCCGCCGCGCGGCGAGGAGGGTTCCGGCGACGTAGGGCGCCGCGCTCTCGCCCGCGTCGTGACGGATCGAAAGCCTTTCGCCCGGAAGCCCGAACACCGCCTCGCAGGAGAGGACGTAGCCCGGCAGGCGGACCGAGTGGACGCGCACGCCGGCGATCTCCGCTCCGCGCGTCTCCTTCGGCCCGTGCAGCTTCTCCACCGGCACGCCGACCGCGGGCGCGCGCACCGCGCCGAGGCGCTCGGCGAGCTCGCGCGCGGTGCCGCTCGGCACGTCGGGCTTCTCGAAACCGGCGTAGTCGAGGATCTCCCATTGCGGCACGTGCGCCGCGGCGAGAAGCGCGAAACGCTGCAGGAGCGCCGCCGTCAGCGAGAAGTTGCCGGCGGCGATGACGCCGACGCCCTTTCTCCGGGCGACGTCGTCGATCTCGGCGTAGTCGGGGCCGGCGAGGCCCGAGGTGCCGACGACGACCGCGACGCCGCGCTCCAGCGCCGCGAGGACGTTGCCTTTCACCGCTTCCGGGCTCGTGTAGTCGATGAGGACGTCGGCCGCCGCGGCGTCGAGCGCCTCGGCGACGCTCGCTTGGACGGTGATGCCGGCGATCGTTTTTCCCGCTGCGCGCCGGGCGACGGCGCCGGTCAGCGCGAGATCGGGGGCCGCCTCGATCGCGGGGACGAGGCTGCCTCCGGTCCAGCCGGTGGCGCCGGCGACGCAGATCCTGATCGTCATCGACTCCTCCTTGTGATCGCGAGTGCCAGAAGCGCGGCGAGGGCGCTCGCCACCATCACCGTCGCGACCGGCAGCGCGGTATCGTCGTTGAAATGGCCGACGAGCGCGGTCCCGACCGCGCCGCAGCCCATCTGCAGCGCGCCGAGAAGGCCCGAGGCGGCCCCGACCCGTCGCGGGTCGGCGCTGATCCCGGCCGCCGTCGCGTTCGGCTGCGACAGCCCGTTCCCGAAGGCGACCACCCACATCGGCGCGAAAAGCAAGATCGGCCCCAGCTCGGTCCCGAGCCCCAGCGCGAGCAGGGTCGTGCTCGACAGGAGCGCGAGGATCGTCCCGCTCCACGCCATGCGGTCGAGGCCGATGAGCATCGTGAAGCGCCCGGAGACCGCGTTGCCGATCATGTAGCAGCCCGAGATGCCGATGAAGTACCAGCCGTAGGCGTCCGGCGGGTAATGCAGCGCGTTCGCCATGATGACGGGCGCGCCGGTGATGAACGCGAAGAACGCGGTCGAGGTCAGCGCGACGTTGAAGGCATAGCCGCTGAACCGGGGCAGGGAGAGAAGCCGGACATAGCTTCTCAGGAGGTCTCCCCAGCCTTCCGGCTGGCGCTCGAAATGCGTCTCGTGCGCCTTCGCGTGTGCGATCATGAGCACGACGACACCGACGATCACAACCAGCACGAAGCTGGCGCGCCAGCCGAACCAGACCTCGAGCGTGCCGCCGATGGCCGGCGCGACGGCCGGGACGACGCTCACCGCGGCCGTGAGATAGCCGAGCGCGCTCGCCGCGCGCTCGCGTCCGTAGACGTCGCGCACCATCGCCCGGCCGATGACGAATCCGGCGCAGGCGCCCAGCGCCTGGAGTACCCGCCCCGCGACGAGCACCTCGATCGCCGGCGCGAGCGCGCAGGCGAGCCCGCCGAAGACGTAGACGACGAGACCGACCAGCAGCACCGGTCGTCGTCCGAACCGGTCGGACAGCGAGCCGTAGACGAGCTGCCCGCCGGCGACGCCGACGAGATAGAGCGAAATCGCGAGCTGCACGGTCGCGAGATCGGTCGCGAAATACGTGACGAGGCCCGGTACCGACGGGACGAAGATGTTGAGGGCGAGCGACCCCGTCGCCGTCACCGCCACGAGGAGCCAGACCGGCGGGCGCTTCACGGCCGGCGGATCTCGTCTTCGCGATAGCCTTGCGCGTAAAGGAGCGCGGTCAGATCGCAGTGCTCGATGCGCACCCGCGCGCGCGCCGCGACCGCCGGCTTCGCATGGAACGCGACCCCGAGCCCGGCCGCCTCGATCATCGGCAGGTCGTTGGCGCCGTCGCCCACCGCGAGCGTCGCCGCGAGGGGGAGCGCAAGCTCGGCGGCAATGGCGATGAGCGTGCCGAGCTTCGTCTCGCGGGTGACGACCGGGTGCCGGACCGTGCCGGCGAGCCGCCCGCCCTCGATCACGAGCTCGTTCGCGATGTCGCGGTCGAATCCGAGGCGCTCGCGGATCGGCCCCGTGAAATGGCGGAAACCGCCGGAGACGAGGGCGCAATAGGCGCCGTTCGCGCGCATGGTCGCGACGAGCTCCACGGCCCCCGGCATGATCCGTATCCGCTCCGCGGCACGATCGAGCACGGTCGCGTCTAGTCCTTTGAGGAGCGCGACGCGCGCTTCGAGCGCGGCGGTAAAGTCGAGCTCGTCGTTCATCGCCCTGCGGGTGATCTCGGCGACCTCCGCCCGCAGCCCGAGGAAGTCCGCGAGCTCGTCGAGCATTTCGTTCTCGATGACGGTCGATTCCATGTCCGCCACGAGAAGGCGCTTGCGCCGGCCGGCGCTGGGCTGGACGACGACGTCGACCGGCCTCGCGCCGAGCGCCCGCCGCGCGGCAGCGTCCGCCTGGTCGGCCGCGAGCCCGCCGAAATCGAGGTCGCACGCCGTTCTCTCGCAGAGGGGGCGCGGGCGCCCCGGCGTGGCGCCGAGCCCGGCGAGCGCATCGGCGACGGCCGCGACGTCGGCGGGGCTGAGCTCGCCCGGGGCGGCGATGAGCGTCAGGGTGAGGGGAGGCACAAGGCCGCTTCATTCCACGCGCCGGGCGGACCCGCAAGCGTCGAATGCGGGGGCTCCCCGGCGACGAAAAGTTGCGATTCGCGGCTGAGAACGTAAATCCTGTCCCTTTGAGACAGGAGATACGGCAAGCGCGCGAGCGCGCGCGGGTCGTTCGGGAGTGTCGATGTCGATTCGGTGGCGACTGATTTTCCTCGTCGTCGCGACCCTGCTGCCGCTCGCCGGGTTTTCAGCGTTTCTCATGCACGAAGCGCTCGAATCCCAGCGCGCCGCGGCAGAACGCCACGCCTCCGACACCGCGCGCGCTCTTTCGATCGCCCTCGACCGCGACCTCTGGAGCCGCATCGCGGCGATGC
>JADGGZ010000051.1 GCA_019689675.1 Rhodospirillales bacterium | reverse complement strand
GGGGGGGGGCGACCGGGGGGGGGCGGCCGCGCCCGCCCCCCCCCCGGGCGGGGGGGGCGCAGCGCCTACTTTCGAAGCGACCGTTGGTACATGCTGTCGGCCTTCTGGTTGGCCGCTCTGGCGTCGGCGCTCGCGCGCTCCGCCGCCTGCTGTGCCTGACGAGCCATTTCGGCGCTGCGCGCCGCTTCGGCTTTCGCCTCCTGAGCGCTCTGGTTGGCCGACGCAATCAGTGCGCGGTCTTCGTTGCTGAGCGACGCGCAGGCAGCAAGCCCGAGCAGGGAGAGCACCACGAGAATGCGCATCTACCGCCTCCTTGGCTACGGTTGACGTCGCCCGAAGGTATTCGCCTCATCCGAGCCTGCATTGCGCTGGATCAATAGCCCGGCAGCAGCCCGGTCGAAACCGAACGTGAACCACCAGACCTCTGCTCCGGCCGATCGCTTCGGCGCCAGGGACAGAAGACCGGTCAGCCGCCGCCGAAGCGCGGCTTGCGCTTTTCGACGAAAGCGGTGACCGCCTCCTTGTGATCCGCAGTCGTATGGGCGATCGCCTGCATTGCGGCCGAGAGCTGCAAAAGGCTCGAAAGGCTCATCGTCTGCCCCTCGCGCACAAGCCGCTTCGCCATCCGAACGGCGACGGGGGGATTGGCGGCGATCTTGGCCGCGAGCCGTCGCGCCGCCGGCATCAGCTCCTCGTCATCGACCACGGCTGAGACGAGATTGCAGGCGAGCGCCTCCTGCGCGTCGATGACGTCGCCCGTGAGCGTGAGCTCGAGCGCCTTGGAAAGTCCCACGACGCGCGGCAGAAGCCAGGCGCCGCCGTCTCCCGGGATGAGGCCGAGCTTCACGAAGCTCTCGGCGAATTTCGCGCTCTTCGCCGCGATGCGGATGTCGCACATGCAGGCGAGATCGCACCCTGCGCCGATGGCCGGCCCGTTCACGGCCGCGATGACCGGCACCTCGAGCTTGGCGAAGGTCAGCGGGATGCGCTGAATGCCCTCGAGATAATAGGCCCGGCTCTCGATCGGCCGCCGATTGGCAGCGCCGTCGGGCCCGGCCATTTTCTTGAGATCGCCGCCTGAGGAGAAAGCGGTTCCTGCTCCGGTCAGGATGACGACCCTCACCGACTTGTCCGCATCGGCGCGCTCGAGGTGGCCGACGAGCGCGTCGACGACGTCGCGCTCGGAAATCGCGTTGCGCGTCTCGGGACGGTTGATCGTAAGCGTTACGACGGAAGCTTCTTGCGAATAGAGAACCGGCTCGCTCATCCATAACTCCTGTGAGGGTCCCGGATAGTAGCCGTGGCGTGCGCAGCGCGCATGCGTCCATGACATCGCGCGAGGGGACGAGCGCGATGGCGGGGAACGTCGATGTACGACGAGGCTCAGCGCGACTTCAGTGCGCGCTCGCCGTCCGCTGTGAGCGTGACGCGATAGGGCGGACCATACGCGCCAGCGGCCGGTTCGGCCTCGACGAGCCCCTTCTGCTCGTATCGCGCCCACACGGCGGTGATGTACGAGAGCTGGCCGCCGTGTCCGGCCAAGCTGATGGCTAGGGTTTCGTAGGGCCACTCGGCCATTTCTGCCTCGCTTTTTCATGCTACACCGCATGACGGCACGGGCAACGCCGATCGTTTCCAAAGCGGAGCGGATTTGCCTCGACTCCAGCCGGCGGCTCGTCTCGCGGGCTCAGCGCGGCCGTGCGAGAAGGAAGCTCGGCAATGCCGAGACGGCTGCGAGTATCAGGAAAAAAGGACGAAATGTCTCGAAAAGGCCCGCGGCCACGCTGAACGCCAAGGGGCCCGCCAGCGCGCCGGCGAAGGTGAGGGCGATCGTCCCGGCGCTCACGGCGGGAATGTCCTCCGGTTCTGCGCGCCGTACGACTTCAGCGATGGCGATGCCGTTCCAGGCGGATGCCGAGATTCCGAACGCTGCCGCGACGCAGAGAACGAGCGGCTTCGGCCAATCGGGCTGCAGGAAGGCGGTCGCTGTCGCCGCCAGAGCCATGACGAGGCCGAGCCCGGAAAGCACCGACCGCGGCGCGATGAGGTCGGCCGCCCAACCCCAGAAGATGCGCGAACCGACGCTGAGCAGGAGCGCCAGCGACAGCGCGAGGCCGGCCTCGACGACGTCCCAGCCGAGCCCGGCGAGCACGGTCGGGAAGACCGCGCTGAAGCTGAACTGAACGGCGCCGAAAGCGAACGAGGCCGCGGCGATGTCCCGCATCCCGGATGTGGCCAGCATCACTCTCATCGGGCGTCCCAGCTCGACGCGGGGGCGGACCGACGGCTGGGATGGCGCGGCGTCGAGCGCCGCGCGCCAACGCTGCACGATCACGCCCAGCAGCACGCAGCCGACGGCGATCGCGAGCGCCGCGCCTTGCCAGCCCAGCCATATCGCCAGAACAGGGGTTGCGCTGCCGGCAAGCACGCCGCCGAGGGGAACGGCCGTCTGCTTGAGCGAGAAAATGCGGGCGCGTGCGTGCGGCGGCGCGAAACGCGCGAGCAGGACGGTGCTTGCGGGATTGATTGGCCCGTAGGCAAGGCCGAGCAGGAGGGCGCTGAGGATGAAGCCCGTGCTGTTTCCGAGCGCGAGCGCTCCCAGACCGAGCGCGGTCGCCGCCAAGAGGATCTGATGAAGGCGAATGACGCCGAACCGCGCGGTCGGATAAGGCGCCGCTGCCGAGGTCAGGGCCGCGAGCCCGTAGATCGCCCCCGAATAATATCCGACGAGATGCGCCGGCAGTTCGCTGTCTGCTGCGATTACGGCGGCGAGCACCGGCGCGGTGAGCGAGGCCATCACCACGATCGCCTGCATGGCGAGCGTCGAGACGACCACGATTGCGAGGCCGCCGCGCCACGTTCCCGTGTTCAGCCTTTCACCGTTCAGAGGCGACCTCGTCGTCGCTCACGGCTGCGTTCTTCCCGCCCTCGATCGGCGGCGTAGCGGCGATGGGCAATTGCGATGTCTCGTCGGCGACGGCACAGGGGAGTGGTAGCAATTCGCGTCGAGGTCGCCTCGCGACGAAGTCGCAACGCAGCATTGCGGGTTCATGGCAGTATCGGACCGAGCCCGCGCGCGGGAGCGAGTGGTAAGAGGTCGCTTGGACGGCCTGCGCCGGGCGGAGCTGGGTGGGAGGGGCGCATCCGGAGCAACGCGTGGAGCCCCAGCGTCATTGTCAAGGAGTCGAAGGTGGATTTCTCGTTCAGTCCCGAGCAGGAGCGAATTCGAGAGGCGATTCTCCGGCTTTGCCAGAGGTTCGGCGACGAATATTGGCTCGAGAGGGACCGCGCCGGCGGGTTCCCGCACGACTTCCACAAGGCGCTCGCCGATGACGGCTGGCTCGGCATCGCGATGCCCGAAGAGTTCGGAGGCAGCGGCCTCGGCATTACCGAGGCGGCCATCATGATGCAGGCGATCGCCGAATCGGGTGCGGGGATGAGCGGCGCCTCCGCAGTCCACATGAACATTTTCGGACTGCAGCCGGTGGTCGTTTTCGGCACCGACGAGCAGAAGCGGCGGATGCTGCCGCCGCTGATCGCCGGCCGCGACAAGGCCTGTTTCGCCGTCACGGAACCGAATGTCGGGCTCAACACCACTCAGCTGACGTTCAAGGCCGAGCGGCGCGGGGACAATTACGTCCTTTCCGGCACGAAGATCTGGATTTCGACCGCCCAGGTCGCGAACAAGGTTCTGATCTTGACGCGCACCACGCCGCTCGAACAGGTGAAGCGGAAGACCGACGGTCTCACGCTCTTCTATACTGATCTCGACCGGACCCGGGCGGAGATTCGTGAAATTCCGAAAATGGGCCGGCATGCGGTCGATTCGAACATGGTTTTCGTCGACGGCATGGTCGTCCCCGCGGCCGACCGGATCGGCGCCGAGGGCGATGGGTTTCGTTCGATCCTTCACGGCATGAATCCCGAGCGCATCCTGATCGCGGCGGAGGCTGTCGGGATCGGCCGCGCCGCCTTGCGGAAGGCTGCGCAGTACGCCAAAGAGCGCGTCGTCTTCGGCCGCCCGATCGGGCAGAACCAGGGCATCCAGCATCCGCTCGCCAAGAGCTGGATGGAGCTCGAAGCCGCCAATCTCATGATGCTGAAGGCGGCGACGCTCTACGACCGGGGCGCGGAGTGTGGCGCCGAGGCGAACGCGGCCAAATACCTCGCCGCCGAGGCGGCGTTCCGCGCCTGCGAGACCGCGGTCATGAGCCATGGCGGGATGGGATACGCCAGGGAGTACCACGTCGAACGTTATCTCCGCGAGAGCCTCATTCCGCGGATTGCGCCGATAAGCCCGCATCTTATTCTGAGCTTCATCGCTGAGCGCGTCTTGGGGCTTCCGAAGTCCTATTAAACGCTTTGGCAAAAGTCGGGGCGGGTACGGTGCCTCGTCGGGCGCCGTCGGCGCTCGACAGAGCCTCGTGCGCCGCTCGCTGCCGCGCGCCAGCGCACCGAACGCGACACGCAGCCCGCGGCGAAAGCGCTTCCGGTTCGAAGGCTCGACCCCGGCTCATTGATGCCCCGGATGAATGCGGTCAGCGGGATCGATAGTATCGGCCCGGCAGCCGCAATGACGGTGGCAGCTCGTTCTCGATGCAAGGAAATCTCATGCGCGGATCCCGGGTGGCAGGCACAGTTGCAGATCATGGGTCGATCTGGTCGGCGGTGACGCCGTCCGGAATCGACTGCCCGCCGCTCTCAGGAACGGTCTCGACCGATGCGGTGGTGATCGGGGCGGGCTTCACCGGCCTTTCGACCGCGCTCGCTCTTCGGAAGGCGGGCGTCGAGGTGGTCGTGCTCGAGGCTGCCGAACCCGGCTGGGGCGCTTCGGGCCGCAACAACGGTCAAGTCATCCCGACCCTCTCGCGCCCCGATCCCGACGATATCGAGGCGAAGCACGGCGAGGCCGGCGAGCGCTTCGTCGCGCTGCTGCGCGATTGCGCGACGATCCTGTTCGACCTCGCGCGCAGCCACGGCATCGAAGCCGAGGCGGAGCAGACCGGGTGGGTGCAGCCGGTCCACTCGCCGGGACGCATCGCGATCGCCGAGCGCCGGTACCGGCAATGGTCGAAGCGCGGGGCGCCGGTCGAGCTGCTCGACGCCGAGAAGGTGCGCGCGATGCTCGGCTCGAAGGCCTGGTACGGCGGCTTCTGGAACCGAAGCGGCGGGCACATCAATCCGCTGGCCCTCGCACGCGGACTGGCGCGGGCGGCGGCCGCCGCGGGGGCGACGATCCACGGCCACACGCCGGCGCTCGACTACCGCCGAAACGGCGACCGCTGGGTCGTGCGAACGCCCTCGGGCGAGGTCCGGGCGCGCGCGCTCGTCCTGGCCACGAACGCCTATTCGGGCGAGTTCTCTCGGGCGCTTGCCCCGAGCATCGCCAAAGAGGTGGTGCCGATCCTTTCGTGGCAGATGGCGACACGGCCCTTGCCGGACGAAATCCGCGCGTCGATCATTCCCGGGCGGCAGGCGATGTCCGACACGCACGGCGAGCTCTATTTCGCCCGCTACGATGCGCGCAACCGGCTTATCACCGGCGGAGCGATCCTTGCGCCGGTCGATCGCCGCCGGCGTCTCGAAGCCATGATCGGCGCGCGCCTGCGCCGGCTCTGGCCGCAGATCGGCGAGGTTCGTTTCGACTACGTCTGGAACGGGTATGTCGGAATGACGAAGGACTATCTGCCGCGCTTCCACCGGCTCGGCCCCGACGCCTTCGCCTGGGCGGGATGCAACGGCCGAGCCGTCGGTCTGTCGGTCGCGCTGGGCGGCGAGTTCGCGAAAGCCGTTTGCGGCGCCGCGGACCGCGATCTGGCGATGCCCTTCACCGCGCCCGCGCCGCTTCCGTTCCACGGCATCATGAGGCGACTGGCGCCACTCATGCTCCTGCGCTACCGGCGCCTCGACCGCGCCGAGATCCGGACTTAGTTTCACATGATCATTATGCATATTGTGACAAATGCGCGCATTGCAATTGTAAAACATGCGGCCGCGTGATATCGAGCCGCCGCCGAAGCCGAGGCTGATACGAAAGGACGAGAAAGAGCCATGAAGATCACTCGCCGCGATGCCCTGCTGACCGGATCCGCGCTAGCGCTGTCCGCCGCGGCGCCTTTTGTGCTGCCTCGTGCCGCGTGGGCGCAGGGCACGCCGAGGCGCGGCGGCACGGTGACGGCGCACATGCAAGGCGAGCAACGGATCCTCAACCCGGCGTTGCGCGCCTCGACGGGCGTCTACGTGGTCGGGAGCAAGATCATGGAATCGCTCGTCGACCTCGACGGCAAGGGCGATCCTCTGCCGGTGCTGGCCACGTCGTGGGAGTCCTCGCCCGACGGCAAGACGATCACCTTCAAGCTGCGCGAAGGCGTGAAGTGGCACGACGGCAAGCCGTTCACCGCGGCCGATGTCCAGTACACGGCCATGGAGATGTGGAAAAAGCATCTCAACTACGGGACGACCCTGCAGCTCTACCTGGAAGCGGTCGACACGCCCGACCCGCACACGGCCGTCTTCCGGTATTCGCGGCCGATGCCGCTCGATCTTCTGCTTCGCGCCCTGGCCGACCTCGGCTACGTCGCGCCGAAGCACGTTTACGAAGGGACGAACGTCCTCGAGAACCCGGCGAACACGGCGCCGATCGGCACCGGCCCCTTCAAGTTCTCGAGGTACGAACGCGGCCAGTACATCATCGCCGTGCGGAACGACGACTACTGGCGCAAGGGCTTCCCCTATCTCGACCAGATCGTCTGGCGGATCATTCCGGACCAGGCGGCGGCCGTGGCCGCGATCGAAGCCGGCGAAATTCACATAAGCCCCGAAGGCGCGCTCCCCCTTGCAGATCTGGACAGGCTGAAGAAGTCGTCCAATTTCGAGGTATCGAGCCGCGGCAACGAGGGCAACGCGGTGATGAACACGATCGAGTTCAACTTCCGCCGCAAGGAGCTCGCGGACCGGCGCGTGCGCGAGGCGATCATCCGCGCCATCGACGTTCCGTTCTTCTGCGAGAACTTCCTCTACGGGTTCGCGAAACCCGCGACCGGGCCGATCCCGTCGTCCTCTCCGTCCTTCTATCCGAAGAAGACGCCGCCGCAGTACCCGTTCGACCCCAAGAAGGCGGAGGCGCTCCTGGACGAGGCGGGTTACAGCAAGGGGGCGGACGGAAAGCGCTTCTCGCTCCGCCTCCTGCCTGCGCCCTGGGGCGAGGACATCACGCTGTGGTCGACCTTCATGCAGCAGTCGCTGCAGCAGATCGGCATCGCCGTCGAGATCGTCCGCTACGATGCCGCCGGATTCCTCACCAACGTCTACAGGGATTGGAACTTCGATCTGGCGACCGGATGGCACCAGTATCGCGGCGATCCGGCGGTGTCGACGACCGTCTGGTATCGATCCGGGAGCCCGAAGGGAGCGCCGTGGACCAACCAGTGGGGCTGGCAGTCCGAAGAGGTGGACAAGCTTATCGACGCCGCGGCTTTCGAGATCGATCCCGTCAAGCGCCGCCAGCTCTATGCGGACTGGGTCGAGCGGGTCAACACGGAGATCCCGCTCTGGATGGCGATCGAGCGGCTGCTCATCTCGGTCACCAGCAAGAAGCTCCAGAACCACCACAACACGCCGCGCTGGATCTCGAGCAGCTGGGCCGATCTCTGGCTCGCGACCTGACGTGCGCATATTGGGGTTGGCGTTGCGTCGGCTTGCCGCGAGCGTGCCGACGCTTCTCATCATCCTCGCAGGGCTGTTCCTGCTCCTTCAGCTCGCGCCGGGCGACACGGTGGACGCGCTCGTCGCGCAGATGGGGGGCGGGGACCCTGCCATGATCGGGGAGCTGCGCCGGTTCTACGGGCTCGATGCCCCGGTGCTGGCGCAGCTCATGAACTATCTCTGGCGCCTGGTTCGGCTCGATCTCGGCTACTCGGCGATCTATGGCAAGCCGGTCGTCGCTGTGATCCTGGAGCGGCTCCCGGCGACGCTGCTCTTGATGGTGTCGGCCCTGTCGTTCGCCTTCGCGGCAGGCATGGCGCTCGGGGTCGTCGCGGCCCGCCGCGTCAATCAATGGCCGGACACGCTCATCTCCACGCTGGGCCTCATCTTCTACGCGACGCCGTCGTTCTGGTTCGGCCTCATGGGGATCGTCGTATTCGCGGTCTGGCTCGGATGGCTGCCGCCGGGCGGCTTCGAGACGATCGGCTCGGGCTATACCGGGATCGATCGCGCGATCGACATCGCCCTGCACCTCGTATTGCCGACCGTCACGCTCGCGCTGATCTTTCTCGCGATCTATCTGCGGATCATGCGCGCGTCGATGCTCGAGGTGCTCACGCTCGATTTCGTGCGCACCGCACGCGCGAAGGGCCTCGCCGAGCACGGCGTCGTCCGTCGCCACGTTCTCCGGAACGCCCTTCTGCCGATGGTCACGCTCATCGGCCTGCAAGCGGGCACGATGCTCGGCGGCTCCGTCGTCGTGGAGAGCGTCTTCGCGCTGCCCGGCCTCGGCCGCCTCGCCTACGAATCGGTCGTGCAGCGCGATCTCAATACACTGCTCGGGATCGTGTTCGTCTCGGCCCTGCTCGTCATCGTCATCAACTTCCTCGTAGACATCGCGTACGCGCGGCTCGACCCGCGGATCGGTTCCCAGACCTGAAAGATGGGATTTCTCCGCCGCTATCTGCGCAATCCGGGGGCCGCGATCGGGCTGGTCCTTCTCCTCCTTGTGCTGGCGATGGCTGGCAGCGCCGATCTCCTCTATCCGCGCGATCCGCTGGCCCTGGCAGGACGTCCTCTGCAATGGCCGTTTCAGAACGCCCGCTTTCTCCTGGGCACGGACGCTTCCGGGCGCGACATCGCCGCCCAGATATTCCATGGCGCGCGGATCTCTCTGCTGATCGGCTTCGTCGCGACCATCGTGGCGATCGCGCTCGGCATCATCGTCGGCGCCGTCGCGGGATACTACGGCGGCTTGATCGACGACCTCCTGATGCGCGTCACCGAGGCGTTCCAGACCGTACCGAGCTTCCTCCTGCTGCTCGTCCTGGTCGCGGTATTCGGCTCGAGCATTGTCACCGTCACGCTGGCGATCGGCATCGTCTCGTGGCCGGCGCCGGCGCGTCTCGCGCGGGCCGAGTTCCTGACGCTGCGCAACCGCGAGTTCGTCCAGGCCTGCCGCACGCTCGGGCTGCGCGACAGCGCGATCATCTTCCGGGAAATCCTGCCGAATGCCATGCCGCCGCTGATCGTCTATGCGAGCGTCGTCATGGCGCTTGCGATCCTGCTGGAATCGGCGCTCGCCTTCCTCAACCTTTCCGACCCGAACGTCGCCTCGTGGGGCAATCTCATCGGCCATGGGCGCGGCGTCCTGCGTACCCAATGGTACGTGTCGGCGATCCCCGGCGTCGCCATCCTCCTCACCGTTCTCGCCGTATCGCTGGTCGGACAGGGCCTCAACGACGCGCTCAATCCGAGGCTGAAGCCGCGATGAGCGCCGCCAGCGAGCCGCTGCTGCGCATCGAGAGGCTGAGCGTCCGGCTGCCCAAAGGGGCCGACCGAGCGCACGCCGTCCGGGCTTTGGAGCTCGAGGCGCACGCGAACGAGATCCTGTGCATCGTCGGGGAATCGGGGTCCGGCAAGTCGATGGCCGCGAATGCGATCATGCGGCTTCTGCCGCCCGGCGTGCGCGTCGAGAGCGGACGCATCTTGTTCGAGGGCCGCGACCTCCTGTCGGTTTCCGAGGCGGAGATGCGGGAGATCCGCGGCGGGCGAATCGCTATGGTTTTCCAGGAGCCGATGACGGCCCTCAATCCGCTGCGCACGATCGGCGACCAGATCGGGGAGATGTTCCGGATCCACACGAGACTCGGCAGGCGGGAGATCGAGGCCCGCGTGCTCGCGCTGCTCGAGGAGGTTCGGATTCCCGACCCCGCCGCTTCGGCGCGTGCTTACCCGCACGAGCTTTCGGGCGGGCAGCGTCAGCGCGCGATGATCGCGATGGCGCTCGCGCTCGAGCCGCGCGTGCTGATCGCCGACGAGCCGACGACCGCTCTCGACGTGACGACCCAGGCGCAGATCCTGGCCCTCATTCGCGACCTGCAGCGGCGGAACGGAATGGCGGTTCTGTTCATCACCCACGACTTCGGGGTAGTCGCGGAAATCGCGGACCGGGTCGCGGTGATGCAGAACGGCGAGCTCGTGGAGGAGGGACCTGTCCGCGAGCTCCTCGAAGCACCCCGTCATCCCTACACGCGACAGCTGCTCGCCGCCGTCCCCTCGCTCGTGCCGCCGGCGCCAAAGCCGGTCGCCGACGCGCCGGCGCTGACCGTCAAGGACCTCACGAAGGTGTTCCGAACCGGCGGATTTCTCGGCCGCGGCGTTCGTGTCACCCGGGCGCTCGATCGCGTATCGCTGAGCCTGCCGAAAGGCGCCACGCTCGGGATCGTCGGCGAATCGGGGTCGGGGAAGTCGACGAT
The DNA here is from genome assembly GCA_019689675.1 of Rhodospirillales bacterium. Classification (GTDB taxonomy): domain Bacteria; phylum Pseudomonadota; class Alphaproteobacteria; order ATCC43930; family CGMCC-115725; genus JADGGZ01. Next base: position 10,219 of record JADGGZ010000051.1, on the reverse strand, counting down.
GGCCCGCTGCATCGTCCGCCTGCTCGACCCGGACGAAGGCACGATTCGAATCGGGGACGTTGATGTCACCGCGATGTCGAAGCGCGAGCTGCGTGCGGAGCGGCGGCGCGTGCAGATGGTGTTTCAGGATCCTTTCGCATCCCTCAATCCCCGGCGACGAGCAGGCGATCTAGTCGCTCAGGGACCGATAGCGCATGGGACGCCGCGAAAAGAGGCGTTGGCGAAAGCGCGCGAGCTCTTCGCGCTGGTCGGACTCGATCCTGCTTCCGTCGATCGCTACCCGCACGAGTTTTCAGGCGGCCAAAGGCAGCGGATCGGGCTCGCACGCGCGCTGGCCCTCGAGCCCGAGATCCTCGTCGCCGACGAGCCGGTCTCGGCGCTTGACGTCTCTGTGCAGGCGCAGGTGCTGCAGCTCCTTGCCGACCTCAAGTCCCGCCTCGGCCTGTCGATGCTCTTCGTGACGCACGACCTCCGCGTGGCCGCACAGATCTGCGACCTCGTCGCCGTCATGCACGACGGGCGGGTCGTCGAAACGGGACCTGCAGCCACTGTTTTCACCGAGCCGCGCCACGAGTACACGCGGGCATTGATCGACGCGATTCCCGGACGCCGCTGGTCCGAACGCATCGCCGCCGGTGAGGTGAGCCCCGCGGCACTCGCAGAGGTCGCGCCGTCTGAACCACGGAGACGAGGCATTCCATGAGCGATTCCAGCCGAGAGGTTCCAACCCCTGCACCGGCCCATCCCGAGAACCTTTCCATGCTCGCCAAGCGGCGGATCGAGGCCGAGATCCTCGGCCATGTCTATGCCGTGCTGAAGGAGAGCCACGGCAAGGAGGTCGCGATGAAGACGATCGGCGACGCGGTGCGCCGCTCCGCGATCGAGCAGGCGCAACGCTTCGCCGCGGCCGCGGAGAAGGGAACCTCGCTGCAGCACTTCATCGAGATGAGCGCGCTCTGGCAGAAGGAAGATGCGCTGAAGCTCGTGGTGCGCGAGCAAAGCGAAACGCGTTACCACTTCGATGTGGTCCGATGCCGCTACGCGGAGATGTACCGCGAGATGGGGCTCGGCGAGATCGGACACCTGCTCTCTTGCCAACGGGACGGCAGCTTTTGCGAGGGCTATGACCCGAAGCTGAAGATGACGCGAACGCAAACGATCATGGGCGGGGCGAGCCACTGCGACTTCCGCTACACCTACGAGGCGGACGGCGACACGAAGGTCGGCAAGGTCGATGCCGCGGTCGGACAGGAACCCTGACGGCCGATTTCGCCAGCCGCCGCTTCGCGTGAGCCGGTCGGCGGCGTCGCGGCGGTCGCTTTCGTGCCTGCCGGTTACGGCTCGTCCGCGCTAGTCTCGCCGCGGCAGTCGGAGATTTGGCGGAGTCTCTCTCCTTGTTCCAGGTTTCACAAAACGAGGTCCTGATCGGGCAGCAGTCGCTGCCGATCGCCGCGCGGGTCGACGTGCTCGTATGCGGCGGCGGCGTCGCCGGCATCGCCGCGGCGGTCGCGGCGGCGCGCAACGGGGCGAAGACCTTGCTGATCGAGCGCGCCGGGTTTCTCGGCGGGACCGCGACGGGTTCCGCCATGGGGCTCATCGTCATCCCGGCAAGCGAACTCGTCGGGTTCCCGCGCGAGTTCTTCACGCGCCTCGCCCGCGAGCAGGGGGCGGGCCTCGGCGACGTCGTGCCTTGGGACATCGAGGCCTACAAGCTCACGGCTCTGGAGATCGTGCTCGAAGCCGGCGCGGACGTGCTGCTCTACACCTGGGTGTCCGAGCCGCTCGTGCGCGACGGGCGGATCGAGGGGGTGGTCATCGACAACAAGTCGGGTCGTCGGGCCGTCCTCGCCAAGATCGTCATCGACGCCACAGGCGACGCCGACGTCGCGGCGCGCGCCGGGGTCCCGTTCGTCAAGGGGCGCGAGGAGGACGGCGCCATGCGCCCCGCGACCGTCATGGGCCGCATCGGCAACATCGACCTGCGGCGGTTCAAGGACTACATCGACCGCCATCCAGAGGACGTCTCGCGCGACGACGGCCGTCGGGTGGTCGACCTAGAGCACGGCATCGTGCGCATCGACGGCTTCTTCTCGGTCGTCGAGAAGGCGAAGCGGATGGGGCTTCTCGACCCGGCTGCGCCGGTGAATTACCTGCGCTTCAGCGGCGTCAATGCGAAGGAGCACACCGACCGGGCGGTGCTGATCTGCAACAGCACGCGGGTCTACGACGTGGACGGGACGAATGCGGCGGACGTGACGCGCGCCGAAGTCGAAGGCAGGAGGCAGCTTCGCGCGATCGTGCGCGTCTGCCGGGAGCTCCTCCCCGGCTTCGAAAACAGCTTTCTCGTCGACACCTCGGCGTATCTCGGAATCCGGGAGACGCGTCGCATCCGCGGGCGCCATAGGCTCACCTACGACGACCTCGCCAGCGGGAGGCGGTTCGAGGACTCGGTCGCCGTCATGACCTCGGTCGACTACGGCACTGCGGAGATCCACGGGCCGGATCACGGGCACGAAGGCTCGGTCGCGGACGAGTGGGCGCGCAAGCTGTCGCTGAAGCTGATGCGCTTCGAGTTTCCGCTCGGCTGCATGGTTACCGACGAGGTGGCGAACCTGGTCGTTGCCGGCCGCTGCGCCTCGATGACGCACGAGGTCGACAAGTTCGCGCGCAACATGGCGCCGATCGGCTTGCAGGGCCAGGCGGCCGGCACCTTCGCGGCGATCGCGGCAGGACGCGAGTGGAACCGGCCGCCGATCGAAACGACACGCGCGCGGCTCGAACGCGACGGCGTGCCGGTGAGCCTTCCGCCGGGCGAGGCGCACAGGAACATCGAAAAGCGGAGCGCCCGGCCGGGTGCCGCGAAGGTCACCTAGCTTCGCTTCAGCCTGACAAGGTCTGTCCGCGCCGATTTCCTTTCGTGCCGGCGCTGCGACCGCCGGACTTCCTTGCGGGAACCGGCCGCTCTCGAGCACCACCGCGTCCGTTGGCGGCGCGGTCCGTTTCGCCGTCTGGCGTCGAGGCATGCGGCTCCGAAAACAGGCCATGCCGCACGAACTTCGAATAGGCTTCGACCACCCAGTCCGGAACCCGTCCACCGGCGCCGCCCATGCCGTAGCGCATGCTGAGATAGCCGCGCGCGGCGAGCAAGATGAAGGCGATCGGCTCCAGCTCGCGCTCCGCGAAGCCCGGCATCTCGCCGCGTTGCCAGCTGCGCTTCAGGGCGCGGACGTAGCCGGCTGCCACAACGGCGATGTGCTGACGGTGCGCCGCCGGTGCAAGGGTCTCCGCCTCGTACAGGATCCGGTAGAATTCCGGGTGCTCCTCGAGGAAGCGGAAATAGGCCGCAATCCGCTGCGTCTCGCGCTCGGCGCCAGTGGCGGCAGGATCCACGCGCTCCATGATGAAAGCGAGCATGGATGCGCCGAGACCCGGCAGGAGCTGGTCGAAGAGGTCCTGCCGCGACTCGAAGTAGTTGTAGAACGTGCCCTGCGCGACGTTCGCCCGCGCGGTGATGCGGGCGACCGACGCTTCGGCGTAGCCGACCTCTCCGACGACCTCGGCCGCGGCGCGGAAGAGCGCCCGCCGGATCTCTTCGCTTCTTTCCGCCCGGCTCCGACGCGACCGCCGGACCGCGCGTTTCGCGGGCACCCTCGCCGTCATGGCGCCGGCAGCGTCTGCAGCTTCGTCCCGTGCGGCCCGGCGGTTATCCGCTGGGACATCCTGCATCAGGCGGCGTCCCGAAGCGCGGGTGCTTCCGCGAAGCTGGCGATCACGTCGGCGATGCGGGCGTCGGGCAGCGCATCCACGAACCGCTCCAGCCTGTCGTAGGCCGAGGCCGGAATTCCGATCTCCCCGCCGATCCTGCGGACCAGCTCGGAGACCTCCGACCGGGAGAAGCTGTAGTCGGCCGGAACCTTCTTCTCGTACCGCTCGATCCGCTCGCCGCTTTCGAGCTCGACTTCGATACGGCAGCAGAGGGTGGGAATTGAAGCGTCGCTGACGAGCTGCACCCGTCCGACAAGGGCGTTCACCTCGGCGTCGTCGTACGTGGTCATCATCCGCATCGTCGGAACGCCGCGGGCGAGGGTCGCTGCGATGCAGAACGGGATGCTCATCAGCGTGCCCGAGATCGAATTGAACGGGCCGGTGGAATCCATGCCCGCGTACCCGGTCTCGTACGGATTCATCGAGACCCGGATCGAGGCGATGCGCCGGCCGCCGATCTGATCGCGCAGGGCGAGCGCGCAAATCACGGGGGTCTGGTTGAAGGCGCAGACCGGATACGGCTTGAACGTCACCCGCGCGATCGACCATTCCTTTCCGAGGCGGGCTTCGAGCGCCCCGACGTCGCAGTCGGTGCGGGCGAAGGCCTTCACGAACCCGGCGCTGCCCTCGATGGCGTGAGGCGCGGAGACGGAGCCCGCGCGCGCGAGCTCGGCTGCGACGAGGCCGTTGCGCGCGGCGACACCGACCTGGTAGCGCCATTCGTCGGTCCCGTCGGCGAACGACTGAAGGATGCCGCCGGAGAAGGAAGCCGCGTTGGCGATCGCGGCGGCCGTCCTCTCCTCGTCGAGCTCCATCAGCCGGGACGCGGCAGCCGCGGCCGCGATCGTCCCGTAGATCGGCGAGGCACGCAGGCCCGCGGGCGTCGTGCGCCCCGCGTACGCGGCCTCGAGCAGGCCGCCCGCCTCGTAGCCTGCGACCAGCGCGGGGATAAAGCGCGACATCGGATAGTCTCGCGCTTCCGCGAGGGCCGTAAGGAGGGGAATCATGATCGCACCGAGATGCGCCGCCCCGCAGGTATCCTCCTGCGCCCGTCCGTGGAAGAGGGCGGAATTGGCGAGGGCCGCGCCCGGCACGCTCGCCTTCCGCCCGTCACAGAGAAGCGTGGCGTCGCCGGGACGCCCGCCATCCATCGCGATCGCGGCGCGTCGCGCCACAGGGGCATAGGGGGTGCCGTGCGAGCCGAGGCCGATGCCGTAGCCGTTGAGAAGGCAAACGCGTGCCTTCTCGACCACCTCGGCCGGCATCGATCGGTGCGTCAGCCCGGTCGTGAACTTGGCGAGAGTGCGCGTCAGAGTCATGCGTCCTTCTCCCTTCATGCTGAGCCGCTCTTCGCGAGTTCCTCGCGAAGGGTGCGTTTCAGGATCTTGCCCGAGGGATTGCGCGGCAGCGAATCGCGCAGCACCAATTCGCGCGGCACCTTGAACCCGGCGAGATGCTTGCGGCAATGCGCCCGCAGCGTCTCGTAATCGAGAGTCTGTCCGGGCTTCGGCACCACGATCGCGACCGGGCGCTCGCCCCACTGCGGATCAGGAAGGCCGATCACGGCGACCTCGCTCACCTGGGGCATCGTGTAGATCACGCGCTCGACCTCGGAGGATGCGATATTCTCGCCGCCCGACAGGATCATGTCCTTCTTGCGATCGGTGATCGTGAGGAAGCCCTCGGAATCGAGGAAGCCGATGTCGCCGGTGCGGAACCAGCCGTCCGGGAAGAAGCTGTTTCGGGTCTTCTCCGGGTCCTTCCAGTAGCCGGCGGTGACCTTCGGTCCGCGCACGCAGATCTCGCCTTGCTCGCCCGGCGGCAGCGAGTTCCCGGCGTCGTCGCGGATGTCCACCTCGCAATGCGCGAGCGCTCGGCCGGTGCTGCCGATCTTCTCGATCTCCTTTCCGGCCTCCATGAGCGTGTCGCCGCTGCACGTCTCCGTGAGCCCGTAGCCGTCGATGTAGCGGCCGTTCGGGAAAAGCTCGGTGAAGGCGCGGATCCGCGCTTCGGGCGTCTTCTCGCCGCCGCCGATCGCCCATTTCAGCGACGAGCGGTCGAAGCGGTCGCGATGCGGGTAGGCGAGCAGCCGCCCCAGCATCACCGGGGCGAACCAGGCGCAGGTGAGGCGCTCGCGCTCGATCGCCGTGAACGCGGCCTCTTCGTCGAACTCGCGGAGAATGCACATCGTCCCGCCGATCCACAGGAGGGCGATGCCGGGCAGATCGAAGGCGCCGACATGATAGAGCGGGCCGACCACGAGGATCCGGTCGGAAGCGGTGAGGCCGAGGAAGATGACGTGGTCGATGTTCTTCCAATAGACGTTCGAGTAGCTGTGCATCACCCCTTTCGGCCGATCGGTGGTGCCCGAGGTGTACATCAGCCGGAACAGGTCGTCGGGACGGCGGTAGCAGGCGGGAACGGCGCGCTCCGGGCTTCCGGCGAAGCTGCGCACGTCCTTCTGCCCGGCCTTGTCGAGGAGGACGAGGCCGGGGAGGCCTCCGACGACCGGCTCGAACTCGTCGTCGGCGAGGAGCAGCTTCGCCTCGGAGTTCTCCAGAATGTAGGCGACCTCGTCGCGGGCGAGGCGGTAATTGACGGGAAGGAAGACGCCGCCGATGTGGCTCGTCGCGATCGCCGTTTCGATGAACGCCGGGGAGTTCTTCATGAACACCGCGACGACGTCGCCCTCGCCGATGCCTCGCCCGGCGAGCCATGCCGCCAGCGCCTGCACGCGCTGCCACAGCTCGGCGTAGGAAATGTGTGCACCCTCGTAGATGAGGGCGGTCGCGCCGGGAGTACGCGTCGCGTGGAACTTGATGGAAGCGCTCAAATTCATCATGACGCCACGAACCTTCCTCAGTAGGAGCGTGGAAGCTTCAGATTGTGCTGCGCGATGAAGTTCAGGATCATCTCCTCCGAGATCGGGGCGAACCGGAACAACCGCGCATCCCGCCACAGGCGCTCGACGTGGCTCTCCTTGGCGAAGCCCATGCCGCCCATCGTCTGCATCGCCCGCTCGGTCGCCAGCTGCGCTGCCTGCGAGGCGATCAGCTTGGCGATGTTCGCTTCGGTGCCGTAGGGCAGGCCGTTGTCGAAGAGAGAGGCCGCCTTGTAGTTCATCAGCCGGGCGCATTCCGACTGAGCGAAGGCCTGGGCGAGCGGGAATTGCAGCCCTTGGTAGGCGCCGATCGGCGTATTGCCGAACACCTTGCGGGTGTTCGCGTAGTCCACGGCGAGTCGAAGCGCCAGATCGCAGGTTCCGACGAGGCAGGCGGCGGTGACGATGCGCTCGGTGTTCAGCACGTCGAGCAGCTCGCGCCAGCCGTTGTCGAGCGTGCCGACGATTTCGTCGGGACCCGCCCAAACGTCGTCGAAATAGACGAGGCTCGAGGTGAGGGTGTTCGTCCCGACCTTCTCGATGGGGCTGTGCGTCAGGCCCTCGCGGTCCCGGTCGATGAGGAACATGGTGATGCCTTCGGTGCGCCGGCTCACCTCGTCCTTGCGCTTGGTGCGGGCGATCGCCAGCACCTTGTGGGCCTCCGGGACCCCCGTGATCCAGATCTTGCGGCCGTTGATGCGGAAGCCGTTGCCGTCGCGCCGCGCGAAGGTCTCGATCTCGAGGCTGTTAGATCCGGCATTAGGCTCCGTCAGCGCCATGCAGAAGAGCATCTCGCCGGAGGCGAGCTTCGGCAGGTAGGCCCGCTTCATCTCCTCGGTCCCGAAGCGGGCGATGGAAACGCCGCCGAAGATCGAGTTGTTCATGAAGAGCTGGCCGACGGTCGAGCCCGCGCCGGACGCCGCCAGCGTCTCGATGATCATGGCGAGCTCCAGCATGCCGAGGCCGCTGCCGCCGTATTCTTGCGGCAGCGCCGCCGCCGCCAGCCCCGCCGCGCAGACCGACTGCCAGAGCTCGCGCGGGAACGCCTTGCGCGCGTCGAGATCGCGCCAGTACTCGAGCCCGTATTTCTCGCCGACCTTGGCGGCCGTATCCACCATCAGGCGCTGTTCGTCACTGCGCAGGAAATCCATCAGACTCGCCTATGACTGCGTGAGAAAGAGTGCGTATGGGTTCTCGAGGCCGGCGACCACGGCGTCCAGGAAGCGCGCTCCGCTCACGCCGTTGAAGACCCGGTGATCGCAAGCGAGCGTCAGCAGGATCTCGCGTTTCAGCACGGGGGCGCCCGTCGCGTCGGGTCGGAAGATCTCGCTCACGGCGCCCACGCCGAGGATCGCCGATTGCGGGACATTGATGATGGGCGTGACGCCCTCGACGCCCGTCATGCCCAGATTCGAGACGCTGATCGCGCCTCCTTCCAGGTCGTCGCGGGCGAGCCGCCCGGAACGGGCACGCTCGGCAAGCTCGGTCGCCTCCGCGCACAACCGGTCGAGCGGCTTGCGTCCGACATCGCGCAGGATCGGGATGAACAGCCCCTCTCGGGTGTCCACCACCATTCCGACATCCGTCTCGTCGAAAGACAGGAGGCCGCGCTCGGTCCAAATGCGGTTCGCGTCCGGAACGGCGAGCAGCGCACGGCCGACCGCCTTCAGGATGAAGTGGGTGACGGTGGCTTTCGGGCCTCCCGCCGAGTTGACCTGGGCGCGGAGGGCGAGAAGCGTCGAGACCTCGGCGCGGCGCGTCAGGTAGAAATGCGGCACGTCGCGCTTCGCCGCGACGACGCGGCGCACCATGACCTGGTGCTTGGCCGATAGCGGAACGGGCTCCGCCCGAGGTGCCTGGGCTGCCGGCGCCTCGGCGGGAGCCGGCTGCCGTGCGCGGACCGCCTCGACGTCGGCGGCCTTGATGCGGCCGTGCGGTCCGCTTCCCCGGACGCTTTCGAGATCGACGCCGAGCTCGCGCGCGATCCGCCGCGCCAGCGGGGTCGCCACGATCCGCTTGGCGTCTCTGGCCGGCCTGGCGGCTCGCGCCTCCGCGGCAATCCGCCTTGACTCTTCAACGCCCGAGGCAGGTTTCTCCGCATCGTGGCCGTTCGCGGCCGGCTCCTCGCCGGACAGCGGTTTGCCCGTCCAGCGCATCAGCGGCGTTCCGACCGGCACCGTCGCGCCGCTCTCCACGAGCAGCTCCAGCACCTCCCCGTCGCTCGGCGCCTCGATCTCGTTGGCGATCTTGTCCGTCTCGACGACGAACACCACGTCGCCGGCGCGAACGCGCTCGCCAGGCTTCACCCGCCACTCGGCGAGGATCCCCTCGGTCATCGTAAGGCCGAGCTTCGGCATGACGATCTGCGACACGCCGGCCTCGGTCGCTTTATTTCCCGACGAAGACGGCATCCCGTTTCTCTAGAAAGGCCCGGCAGCCCTCGTGCGCATCCGCGCTGTCGAAGACGAGGCTCACGACGGCCTGCTCGTGACCGAGCGCGGCCGAAAGCGGCATGTCGCCGCCGTCGCGCAGCGTCCGCTTCAGGAGCTTCAGGACGAGCGGCGACTTCTTCGCGATCACCTCGGCCGTCTTCATGACCTCGTCCATCAGGGCGGCCTTGGGCACCACCCTGTTGATCAGCCCGATCTCCGCAGCCTCGGCGGCGGACATGTGCGCGCCCGTGAACATGATCTCCTTCGCCCGGCAAAGCGGCACCTGGCGAATGAGCCGCTGCGTGCCGCCGGCCCCCGGAAAGAGGCCGAGCGAGATTTCGGGAAGGCCGAGGCGCGCGGTGTCGGCGGCGATGCGGATGTCGAGCGCGAGGATGAGCTCCGTTCCGCCGCCCAGCGCGTAGCCGTTGATCGCGCCGATCGTCGGCTTGTCGGAGATTTCGATTTTGCGGAAGACGCGATGGATGGTCTCCGCGAACTCCTGGTAATGCTGCAGCCCCTGCCGGCTCTCGAGATCGGCGATGTCGCCGCCGGCGACGAAAGCCTTGTCGCCCGCGCCCGTCACGACGATGACGCGCACCTCCTGGTCGCTCTCGAGAGCGGAGAAGCCCTTCTCCAGCTCGAGGATCGTCGGCACGTCGAGCGCATTCAGCACCTTCGGCCGGTTGACCGTCAGGATGCCGACATTGCCCTTTTTCTCGATAACGATGCTGTCACTCATCTCAAAACCTCGGTCGCTTTTCGCTGATCAGGCGAGCACCCGCCGCACGGCAGCGACGACGCGCCCGGCGTCCGGCCGGTAGGAGTCCTCGAGGGACTTGGCGAAAGGCACCGGCATGAAAGGTGCGCCGACGCGCACGATCGGCGCGTCCAGCTCGTCGAATCCGATATCCGCCATCCGCGCCGCGATTTCGGCACCGACGCCGAACGCCTCGACCGCCTCGTGCAGGACGACGAGCCGATGGGTGCGCGACAGCGACGCGAGAACCGCCTCTTCGTCCCACGGCTGGAGCGAGCGCAGGTCGACGATCTCGGCCTCGATCGAATCGGCGGCCAGCGTGGTCGCCGCCTCGAGCGCGGTCGCGACGGTGGCGCCATAGGTGACGATCGTCACGTCGCTTCC
>JADGGZ010000291.1 GCA_019689675.1 Rhodospirillales bacterium | reverse complement strand
CACCACCGGCTCGCCGCTGGCCTGACGCTCCTTCCTCCCGCTGATCCCGGAGACCTCCGATGCCCCGTGCCATCGGCGCCAATTGCCGCCTGCTCATGATCCCGGAGGCGACCTACGGCACCGCGCCCGCGGGCGACTGGCGGCGCCTGCCCTTCCTGTCCTGCGACCTCGGCGCCGAGCAGCCGCTGCTCGATGCCGACGTCATCGGCGTCGGCTCCAGCCGCGATCCGGCCGCCCCCTTCCTCGACACCGTCACCGTCCAGGGCCAGGCGGTGGTGCCGGTCGACCTCGTCAACATCGGCCACTGGCTGCGGCTGCTGCTCGGCCCGCCGACCACCACCGGCACCGACCCGAACTTCGTCCACAGCTTCGGCTCGGGCGCCGCCGCGCTGCCGTCGAACAGCGTCGAGATCGGCTACCCGGACGTGCCGAACTACGATCTCTGCACCGGCGTGCGGGCCGACACGCTGGAGATCGACTTCTCGCCGACCGGCCCCGCCACCGCGACCATCGGGCTGATGGGGCAGGGCTCGGCGCGCGGCGCCGCGAGCTCGGGCGGCACGCCGACCAGCGCCGCCTACACCGCCTTCCACAAGGCGCAGGGAGCGATCAGCCGCAACGGCGCCGCGCTCGCCCAGGTGACCGGCGCGCGCCTGACCTACGCCAACGGCATGGAGATGGTGCGCACCATCCGCGCCGACCGGAAGGTCGAGGGTGTGGACCCCGGCATCGCGCGCGCCACGGGCCAGATCACCGCGCGCTTCGCCGACACCACCCTGCTGACCCAGGCGCAGAACGGCACGGCGGCGGAGTTCGCCTTTTCCTACACGATCGACGCCAACCGCAGCCTCACCTTCACGCTGCACGAGGTCTACCTGGCGCTGGCCAAGACGCCGGTCGAGGGGCCGGCCGGCGTCGAGGCGAGCTTCGCGTTCCGCGCCGCCTACAACGCCACCGCGACGCGCATGATGACCGCCGTGCTGCGGAACCAGCAGGCTGAAGCGGAGTACGGCTGACGCCGGCGGCGTTACCCGCGCTGTTCACCGAGTACGCATCGCCGTGATCATCCGCTCGAGATCTGCGCGCGCAAAGCGCCGCCAGCCATCCTGCGCGCTGACCAGACTCCAGCCACCCTTGCCGGACGCTGGCGGGCGTCGCCACCGCGGCGTCGGCATGCGGGCGAGACGGTCGAGCGCCTCCCAATAGTCCTCGACGTAGTCGGGATCGCTCTTCGCGCCGATCGCATAGCGGAGGACCCCGTCGCGGCCGCGGCGGGCCATAGAGGGCAAGAACGCGTTGCCATCGCTGTCCACCGGCACGAAGACCTGCTCCGCGAGCACCGTTGTCTCCTCGCGCGCAGGCGCCGCGACTTGGTCGGCGCCATATTGCCAATTCGAGCGAACGAAGCCCTCGCGCCGTTCCAGATAGCGCAGGGCCTCCGCGGCCGGGATCCGGCCATCGGCGTCAGTCGACAGCTCTCGCGCGGCGAGGAGGTTAGCGATTGTCTTCGGCTTGACGCCAGCGAGCGCAGCCAAGTCGTCGGGCATAACCGCCCTGCCATGGTCGACTGCCCAGCGCGCCTCGGCGGCCGCGAGGGTGTCCGCCAGCCAGTCCGCATCGTCGCCGGCAGCGGCACGGATGCCAGCGTCGGCGACAACGCGACGGAAGTGGATGAGCAACTCCTCGATCTCCGCGCGCGACTTATCGGGATCCAAGTGACGGCCGTAGCCGTAGCGGGCAAAGGCGAAGAGGTGCGCGATCTCCGCCGACAGATCCAACCAGTCAAAGTCGGCGCTCTCATCGTCGAGCAGCGAGACGTCGCCCTCGTGGATCCGCCGGCGGATGTGGTCACCCTTCTCGTCCTGCGGCACGGACTGGATGATCGCCTCCAACACCCGCGACACGGCGATCTTGCCATAGCGTGGGCCGAGCGCCAGCAGCAGCTGCCCAAGCGCGTGCTTGGCAAGGGCGCGCTGGAGACCCTCGACCATCAAGCCGTAACGGTCGAGGTAATCGTCGACCCAGGCAGCGCCGGCGTCGATTGCACGCGCCTTTTCCTCGTCGGACAGTTCGGTGCCCGGCTGCCGCGCATCCGTGTTCATGGCCTCTCTCCTGCGACGCGGACCGTGAGGTTGTCCGGGGTGATCAGCGACGGTCCGGCCTCGCCGCGTCCAGCGGACATGCGGACATGGAAGCCACGTCGGACGAAGGCGAGGACCTCGTCGAGCGTCCGCACCTTGATCTGGAATTTCGCCCTCTTTTTGTCCTCGCCGAAGGCGGGATCGGCCACCTTGTAGTAGCCGCCCCTGTAAAGGTGCGGCGTCTGGACCTTGCCGTTCGCCGGATCGCGGCGGGTGATGCTGATACCGTTCATCGGCGACCTCCTTCAGGCGCTCGCTCCCAGACGGGCGAGGCGTGCGGTTAGGCGCTCGCGCGCCTCGTCGATCGGCGCGGGACGCGTCTTCGCTGAGAGGGCGGTGCGCGGCTTACGCCCAAGGAAGTAGGCGATGCGTTCGGCGTTCGCGCCGCTCGGATGCGGCAGGCCATCGAGGATGCGATCGCGGTCAATGACCCCGAGTTCTGCCAAGTGAACGAGCGCCGCGGTCGGCTTCGGCCCGAGCGGCAGCCAGAGCGCCCCAGGTAAAGCCCGCGCCTCCTCGGCGAGTTGGACCTCCACCATCCGGCGGAGCAATGGCGTGCGGAGCATGTCAGGCGCGCCGTTGTAGTTCTCACCTGCAACGAAAACCGGATAGCGCAGCGCCGAGGTGAGGTGGATGAGCTCGCGGCGAACATCGAACATCTCGGCAGCGCTTCGCAGGCGCAGGACACGCGGCACGCCGATGCGGTCCATCATGGCGACCAGGTTCTCGCGCATCGGCCCCGAGAAGGCGCCGGTCAGCTTCGCGCGGCGCGACGCCTCGGCGGATGATGCCCCTTGAGCGAGGGCCTTCTGGAAAGCCGAAAGGGCGTTCTCGGCCTGCTGGCGGCCCGGCGTGATGCCGACGATCACAAGGCGTGCGTTGGCCGGGACATGGTCGAAAGGCGCCCAAGCGATGGTCAGGTTGCCCTCGCGATGCAGGGTGAGGGCGTCGAGCATCTCGCCCTGCAGAAACGGGCCACCGCGGTGCGCGGCAATGACGGGAGCGAAGCGGTCGACGAGGTCAGTGCGGACGATGGCGTCCAAGGTGGCGGTCTCCTTGCGGGTTGGAATGGCGGAGCTGGGCAGCGCTCAGTGGCGCCGGAGCCGGCGGGTGCGCTGGGCGACGGTGATGATTTGGCCGTCGTCGGCGACGACGACGTAGGCATTGAGCCATCGTTCGATGGCGCGGAAGCCGTGCGCGCCGAGATCCTGCCGCAAGCGGCGGCGCCCCATTTTGTCGAGAAAGTAGCTGTCAGCGCCGCAGACGCGGGCCGCACATCCGTGGTCGAGGATCCTCTCGATCGCTTCGCGGCGGATGCCGCGCTGCTGACAGCGGGCCTGCGCATGGGCGGTGAAGGCGAGCGGCTGAGCGTCGAGCACGGCGGGCAGTCCTCCTTGACGTCAATTCACGGGAAAGCGGGCGTGGTATGAGCCGATATACAGACGCCATCGTATGACGTCAATCTCTGGGAAGCCGGGATCACGAAAAATACCCATGCAGACGCCTTGGGCCGCGCCCTGCCGTCGGCGGCGTTGCCGTCCTTGTTCCCGGTGGCGCTTATCAGCAGGAGGCAGCCCAGCATGTCCGCGAGGCCGTGCCCCATCCGCTCCGGCGCACAGGGATCACGCCTTCACCAGGAGAGAAGCCGATGCTCACCCTCGACCTTCCCACCGAGCCGTACTGGCTCGACCTGCCGCGCGGCGTGCGCGTCGAGATCAAGCCGGTCACCACCGCCGTGATGGCCGTGGCCCAGGCCGCCGCCGCGCGCCGCCTCGCCGCGATCCGCCTCGCTGATCCGGACCTCGACCCCGACATGGCGCGCGGCCTGTCCTTCGCCTTCCTCGTCAAGGCGCTGGCCCGCCACGCCGTCACCGCCTGGGAGGGCGTGGGC
>JADGGZ010000290.1 GCA_019689675.1 Rhodospirillales bacterium | reverse complement strand
TATTACCCCACCCCCCGGGCCCCCCCCCCGCCGCCCGGCCCCACCCGGGGGGGGCGCCGCCCGCGCGGCGCCTCGGCGCGATCGCCGGGGTCACCGAGATCACCTCCTCGAGCGGGACCGGCAGCACGAGCATCGTCGTGCAGTTCGATCTCGACCGCAGCATCGAGGCGGCCGCGAAGGACGTCCAGGCAGCGATCAACGGCGCGGTCGCCGACCTGCCCGAGGACCTGCCGAGCCTGCCGCGCCTGAGGAAGGTCAATCCCGCGGACGCGCCGGTGCTGAGCCTCGCGCTCACCTCGGAGGTGCTGGCGCCCAGCGACGTCTACGACTACGCCGATCGCGTCCTCGGCCAGCGTCTCAGCCAGGTGCCGGGCGTCAGCCAGGTCGTCATCGCCGGCGCCGAGAAGGCGGCGGTGCGCGTGCGCGTCGATCCCGGCGCGCTCGCCGGCATGGGGCTCGGCTTCGACGACGTGCGCGCGGCGATAGTCGCCGCGAACGCGTCGGGACCCAAGGGCAGCATCGACGGCGAGAGCCGGTCCTTCACGATCGGCGTCAACGACCAGCTCTTCGGCGCCGAGGCGTACCGCGACATCATCGTGACGACGAGGAACGGTGTACCGGTCCGCCTCGGCGACATCGCGGAGGTGGTCGATGCGGCGCAGAACACGCGCGTCGCGGCCTGGCGCAACCGCGACCGCGCGGTGACGGTCTGGGTCTACAAGCAGGCCGGGGCGAACGTCGTCGATACGGTCGACGCCGTTCGCGCCGAGCTTCCCGCGCTCGAGCGCTGGCTGCCGCCCTCGATCAAGGTCAGCGTGGTCAACGACCGGACGGAAACGATCCGCGCCTCGCTCCGCGAGGTGCAGCTGACGCTCGCCGCCAGCATCGTCCTCGTCGTTCTCGTCGTTTTCGCGTTCCTGCGCCGCGTGCGCGCGACCCTCATCCCGAGCGCCGCCATTCCGCTCGCCATCGCAGGCACGTTCCCGGTGATGTATCTCGCCGGGTACAGCCTCGACACGCTCTCGCTCATGGCGCTCACGATCTCCGCCGGCTTCGTCGTCGACGACGCGATCGTGGTGCTCGAGAACGCGCACCGGCACCTCGAGGCGGGCAAGACCCCGTTCCGCGCCGCGCTCGACGGTGCGCGCGAGGTGGGGTTCACCGTCCTTTCGATGAGCCTTTCGCTCGTCGCCGTCTTCATACCGATCTTCTTCATGGGCGGCGTCATCGGCCGCATGTTCCGGGAGTTCGCCGGAACGATGTCGGCGGCGATCGCGGTCTCGGCGCTCGTTTCCCTCACGCTGACGCCGATGATGTGCGCGCGGCTGCTGCGCCGCGAGGCCGGCGCGCGGAGCCCAGGCCGCTTCGAGCGCTCGGCGAGCCGGTTCTTCGAGCGGCTGACGCTCGGCTACGAGCGGGGTCTCGACTGGGCGCTCCGGAACCGCGCGCTGATGCTGGCGGCGACGGCGGCGACCATCGGCCTCTCCGTCTGGCTCTACGCCGTCGTGCCGAAGGGGTTCCTGCCCTCGCAGGACACGGGGATCCTCATCGGATGGACCGAGGCGCCGAGCGACATCTCCTTCGCCGCGATGGCGGAGCGGCAGCAGAAGGTCGCCGAGACGATCCTCGCCGATCCGGCGGTGGACGGCCTCACCGCCTCGATCGGCAGCGAAGGCTTCTCGCGGTCGATGAGCAGCGGCCGCCTCTTCATCAGCCTGAAGCCGCGCGGCGAGCGCGAGGTCGGGGTCGACGCCGTCATCGCGAGGCTCCGCCCGAAGCTCGCCCGCGTCGACGGGATAACGACCTATCTCCAGCCGGCCCAGGACGTGCGGATCGGCGGGCGGCAGGCGAAGTCGCTCTACCAGTTCACGCTGCAGAGCGGCGACCTCGCCGAGCTCTTTCATTGGGCGCCGCTGGTGCTCGACCGGCTGCGCCAGCTGCCGCAGCTCGCCGACGTCGCGAGCGACCGGGAACGTGCCGGCCTGGAGATGACGGTCGTGGTGGACCGCGATGCCGCGGCCCGGCTCGGCGTTTCCTCGCAGGCGATCGACGACGCGCTCTACAGCGCCTTCGGCCAGCGCCAAGTCTCGACGATGTATGCCGCGCTCGACCAGTACAAGGTGGTGCTCGAGGCTGCCCCGCGCTACCAGCTCGATCCCTCGGGCCTCGACAAGATCTTCGTGAAATCGCGGAGCGGCAAGCTGGTGCCGCTCTCGAGCGTCGCCCGGTTCGAGTTCGGCACCTCGCCGCTCGCGATCTTCCACCAGGGCTCGCTTCCCTCGGTGACGATCTCGTTCAACCTCGCCGAGGGCGTCGCGCTGAGCGAGGCGACGGAGGCCGTTCGCGCGGCGCTCGTCGAAATGGGGGCGCCGGCGAGCCTCGTCGGCAATTTCGAGGGGACCGCCCGTGCCTTCCACGCCGCGCTCTCGACCCAGCCGCTCCTCGTGCTGACGGCGCTTCTCGCCGTCTACATTCTCCTGGGCGTCCTCTACGAGAGCTTCATCCACCCGCTGACGATCCTTTCGACGGTGCCGTCGGCGGGCGTCGGCGCGCTGCTCGCGATCCTCCTCACCGGAGATCAGCTCACCATCATTTCGATGATCGGGATCGTGCTCCTCATCGGGATCGTGAAGAAGAACGCGATCATGATGGTCGACTTCGCGCTGGAGGCGGAGCGGCGCGACGGGCTAGCGCCCGAAGCTGCGATCCGCCGGGCCGCGATCGTGCGCTTCCGCCCGATCATGATGACGACGATGGCGGCGATTCTCGGCGCGCTGCCGCTCGTGCTCGCCGACGGCGCCGGGGCGGAGCTGCGCCGCCCGCTCGGCGTCGCGGTGATCGGCGGGCTCCTCGTCTCGCAGGTGCTGACGCTGTTCACGACGCCGGTGGTCTACCTCGCCCTGGAGCGGCTGGCGCTCGGCGGGCGGAGACGCCGCCGGTCCCTCGAGGCGCGGCTCGCCGGGGCCGGCGACTGAGCCGCCGCGCCGGGTTGCGCCCCCTTCGGGCGGCGACTAAATTCCCGGCGCCGAAGAGGAGGGGTGGCCGAGTGGTTGAAGGCGCACGCCTGGAAAGTGTGTATACGGCGATGAGTCGTATCGCGGGTTCGAATCCCGCCCCCTCCGCCAACCTTCTCGACCTGCGAATCCCGCAGATTTCCGTGGCATCGGGGCATCCGGTTGCGGGCATTGTGACCCGCTTGCGTGTACCGATGCAAGCAGCACGAAGACTTTGGTTAATGGACTCGACGGTCGGCTCGTCCGGATGCTTCCGCGCGGAGAAAAAAAACAGAGCGGAGGGTTGCCGGTCTGCCGATGGTCTTGCCAACTGCAGTCTGATTTCAAGTCGCGGCCTAGGCCTGCGGCCCCGCGTACACGAAGATCAGTGTCCAGTGGGGGAACACTGGCGCGCATGAGGGGCGCAGCCGAATGTGCAAGTTCAACCACAATGTGGACGGACTCGTCAGCGTCTGCGGCGTCCATACATGGCGAAGATGCTGCACGCCTTTCTTGCCATCGCCATGAGGGGGGCTCACCACTCGAATCTTCGGTGCTATGCGCCGGGAAGCTGCGCAGTACTGAAGCGCCACCCGCTATCGATGCTGCTTTAGTTCCGGATTTGTCGAGGCTCACTTCGTGCTCCTGCCCGCCAAGGGCGCCTTCGGCGCCGCTGCGCGGTGCTTCGCCTCCCTGACCGGCGGTGCGCGCGGCGGCTGCCAAAGTACTTCGGGACGAGGGGCGTTTCAGTGGCATATTCTCCCTCGCCTCGCCGGTCGAACAAGGGACGGTTCTGGACGGAGGAGAGAGCCAGCAGGACGGTGCGACCGCCCGTTCAATCGCGACGCCGCGGGAGGTTGCGTAGCACGTTCCCGGCCGGAAACCGGAAAATCAAATCACCCTGACCATCCAGTTCGGCGGATAGAAATCGTCGTCGGGGCGTACCATTGGCATAAGGTAGTAAGTGATGCGCCGCTGGTCGTCCTCTGACGGGAATTTCTTAAGCAGGGCCTGATAGATGTCCCAGACCGTTTTCTCCC
>JADGGZ010000289.1 GCA_019689675.1 Rhodospirillales bacterium | reverse complement strand
TGGGTGATCGAGTACGGCGGCTATCCGGTGAAGTCGATCAAGACGGCGTTCCGCGCCGCCGCGGCGCTCGCGGGGTTCGCGCCGGGCGAGGTGGTGCCGTACACGCTGCGGCACACGGCGGCGACGTGAATAGCGCAGGCCGGCGTTCCGCTCTGGGAGATCGCGGGATTTCTCGGGCACGCCGACACGCGGATGGTCGAGCGCACCTATGCGCATCACCATCCCGAGTATCAGAGGCGGGCGGCGGCGGTGATCGAGGCGCGGCTTGCCAAGGCGCCTCTTGCACCCCAGTTGCACCCCGGACGGGCCCGGGCACCCCTCCGGTGCAGCCGGCCGCGGAAGCCAAGAAGCGGCTGAAAATTCAGGTATTTACGGAAATGGTGGGCGCGAGAGGGATTGAACCTCTGACCCCTACGATGTCAACGTAGTGCTCTCCCGCTGAGCTACGCGCCCCCACCCGGGAAGACCCGCGATATAGCCGCTCGCGTCTAGGATCGCAAGGCTTTGCCGATCTCGTCGACGAGCTGGCGGAGGTGGAAGGGTTTCGCGAGGATACGCGCCTCGCGGCGGGTCTGGTCGACGCGGTTCATCGCCACGGCGGCGAAGCCTGTGATGAACATGACGCGGATCTCGGGCAGAAGCTCCGCCGCCCGGCGCGCGAGCTCGACCCCGTCGATCCCCGGCATCACCACGTCGGCGAGCAGGAGGTCGAAATCGTGCCGCCGTACCAGCTCCAGCGCCGCATCGCCGTTCCCGACCGCGTCGACCTCGTAGCCGGCCCTGGCGAGGGCACGCGCCAGAAACCGGCGCATGCTGTCGTCGTCTTCGGCGATGAGAATACGGGCCATGCGTTTCCCGACTCCTATCACGAGGTGACAGCGCCCGCGACTCCCCCATAATAATGGGACGGCATGGAGGGTCGCATCGAGAGCTCGGCCGCGGTCGAGCCCCCATTCGAGGTGCTGGCGCCGCGCGAGCAAACGATCCCGCTCGTGCTCGCCTCGCCGCACAGCGGCGTCGACTACCCCCCCGACCTCATCGCCGCCTCGCGGCTCGACCGGTTAACTTTAAGGCGCTCGGAGGACAGTTTCGTCGACGAGATCTTCGGCGAGGGGCCGCGCCTCGGCGCGCCGCTGCTGCGCGCCCGCTTCGCGCGAGCCTATCTCGACGCCAATCGCGAGGCGTGGGAGCTCGACCCGGCGATGTTCGAGGACAGGCTGCCCGACTACGTCAATCACGGCAGCCCGCGGGTCAAGGCGGGGCTCGGCACGATCGCCCGCGTGGTCGCCTCGGGCGAGGACATCTACGCGAGGAAGCTTCGCTTCGCCGACGCGGTCGCCCGGATCGAAAGGCTTTACAAGCCGTACCACCGCGCGCTCGCGCAGCTGCTCGAAGGAACCCGTCGACGCTTCGGCTATTACCTCCTTCTCGACTGCCATTCGATGCCGTCCGCGGCCGAGCGCGGCCGCGGACGCGTGGACATCGTCCTCGGCGACTGCCACGGGACATCTTGCGCGCCTGAAATCGTCGAGACGGCCCACCGCTTTCTTGCCTCTCGCGGCTATGCCGTGCTGCGCAACTCGCCCTACGCCGGCGGTTTCACCACCTGCCATTACGGCAAGCCGGCCGAAGGGGGCCACGCGCTGCAGATCGAGCTCAACCGCGGGCTCTACATGGACGAGAGGCTGATCGAGCGGAAGCCGCAGTTCCGCCGCGTCGCCGCGGACATGACCGCGCTCGTCGAGACGCTCGCCGCGCTCGAACGGGAGGCTCTCGCCGCGTGAGCGGAGTCGTCGTCCGCGACTCGGTCGAGGCGGATCTCGCGTCGATCGAGCTGATCTACGCCCATCACGTGCGGCATGGTCTCGGATCCTTCGAGGAGGTGCCGCCGAGCCGCGAGGAGCTTGCGCGCCGACGTACTGACGTGCTGGCGAGGGGGTACCCATACCTCGTCGCGGTCGACGCTGTCGGGACGGTGCTCGGCTACGCCTATGCCGGGCCGTATCGTACGCGCTCGGCCTATCGCTACACGGTGGAGAACTCGGTCTACGTCGCGCCGCGTGCCGCGCGGCGAGGCGTCGGCCGGGCGCTTCTCGCCGCGCTCATCGCACGCTGCGAAGCGGCCGGATTCCGACAGATGGTCGCGGTGATCGGGGACAGCGGCAACGCCGGGTCCATCGGCCTTCATGCCGCGCTCGGCTTCCGGCGCGTCGGCACGCTCGAGGCGATCGGCTGGAAGCACGGCCGCTGGGTGGACTGCGTCCTCATGCAGCGCGCGCTCGGACCGGGAGGCGAGTCGCCCCCCGGTTGAAAGGTCGCCTCGCCGCCCGCACCTATTTCCTGCTCCGAAGCGTTTACCGTCCGAGGAGGCCAGGATGCGGCAGAATGCGGCCTATGGCGGTGCGGCCGGCCCGGCGAGATCGGCGGCGAGCCCGCGCGCCGACTTCACGATCGAACAGGACTGGGCGGCCTACACCGACGAGGAGCATGATATTTGGCGAACCCTGTTCCATCGCCAGGACAGGGTTCTTCGCGACCGCGCCTGCGGGGAGTTTCTCGACGGTCTGCGGGGGCTCGGGGTCGCGGCCGACGGGATCCCGGATTTCCGCCGGCTCAACGACGTTCTGAGCCGCACCACGGGATGGCGCATCGTCGCCGTCCCCGGGCTCGTTCCCGATGCCGTCTTCTTCGAGCATCTGGCGAACCGGCGCTTTCCCTCGACCTGCTTCATCCGAAGCCGGGCGCAGCTCGACTATCTCGAGGAGCCCGACATCTTCCACGACATCTACGGCCACGTGCCGCTCCTCATGAACCCGGTCTTCGCCGACTACATGCAGGCGTATGGCGAAGGCGGGCTCAAGGCGCTGCGGCTCGATGCCCTCCACTATCTCGCGCGGCTCTACTGGTACACGGTGGAGTTCGGCCTCGTCCGCACCCGGGAGGGGCTCCGAATCTACGGCTCCGGCATCGCGTCCTCGAAGGGCGAATCGGTCTATTGTCTTGAAGACTCGAGACCGAATCGGATCGGCTTCGATCTCCTGCGCGTGATGCGGACCCGGTACCGGATCGACGCCTACCAGGAGACCTATTTCGTAATCGAAGGCTTCGAGCAGCTCTTTACGGCGACTCGACCCGACTTCAGCCCCTATTATAGCGCTCTGCGCCAGGAAGCCGACCTCCCGCCCGGGGGGCGGTCCTGCCGGGCGACGTCGTCCTCCATCGCGGCCGCAGCGGGGCGTCGCCGGTCCCCGATAAAAAAGGGCCGCGCTGACGCGCGGCCCCGAGTTTAGGGAGGAAACGCCTAGAAGACGTACGACAGAGGGCCGTCGGCCATGTCGCACTGCACAATCTAGGGATCGTTCGAACACGAATCAACCCTATTTTTGAGGTATCCACAGAAAACAAGGAGTTCCACGAATTTTGAGAGCGAAATGGAGTGCGATGCCTAAAACGGCGGCGGATCTGTTGTGCGATGCACAAGATCTCGGCGACCCGCCGCCGCCGTTGCCCGAGGACGCCGCCCTCTTCCTCGACGTAGACGGTACGCTGGTCGGGATCGCCCCCACGCCGGAAGCGGTTCGGGTCGAGGCTGAGCTCATCGCCACTCTGGACGCCCTGCACCGGCGCATTCCGCTCGCCCTCGTCAGCGGGCGCCGCCTCGCTGACGTGGATGCGCTCTTCGCTCCCCTGCGCCTTCCTGCGGCAGGGACGCACGGCAACGAGCGCCGGCGCGCCGACGGCTTTATCGAGCGCCATGCCGCGAGCGAGCTGGTCGAGGAGCTGCGGGGTCCCCTCGAGGACTTCGTCGCCGCCCATCCGGGCACGCGGCTCGAAGACAAGGAGGCGAGTCTCGCCCTTCACTGGCGCCTGGTGCCCGAGATCGAGCCTGAGGCGCTTCGGCTCGTCGAGGAACTGGCAAGGGGGCGCCCCGGGCTTCGCCTCGTGCGCGGAAAGATGGTCGCGGAGCTAGCGCCGAGCGGTCACGACAAGGGGGCTGCGATCGCGGCCTTTCTGCGCGAGCCCCCCTTCGCCGGACGCCGGCCGGTCTTCGT
>JADGGZ010000288.1 GCA_019689675.1 Rhodospirillales bacterium | reverse complement strand
AGAAGCTGACCCGGTACCGGGCACGCCTGACGCGACCGGGCGGACGATCGTCTGATTCGCGCGCTGCCATGGCGGCGCTGGGAGCAGATGATGGCCATGTCGCCTCTCGGCGGGTCGCGGAGGAGCTTGCGGAGGCGTGGCCGGAGCGGTCTCGCGAGCGGAGCATGGGTCGACGTTAGCTCTACCTACGGATGGCCGCGGCGAAGCGAGGGACGCCGGCGGTGGCGAGCGCGTCGAGGAGTTGTTCGAGCGGCCAGGCCGGGTGAAGGTCGGCGGCCTGCTGTTCCAGGGCGGCGCGGACTGCGTCGGGGGCAAGGTCGTGGAGGTCCAACAGGAAGTCGGCGGCGACGGCGGTTGCGAGCACGTCACGATCCTAGGGATCGTTGGGCATGGCCGGCTCGAGCCGTTCGATCTCGGCCGCGTCGACCTCTGCTTCTTCGAAGGCTGCGCGCATCGCCTGCTCGATTCCACGGGCCTGCTCGTCGGTGATTCGGTGCTCGACGAGGTTGCGGCGCATCTCCTCGAGGATGCGTTCGCTCCAGAGGGGCGTGTAGAGCTCGAGCTCGGCGAGCCGGAGCAGGGTGTCGCGAAGCGAAAACGGGTAGAGGACGTTGGCGTCGAGGACGGCGCTGAACGGCATCGCGCCGCGAGGCTACCGCCGCGCGGCGACGGTTACCGGTAGCCGCCTTCGACCTGCTCGGAGAGCTCGGTCAGCGTGCGCAGCTGCTCGCGGCGCCGCTTTGCCCGGAGCTCGCGGTAGCCGAGGACGTCCTCGACACGGAGCCGGCGGTGGGTGCCGACGCGGTGGTAGGGGATCTCGCCGCGGTCGAGCAGCCGCACCAGGAACGGGCGGGAGACGCCGAGGATGTCGGCGGCTTCCTTGGTGGTGAGTTCCGTGTCGTGGGGGATCAGCGTGATCGTCAACCCCTGGGCCATGTGGCGCACGACCGCCTGCAACGCGGCGAAGGCCGAGGCCGGGATCTCGACCTCGCTCCCGTCCGGAGCAACGAGCCGCGCCACCGGCCGCCGCCGCTGACCGGCGATTCGCGTCAGCTGTTCGCGCAGCTCGACGAGCTCGTCTTGCTCGGCCGGATCGGGGCTGAGGATGTGGTCGGGCGCGGCGGTGGCGGGCATGGCTTCTCGGGTGCTGCGTCCGCAGAGTCGCATATAAACGAAATAAACGCAACCCACCGGGTCGACGTGAGCCTGAGGCTCCCCGCCCGGGGAATCGGTGCGGATAGTCCCGGGCTGCTGCTCACCGCCGACCCGCAGCTCTTGCGCAGCTTCGCGACCTGCGTGGCGTGCCGCGACGGGCCGGCCTACGCTCGGAGCGTGTCTGTGGCGCTGAGGAGGAGTTCGTGAGCTCGAAACAGGTCCTGGTCCGCGCAGCGGCTGCGGTTGCCTCGCTCGCGGCCGCGCTCGCGCTGCCGGCGCTCGCGCACGCGTCGACGATCGTCATCGACGACTTCCACACCGACCAGAGCTCGATGCTCGGGAGCGCCGTGTACCCGCCGGAGACCGGCACGGGCTCGCTGGTCGTCCCGCCGGCAGAGGCCGGCTCGGGGATCATCGGCGGCGAGCGGGACGTCGCCGAGTACGGAGTCCAGCGCTACACCGACGAGGTCGGACAGGCCTACCGCCCGAACGACGCCCAGTTCGCGTGGTCACAGGGCGGGGAGTTCATCGCCGAGCGGCAGATCGGCGTCAAGGGAAGCTTCCTGATCGCCTGGGACGGCCAGGACGGCGGCGCTTCCGCTGTCGACTACACCGGCCTCGGCGGCGTCAACCTGCGGACCGGCGGAATCGACCGCTTCCGCTTCGACATGGACGGAGTCGGAGGCGGTCTCCAGGTCACGGTCTACACCGACGCGACGCACTACTCGACCGCAACAGTCTCGGTGCCGTTCCTCAACCGCGCGACGGTCGACGAGCCCTTCGCCGCGTTCGCGACCGGGGCCGGGGCCGCGGGGCCGGCCGACTTCTCGAACGTCGGCGCGATCACCGCGGGTCAGACCGACGTCGGCGACCTGACGCAGCTGCACCTGTTCGGGATCACCGCGGTGTCGCCGCCCGATTCGACGCCGCCGACGATCACCGCGTCGGCGAAGACCGCGGACGGGCAGCCGTACACAGGGGGCACCTGGACGCGACAGAACGTGATCGTCAGCTTCCAGTGCAGCGACGCCGGCTCCGGAGTCGCGACCGTCACGCCGCCGGTCACGGTTTCGCAGAGCGGACACGACATGGCGGTGACCGGAACGTGCGTCGACAACTCGGGCAACCGCGCCTCCGCCACGTTCTACGGCATCGACATCGACAACACCGGCCCGTCGCTCGTCCCGACGATCACGGCGGGCGGAGCCCGCTACGACCAAGGAACATGGACGAACAAGGACGTGACGGTCAGCTGGTCGTGTAGCGACGCGCTCAACGCCGTCGCGAGCGCGCCCGCCCCGACGACCGTGACCACGGAGGGCGCAGGCCAGCAGGTGTCCGCGACGTGCACCGACGTGCTCGGCAACTCCACGAGCCGCACCGTCGGCGGCATCGACATCGACAAGACGGCGCCCGAGGCCGACGCGTGGGCGTACGACCTGAGCTCCGGAAACGACTACGAGCCCGGGACGTGGACGAGCGGCGACGTCGACGTCTACTTCTACTGCGCCGACGACCTCTCCGGCGTGGCGTCCACCCCGGACGACGTCTTCGTCACGAAGAGCGGAGCCGGCCAGACCGCGAGCGGGACGTGCACCGACCAGGCGGGCAACGCGGCGACCGCCACGTTCACCGACATCGACGTCGACAAGACGCCGCCGGTCCTGACCGCGAGGGCCACCTCGGCCGGGGCTGCGTACACCGCCGGGACGTGGACGAACGCCGACGTCGTCGTCGCTTTCGCGTGCACCGACGCCGACTCCGGCGTCGCCTCCGCGCCCGCCCCCGTCACCGTCTCCGGCGAGGGCAGCGGGCAGACGGCCTCCGCGTCCTGCACCGACCTCGTCGGCAACACAGCGACCGTGAGCTTCGGCCCGATCGACATCGACCGCACCGCGCCGACCGTGACCGCGAGCGCGACGACCGCCGACGGTGCCCTCTACACGGCGGGCACCTGGACGGCGCAGGCGGTTACCGTCACGTTCGCGTGCTCCGACGGCGCATCGGGCGTCGCGGCCGTCTCAGCGGCGCAGACGCTCGACAGCGACGAGAAGGATGCGTCGGTGACGGGGACGTGCACCGACGCCGCCGGCAACGGCGCGACCGCCGCCTTCGACCACATCGACATCGACCGCACGCCGCCGACGATCGTCGCGACCGCGACGCCGGCTCCGAACGCCTCGGGGTGGAACGACGGGCCGGTCACCGTCACGTTCACCTGCAACGACGGTGACGGCTCCGGTGTCGCGACCTGCCCCGACCCGGTCACGCTCTCCTCGGAAGGGGCGGCGCAGTCGGTGACGGGCACCGCGACGGACGCGGTCGGCCACTCCGCAAGCGCGACCGCGGGAGGGATCAGCATCGACACGACGCCGCCGGTGGTCGTCTGGGGTGACCACCCGGCGACGTACCTGCCGACGGACAGGGTCGCGATTGCGTGCACCGCGAGTGACGCCCTCTCGGGAATCGCCGCGAGCACGTGCGCCGACATCGACGCCCCCGCATCGAGCTTCGGCGTCGGAACGACGACGCTCACAGCAACGGTGACCGATGCGGCGGGCAACACCACGACGACGAGGACGAGCTTCACCGTCACCGTCACCTTCGCGGACCTCTGCACGCTCACGAAGCAGTACGTCTCGAGCAAGGTCGCCGCGACGGTCGCGTGCGCGCCGCTGCTCGCGGCGGAGAAGGCGAGCAAGCGGGCCCGCCCCACGCTGGTTCGGGTCTACGTGGCGGCGATCGAGGTGGACCAGAAGCTGAAGCTGATCTCGCCGCAGCACGCAGACGAGCTGATCACACTGGCGCGGTCGCTCGCGTAGAGCCGGCGAGGGCGCCGCGGGCGAGCTCGATCGCCCCGGCGCCCTCCAGCCGACGTCCGCGCCCCCACGCCCCGGC
>JADGGZ010000050.1 GCA_019689675.1 Rhodospirillales bacterium | reverse complement strand
CTGGAGCTGCAGACCCGGATCGAGCTCGCCGAGAACCACGCCGCCTTCGCCCGGATGGGATTCGTGAAGATCGCGGAGACGGCACATCCCGGCTTCGCGCGGCCCACCAGCATCACCATGCGGGCGCCGGCATAGGCTGGCGGCGGAGGTTACCGCTCTGCCAAAGCGAGCTTGGCGCCGAGCGCCGCGAAAGCGCCGGCGAAGCTGCGGCGGAGCCATGTCAGCACGGCGGGGCGCGAGATGACGTGGCTGCGGATCGCCGCGGCGAAGCAGCCGTAGCCGACGAAGACGACGAAGGTGAGAAGCATGAAGACCGCGCTCAGCTCCAGCATGTGCGGGAGCGGGTTCGGGTCGGCGACGCCCACGAACTGCGGCAGGAAGGCGAGGAAGAAGATCGACAGCTTCGGATTGAGGAGGTTGACGAGGATCGCGGAGACGATCACGTGCATCGCCGAGCGCTGCCGGATCTTCTCCTCGACGCGCAGCACGCCCTTCTCCTGCAGCGTGCTCCACGCCATGAAAAGCAGATAGGCGACGCCGAGCACTTTCAGCGTCTGGAACGCGAGCGCGCTCGCATGGAACAGCGCCGCGATGCCCATGACCGCCGCCGCGATATGCGGGACGATGCCGAGCGTGCAGCCGAACGCGGCGACGATGCTCGCGCGCCATCCGCGGGAGAGACCGGCGGCGAGCGTGAAAAGAACGCCGGTTCCAGGAGAGACGATGACGATGAGCGACGTCAGCAGGAACTCGATGCTCACGGGCTCACTGTAGGCGGCGCGGGCGTGCGGCGCCACCATCGGCTGACCGCATGGAGGGAGTCGTCGCGCGTGCTGCTCGCGTTTCCACCGGATCACCGGAGCGTGATCCAGACAGGAGCGTGGTCGCTCGCACCCGGCGCGCCTCGGGTCGCGCGATCGACGCTGCAATCCTCGAGACGCTCGGCCGCGAGGCGATTGAGGAGCAGGAAATCGATCCGAAGCCCGGCGTCGCGGGCCCAGCGATCGCGCTTGTAGTCCCAGAAGGTGAACATCGGCTCGTCGGGATGACGGGCCCTGATCGCGTCGACCCACCCCTGA
The DNA here is from genome assembly GCA_019689675.1 of Rhodospirillales bacterium. Lineage (GTDB taxonomy): Bacteria > Pseudomonadota > Alphaproteobacteria > ATCC43930 > CGMCC-115725 > JADGGZ01. The sequence goes on along the minus strand of JADGGZ010000050.1, from coordinate 19,760 downwards.
TCGAGGAGCCGCCGGAACGCAGCACGGCTCTCCGGCTGCAGCAGGGCGTCCTTCGACCAGGACCGCGTCGGGTAGATGTCCCGATCGGTCGGCACGACGTTGAAGTCGCCCGCCAGGACGACGGGGGCATCGAGGGCGCAGAGCGATTCGGCGTGCGCGATGAGCCGGTCGAACCAGGCGAGCTTGTAATCGAATTTCGGCCCGGGCTGCGGGTTGCCGTTCGGCACGTAGATCGATGCGACGAGAACGCCGTCCACGGCCGCTTCGAGATAACGGCTCTGCCCATCGTTCGGGTCGCCCGGCAAGCGATCCCGGGTCAGCACCGGCTCGCCGAGGCGCGAAAGGATGGCGACTCCGTTGTAGGTCCGCTCGCCGCGCCACACCGCGTCATAGCCCGCGTCCCGCAACACTGCTTTCGGGAAGGCTTCGTGGGCCGTCTTGAGCTCCTGAAGGCAGACCACGTCGGGCTTCGACCGCGCGAGCCACTCGAGGAGCTTCGGAAGCCGCTTCACGAGGTTGTTGATGTTGAACGTCGCGATCGTGAAGGGGCGCGAGCTTGCGCGCGTGCGGTCCCGCGGCGGCGCCGGACTCGCAGCTTTCTCCGCTTCGGCGCGGCTCCGCCGGACGGAGGGACGCTGCTTCGCAATTTCGCCGCGGCGAGCGCATCGAGGCGTCTTGCGAGCGCGGGAAGCTCCCATTCGCGTGCGAGCGCGGCCGCTTTCGCCCAGGTCGGCGCCTGGTCGGGAAGGGTAGGGATCGGCGCCGAAGCGTCCATCGTGGCGATGCGCTTGTAGAGGCGCAGCGCGTCCATCTCGGCGAGGAGCCGCCCTGCGGCGGCTGCGCCTTCGAGCGATCCGTACTTGCGCAGGAGCGAAGCGGCTCCTTTCGGGCCGACGCCCCTGGCGCCGGGCAGCCGGTCGGAGGGATCGCCGCGCAACGCGATGAAGTCGGGAACCTGCCGCGGCTCGACGCCGTAGCGTGCGCGGACCTCTTCCGAGCCGATGCGCGCCATCTCACCGGCCTTCACGGGATGGAGGATCAGCGTCGTCTCCGAGGCGAGTTGGAAGGCGTCGCGGTCGCCGCTGGCGATGAGGACACGGCCGCCGCGGCGCTCCTCCGACGCGACGGCGGCGGCGAGGAAGTCGTCCGCCTCGTAACCCGGCGCCTTCGCGTTCGCGAAGCCGCACGCGGCGACGAAGGCGGGGAGCGCCTCGAGCTGCTCGACGAGCTCGGGATCGAAATGCCGCCCGCCCTGGTAGTCCGGAAAAAGGCGTTGCCGGTAGGTGGGAGCGTCGAGCGTGTCCCAGCCGACGAGCACTGCGCGCGGCTCCTCGCTCGAGTAGAGCCGCAAGAGAAAATTCGCGAAGCCGACGATGGCGCCGCCGCCCCGACCGCCGCTACGGCGGATCGATTTCGGCAGGGCGTGGTAGGCGCGATGGGCGAAGGAATCGCCGTCGACGACGAGGAGGGGGCGAGGCGCGCGCGTGTTGTCGGTCATTTTGCCGATGTCGATCGAGCGAGTGTTGTGAAGCGTTTCGGCGGCATCGACGGCGCGCCGGTCCCTCTTTCGGGACGAGGCTAGCAGAGCGTCGCCGCCCGCGTCTCGGCGCGCACGGAAGGAGGCGAGCGTCGTCACCGCGACGCGGAATGCGAGAAGCGGGGACATCGAGCGCCGGGCGAAGATCGCGACATCCTCGGCGATGCGCTGGCCGGGGTTGTCGCTCGTGCCTTCGAGCTGCATGCGCCAGTATGCGCGCCGTGCAAGCCAGGCTTCGACGAGACGCCGGGTCGGCCAGCCGCTACGGGAGGAAACGAACGCCGACAGCAGACGATGATCGCGCCGCAGGCGCTCTTTCGCGGTAACTGAAAATTCACCATATCCTCAGCACCGTCGCGGAGCGGCGGCGGAACGGGACCGAGGAATTCTCGACCGGTCGCGGCCGTTCTCCCGCCTCAGAGCACGTTGAAGGGCAAGAAGGAATGACGAAAAGGGAGTGGTGGCGCGGTGCCGTCGTCTACCACATCTACCCGCGCAGCTTCTTCGACAGCGACGGCGATGGCGTGGGGGACCTCGCCGGGATTGCGCAGAAGCTCGATCATGTCGCGGCGCTCGGCGTCGACGCGATCTGGCTGTCGCCTTTCTTCACGTCGCCGATGCGCGACTTCGGCTACGACGTCGCCGACTACTGCGCTGTCGATCCGACCTTCGGCACGCTCGCCGATTTCGACCGGTTGCTGGAGCGCGCGCACGCGCTCGGCCTCAAGGTGCTGATCGACGCCGTCTGGAGCCACACGTCCGACCAGCATGCGTGGTTCCGCGAGAGCCGCGCGGATCGCAGCAACCCGAAAGCCGACTGGTACGTCTGGGCCAATGCGCGTCCCGACGGCACGCCCCCCAACAATTGGCTCTCGGTGTTCGGCGGCTCGGCGTGGACATGGGAGCCGCGCCGGCGCCAGTACTATCTGCATCACTTCCTGTCGAGCCAGCCGACCCTCAACCTTCGCCATCCGGAGGTCGTCGAGGCGCTGATGCAGGTCGGGCGCTTCTGGCTCGACCGCGGGGTCGACGGATTCCGGCTCGACGCGATCGATTTCTTCATGCACGACCCGCTCCTGCGCGACAACCCGCCGAAGCCGCCGCCGAACGGAATCGTTCCGGCGAAGCCGTTCGGGCTGCAGGAGCATCGCTACGACATGCTGCATGAAGACAGCTTCGCGTTCCTGCGCCGCGTGCGCGATCTCGTCGATGCGTACCCGGATCGCGTCACGCTCGGCGAAGTGTCGAGCCAGGACGGCGCTTTCGAGCGCGTCGCCGCCTACACGCGCGGTCACGACCTCCTGCACATGGCGTATACGCTTCGTCCGCTGCGCGGCGACTTCGACCATGCGACGCTGCGCCAGCTCATCGCCGAATCGGCGGCGACGGGCGAGGAGGGCTGGATCTGCTGGTCGTTCAGCAATCACGACGTGGAGCGCGCGGTGAGCCGCTGGAGCCCGAAGCGCGGCAGCGGCGCGCCCGACCCGGCATTCGCCCGGCTGCTCATGGCGCTGCTTCTCTCCTTGCGCGGGAGCGCCTGCGTCTATCAGGGCGAGGAGCTCGGCCTCACCGAGGCGGATCTCGCGTTCGAGCATTTGCGCGATCCGTTCGGCATCACCTACTGGCCGGAGTTCCGCGGCCGCGACGGCAGCCGCACGCCGATCCCGTGGGTCGCCGGCGAGCCTCATGCCGGGTTCACGAGGCATGCCGCGCCCTGGCTGCCGGTGCCCGAGGAGCATCACCAGAGCGCGGTCGAGCGGCAGGAGGCCGATCCCGGCTCGCTGCTCAACGCGTGGCGACGCTTCATCCGCTGGCGCCGGGGCCGGAAGGCGCTCGTCGAAGGAGCGCTCCGGCCGTTCGATCTCACGGAGCCGCTCATCGGCTTCGAGCGCGTCGCGGGCGCCGAGCGCATCGCCTGCATCTTCAATCTCTCAGACGGCGAGGCACGCCTGCCCTCGCGCGGCCTCGCCCCGCTCGAGGGTCACGGATTCGAAGCGCGGCGCGAAGATGACGCGTTCGTCCTGCCGCCGCACGGGGTCCTCTTCGCGGCGGTGTCGCAGACGGAGGCTCTCCGTCGCGCGCCGGTGCTGGAGCGGGTTTCCTAAGCTTCCCAAGCGGGCGGCCGGCGCCGTCTTGCGGGGGGCCCCCTGGTCTGGCATTCCTCGCTGGGTGATCTTCACCGTCGGGCATTCGACGCGCTCCGTCGACGAGCTCGCCGCGCTCCTCGCCGAGAACGGCGTCGACCTCCTCGCCGACGTGCGCACGGTGCCGCGCTCGCGCACGAACCCGCAGTTCAACGCCGACAGCCTGCCCGAAGCGCTCGCCGCGCATGGGATAGGCTACCGCCACCTCGCGGCGCTCGGCGGGCTGCGGAAGCGCGCCGAGGGTGCGTCGCCGAACGCCGGCTGGCGCAACGAATCGTTCCGGAACTACGCCGATTACGCGATGACCCCCGCTTTCCGCGAGGGGCTCGACGAGCTCAGAAGACTCGCCGAGGGCCATCGCGTCGCGATCATGTGCGCGGAGGCGGTGTGGTGGCGATGCCACCGCCGAATCATCGCCGACCATCTCCTCGCGGCAGGCGAGGAGGTGACGCACATCCTCGCGCCCGGACGCGTCGAGCCGGCACGGCCGACTCCCGGCTCGGTCGTGACCGCCGAAGGCAGCGTCGTCTATCCGAAGTGAAAGAGGAGAGGCGCCGGGGCCGTTCAGGCGGCGGCCTGACGACGCCGCGCGAGCTTCTCCATCTCGGCGATCGTGTCCTTGAGCGCCTGGTCGGCCTGGTGCGTCATCTTCGCGAAGGCGCGCAGGAACGAGTCGGTGCGGGGAAGCTGGAACAGCGTCTCCTCCGGCTCGCCGTCCTCGAGCACGGCGCTGACGAGGATCACGTGATCGTGCGGCGTCAGCACGATCTCGGCGAGCGGCTTGCTGTCGCCGGTGATGTACTCGATGACGCGAGGCTTGGCGTGGTCGTCGCCCGGCGTCACGCTCATCCGGAAGGCGCTGCGGGTCGTCGCCGCCTCGAGCACGGCACGCGTGAAGGGCCGCAGGAACGTCTCGTCGAAGCCGAGCACCGCGGTCGGCTTGTCGTTGGTCGCCGCGGAGCGGATGTCGAGCGTCGCCCAGATCGAAGCGCGGCCGGCGTACCAGTCGGCTGACGCGAGGTCGAGATTGATCGCGTCGACGGGAACGGGCGCGGAGATCGCGCGCGCGCAGAGATACGCGAAACAGGCCGGCTCCCGCTTGAGCGAGATGGTGGTCGACTGCTCGAGATTGCGGTCCGTGATCGTGGTGTTGATGTGCTGCACCGTGGCCTGCCTTGGCTTTCCGTCGGGGTGACGCGCTCGCTATGGTCCGCCGACGCTGGTTAACAGAAAGATAACGAATGACATATTGGACGAACGCGCTCAACCATTGCGCATTCTGTTGGTCGCCAAGTAATCGTTATAATTTATGTCGTATTTCTCTGAGTAGCGACGAAAATACGAAGAATAAACCTAAGATAATCTTCACAAATCAACCAGTTCTTAAGTTTTGGCGAGCAACATCGGCGCCGTTTCGGAGGGACGGAGAACCGATGGCGACGTTGGCGGAGACGATCAATAATGCGCTTCAGGCAGTGGGGAGCGCCACAGAATCGCGGCTGCGCGATGTCGTCGCCGAGTTCGACTGCATCAATCTCTCCGGCGAGGAGCGGCTCGACGCCATCGTGACCGCGATCGCCGCGCTCGCATGGACGCATCACCGCAAGCACCGCCGCGTCTATCTCGAGGCGGTGAAGACCTGGGCTCTCGAGATCGCGAGCGAGCTGGAGCCGCATCCGCTGCGGCTGCGCGCGCCGGCCGACGCGGGGAAGGTCGCCGAGGCCGCCGAGGTCCTCATCGGCGGCGTCGACGGGCTGATCGAGATGATGAGCGCGGGCGCGGTCAGGACCCAGGATCGTCTGGTGACCGAACTCGCTCTCGTGGCGCGGCTTCTCGGCGAGTACGACGCGAACACGATCCATCTGGCGCTCGCCACTGTCGCGGCCGCGCATGTCGACGACCATTTCGCGCCGGGCGAGGCGCTGATCGTGCCGCTGCGCGAGGCGGCGCGTCCGGTGCGCCGCGACGCCGCGCTGGAGACCCTCGCTCCGCGCGGCTGTGCCTGACCCGGGCGCCGGCCTTGTGGCGCGCCGGCAGGATCGCGCAACGGCACTCTTGAAGCGGGCCGTGCGGATCGGGATCATCGGGTCTCCGTTTCCTCTCGCGCGCGGAAGGGATTTCAAGTGAAGCCGGAAATCGTCCTGACGGGGCCGATGTACCCCGACACGATGCGTCAGCTCGACGAGAAGTTCACGGTACACCGGCTCTGGCAGGCGCCCGACAAGAAAGCGTTTCTGGCGCCTCTCGCGCCGCGCGTGCGCGGCATAGCGACGACCGGCGGCATCGGCGCCGATGCGGCGCTCATGGACGCGCTGCCCAACGCGAAGATCATCTCCTGCTTCGCCGTCGGCGTCGATGCGGTCGATCTCGAGGCGGCGAAGGCGCGCGGCGTGCGCGTCACCAATACGCCGGACGTGCTTACCGACTGCGTCGCCGACCTCGCGATCGCCCTCGTCCTCGCCTCCGCGCGGCTCGTCGTTCGCGGCGACCGCTTCGTGCGTGCCGGAAAATGGCTCGAGGGACAGCTCGAATACGGCCGCAAGATCGGCGGCTCGAAGCTCGGCATCCTCGGTCTCGGCCGCATCGGCGCCGCCATCGCCGAGCGGGCGGAGGCGTTCAAGATGGAGATCCTCTGGCACGGTCCGCGGCCGAAGCCCGCGGTACGCTGGCGCTATGTCCCCGACCTTATCGCGATGGCGCGCGAGGTCGACTTCCTCGTGGTCGCCTCGCCCGGCGGCGCCGCGACGAGACACCTCGTGAGCCGCGCCGTCATGGAGGCGCTCGGGCCCGAAGGAACGCTCGTCAACATCGCGCGGGGCTCGGTCGTCGACGAGCGCGCGCTGGTCGAGTTGCTCGAAGCGAAGAAGCTCGGCGCCGCCGCACTCGACGTCTTCGAGAACGAGCCGCACGTGCCGGAAGCGCTGTTCCGGATGGAGAACGTGATCCTCCAGCCGCATCAGGGCAGCGCGACGCATGCGACCCGGGCCGCCATGGGGCAGCTCGTGGTCGACAATCTCGAAGCCTTCTTTGCCGGAAGGCCGCTCCTGACGCCGGTCGTCTGAGTCCTCAGCGCCGTTACTGGACGACGATGCGGGGCGGCGCCTTGCGTGCCGCGCCGCCGATCTTCTCCCAAATCCGCTGCGCCATGCGGCGATAGACCTCCGCATGCGCGCTTTCCGGGCGCGAGACGACGACCGGTCGCCCCTCGTCGGAGGTCTCGCGGATGACGATGTCGAGCGGCACCTCGCCCAGGAACTCCGCGCCGAGGCGCTCGGCCTCCTTGCGCGCGCCGCCGTGGGCGAAGATGTCGGAGCGCTTGCCGCAATGGGGGCAGAGGAAGTAGCTCATGTTCTCGACGATCCCGAGCACCGGGACGTCGACCTTGCGGAACATGTTGAGGCCCTTGCGCGCGTCGAGCAGGGCGATGTCCTGCGGCGTCGACACGATCACGGCGCCGGCGAGCGGCACCTGCTGCGCCATCGTCAGCTGCGCGTCGCCCGTCCCCGGGGGCATGTCGACGACGAGCACGTCGAGCTCGCCCCAGGCGACGTCCTTCAGCATCTGCTGGAGCGCGCTCTGCACCATGGGCCCCCGCCAGATCATCGGCGTGTCCTCGGCGACAAGGAAGCCCATCGACATGACCTTCAGCCCGTAATTGCGCATCGGCTCGAGCGTCCTGCCGTCGGGCGAGCTCGGCCGCCCGGAGATGCCGAGCATGCGCGGCATCGAAGGGCCATAGATGTCGGCGTCGAGCACGCCGACCGCCAGTCCGTTGGCGGCGAGCGCGAGGGCGAGATTGGCCGCCGTCGTCGACTTGCCGACCCCGCCCTTCCCTGAGGCGACCGCGATGATCGACTTGACACCGGGGGCGAGGATCTTGCCCGGCTGCGCTTGCGGGCGAGGGCCGGGCTGCTGGCGGGACGGCGCCGCCTGCGCCGTCAGCACCGCGGTGACGGAAAGAACGCCCGGAACCGCTTCGACCGCACGCTCGGCGGCCTGGCGCAGGGGCTCGAGCTTCGGCCCGCGCTCGCGCTCGACCTCGAGCGCGAAGCCGACATGCCCGTCGCGCACCGTTAGACCCTGAACCATGCCCAGAGTCACGACGTCGCGCTGCTTATCGGGATCGATGACGGTCTTGAGCGCCGCCAGTACCGCTTCCTCCGTAACCGCCATAGCTCTTCAACCTTGACGTTGCCGATTCGATTCCCGATATCGCGCGGGATACTCCGTCCCGCCGTTGCTGGCGGTGCCGCATCTCATATAAGAAAGGTGCCGCTGCGACGGAAGCGGCAGCAGCGCACGGCGAGAGGGACTTCACGCGAGGATGGGAACCTACAATCAAGGCGGTGGCGGCCCGTGGGGCGGCGGTCCTTGGGGCGGTGGCGGCGGCAGTCCATGGGGCGGCGGTCCGCGCGGATCAGGCCCCCGCGGACGCGGCCCTCAACCGCCGAACATCGAGGATCTCATCCGGCGCGGGCAGGATCAGATACGGCGGCTGCTGCCCGGCGGATTCGGATCGGGGCGCGGCATCGGTCTCGTCCTCGCGGGCCTCGCGGTGATCTGGCTCTTCACCGGACTCTACCGAGTGGAGCCGGACGAGGTCGGCGTGGTGTTACGCTTCGGCGAGTACAACCGGACTACTCAGCCCGGCCTCAACTGGCATCTGCCGAGCCCGATCGAGCGTGTCCTCACGCCCAAGGTGACGCGCGTCAATCGGGTCGAAGTCGGCTTCCGCGCGGGCGAGGGTGTCCCGCGCGGCGGGGGGCTGCGTCAAGTCCCCGAAGAGGCGCTGATGCTGACCGGCGACGAGAACATCGTCGACATCAATTTCACCGTCTTCTGGGTGATCAAGGACGCGCAGCAGTATCTCTTCAACATTCGCGCGCCCGAGGCCACGGTGAAGGCGGCGGCCGAGAGCGCGATGCGCGAGGTGATCGGCCGAACGCCGATCGCGCTCGCCCTCGCCGAGGGAAAGGCGGAGATCGAGGCTGGCGCCCGGAGGCTTCTCCAGGAGGTGCTCGACAGATACGAGTCCGGGATCGAGATCACCCAGGTGCAGTTGCAGAAGGTCGACCCGCCGGCACAGGTGATAGACGCCTATCGCGACGTGCAGCGTGCGCGCGCCGATCAGGAGCGCGAGCGGAACCAGGCGGAGGCCTACAGGAACGATATCGTGCCGCGGGCCCGTGGCGAGGCGGTGCGTCTCGAACAAGAAGCGGAAGCCTACAAGCAAGAGATCGTCGCCCGCGCGCAGGGCGACACCCAGCGCTTCCTTTCGATTTACGAGGCCTATAAGGCTGCGCCCGAGATCACGAGACAGCGCCTCTTTCTCGAAACGATGGAGGAGGTGCTGAAGGGGACCCAGAAGGTGATCATCGACCCGGCGGCCGAGGGCATCGTGCCCTACCTGCCGCTTCCCGAGATACGCCGCCAGTCGGCGCCAGCCACCGGTACCAGCGCTTCGCCTTCCGCACCGCGGATCCAATCGCCTTCGGTACCACAGGTTCAGCAGCCCTCGGGAGGCCGGCAGTGAACCGCTCGATCCTCACCGCCGTCGCCATCGGGATCGTGGTTCTCGTCCTCGCTGCCGCCGGCACGTTCTTTACCGTCGACCAGACGCAACAGGCGCTCGTGCTGCAGTTCGGCGAGGTGAGGCGGATCATCCGCGAACCCGGCCTTCACCTCAAACGTCCGTTGCTCGAGAACGTCATCTACATCGACAAGCGGGTGCTCGATTTCGAGCCGCCGGCAGAGGAGGTGACGGCATCGGATGCCAAGCGCCTCGTGGTTGATGCGTTCGCGCGCTTCCGCATCGTCGACCCGCTCGCCTTTTATCAGACGCTCGGCAGCGAACAGGCGGCACGGTCCCGGCTCGGCTCGACGATCTCCGGCTCGCTTCGCCGCGTACTCGGCGGGGTGACCCTTGCCTCCGTGCTCTCCGACGAACGCGACCGGATCATGCGGCAGATCACCGAGGAGGTCGCCGGACAGGCGAAGTCCTTCGGGATCGATGTGCTCGACGTCAGGATACGTCGCGCCGATCTTCCGGAGGAGAACAGCCAGGCGATCTACGCGCGCATGCAATCGGAGCGCGAACGCGAGGCGCGCGAATTCCGCGCCCAGGGCGCCGAGTTCGCGCAGCGAATCCGCTCTGCCGCGGAGCGCGAACGGACGATCATCATCGCGAATGGGCAGCGGAAGGCGCAGATCCTGCGCGGCGAGGGCGACGCAGAAAGCGTGAAGATCTACGCCGAGGCGTTCAGCAAGGATCCCGAGTTCTTCGATTTCTACCGCTCGCTCCAGGCCTATCGCGAATCGCTGGTCGGGCAGAACACGACGCTGCTTCTCGCCCCCACCGGCGAGTTCTTCCGCTTCTTCGGCGGACACGAGGGCAACGCCGGGGATCGCGCTCCGGCGCGCTGACAGGTGCGCGATCTCGGGACGGCGCTTGCGATGGTCCTCGTCATCGAGGGGATTCTCTACGCGCTGTTTCCCGAGGGTATGAAACGGGTTATGGCGCAGATGCTCTCCGTGCCGTCGAGCTTTCTGCGCATGGCCGGGCTCGTCGCCGCCTGCCTGGGCGTGGCCTTCGCGTATCTCGCCCGCCGACACGCGCCTTGGCCTTGAGCCTTGGATTCGCCATGATCGCCCATCATGAAACCGTGGAAGTTCCCGGCGCGTTCGCCATAGTTGCTCGGCAGCGTCGAGCGACTGCGCGCCGTTTCAGGAGTGACACCGTGAGTTTCGCCGCCTTTCGCCCCTTCGTCATTGCTGCCGTGACGTTCGCCGTCGCCGCGACGGCATCGGCCAAGACACCTCCCGAGGGCTTCGCAGATCTCGCCGAGAAGCTGCTTCCGGCCGTCGTCAACATCTCCACGACGCAGAGCATCAAGGCGCCCGAGCGGGGCGGTCCCCGGGGACAGGGGCCGGAAATGCCTCAGTTTCCACCCGGCTCGCCTTTCGAGGAGTTCTTCCGCGAGTTCTTCGAGCGCAACCTGCCGCGCGGGCAGCGGCCGGAAATGCCGCAGCCGCGCCGCGCCACGTCGCTCGGTTCCGGGTTCATCATCGATCCGTCGGGGCTGGTCGTCACGAACAACCACGTCATCGCCGACGCGGACGAGATCCACGTCAAGCTTCAGGACGACACGGATCTGAAGGCCGAGGTCGTGGGCAAAGACCCCAAGACCGATCTCGCGCTGCTCCGGGTCAAGACCGACAAGCCGCTGCCCTACGTCAGTTTCGGCGACAGCGACGCCGTGCGCGTGGGCGACTGGGTGCTCGCCATCGGCAATCCGTTCGGGCTCGGCGGAACGGTCACCGCCGGAATTCTCTCTGCCCACCATCGCGACATCAACGCCGGTCCCTACGACGACTTCCTCCAGACGGACGCCTCGATCAACAAGGGCAACTCCGGGGGCCCGATGTTCAACGTCAAGGGCGAGGTGATTGGCATCAACACCGCGATCTACTCGCCGACAGGAGGCTCTATCGGCATTGGTTTCGCGATCCCGAGCTCGCTCGCGAAGCCCGTGATCGAGCAGCTGAAGACATACGGGAAGCCGCGGCGCGGTTGGCTCGGCGTCCGCATTCAGGGCGTCACGGACGAAATCGCGGAGAGCCTCGGCCTCGACAAGCCCAGGGGCGCGCTCGTCGCCTCGGTGAGCGAAAAGGGGCCCGCGCAGGTTGCAGGGATACAACCAGGGGACGTGATCCTGACCTTCGATGAAAAGGAAGTGAGCGACATGCGGCGTCTGCCGCGGCTCGTCGCCGAGACGCCAATCGACAAGACCGTGAAGGTCACTGTCTGGCGCAAGCGGAAGGAGCACGTGCTCGACGTGAAGGTCGGCGAGCTCGACGAAAACGAGGAGCAGGCCGCGCTGACGCCGGGCTCCGACAAGGAGAAAACTCCGCCGAGCACGGTGAATGCTCTCGGGTTGAGCCTGTCCGCTGTGACGCCGGAGCTGCGCCAGAGGTTCAGCCTCGCCGACGACGTGTCCGGGGTCGTCGTAACGGAGGTCGCCAACGACAGCCCCGCCGCCGAAAAGGGAATTCGGGCGGGGGACGTCGTGGTCGAGGTGGCGCAGGAGGAAGTGAAGGATCCGGCTCAGGTCGCCGCCAAGATCGAAGAGGCCAAGAAGGCGGGCCGCAAGTCCATCCTTCTTCTCATCGACCGCGCCGGCGATCTGCGTTTCGTCGCGCTCCGCGTCGATAGCTGAGGCGCCGGCCTGCTGTGCGCTTCGCAGTCGTTCCGGCGCCGATCCCGCTTGCGACGGCCTGAAGTGCCGGCTCGTCCCGGGCGCCTCGCGAGCGCACGCGACGCCGAGCTGAGCGACGTCCGTGCGCGCAATCTAGACACTCTGCGGTACCGCTTGCTATCCGGGACCGCAAAGAGGGAGATCGATGGCTAGCCGGAAGCCGCTCGTCATCGTCACGCGGAAGCTGCCCGACGTGATCGAGACGCGCATGATGGAACTGTTCGACACGCGGCTCAACCTGACTGATACGCCGATGACGACGGCACAGCTCGTTGCTGCGGTGAAGCAGGCGGACGTGCTCGTCCCGACGGTCACCGACCGGATCGATGCCGGCGTGCTCGCGCAGGCCGGGCCGAACCTGAAGCTGATCGCCTCGTTCGGCACCGGGGTCGATCACATCGACCTCGCGACCGCGCGCCAGCGCGGGATCACGGTGACCAATACCCCCGGCGTCCTCACCGAGGACACCGCCGACATGACCATGGCGCTGATCCTCGCCGTCGCGCGTCGGCTGGCCGAGGGCGAGCGCCTGATCCGGGCAGGCAAATGGCAAGGCTGGGGGCCGACCTTCATGCTCGGCCACCGCATCTGGGGAAAGCGGCTCGGGATCATCGGCATGGGGCGGATCGGTCAGGCATTGGCGCGGCGGGCCCGCGGCTTCGGCCTATCGATCCACTATCACAACCGCCGGCGCGTTCCGGACGAGATCGAGCACGCGCTCGAGGCGACGTATTGGGAAAGCCTCGACCAGATGCTCGCGCACATGGACATCGTGTCGGTGAACTGTCCGCACACTCCGGCCACTTATCATCTCCTGTCGGCCCGAAGGCTCAAGCTCCTGCGCAAGGATGCGATCATCGTCAACACGGCGCGCGGCGAGGTGATCGACGAGAACGCGCTCGCACGCATGCTCGCCAACAAGGAGATCGCCGGTGCCGGGCTCGACGTCTTCGAGCACGAGCCCGCGGTCAACCCGAAGCTTCTGCGCCTCGACAACGTCGTCCTTCTGCCGCACATGGGCTCGGCAACGCTCGAGGGTCGGGTCGACATGGGCGAAAAGGTCATCATCAACATCAAGACCTTCGCCGACGGCCACCGGCCGCCCGACCGCGTCATCGAGTCGATGCTGTGAGACGTGCCTCCGCCGCGGCCGCACGAAGAATCAATCGCTGCGCAGCAGGGTTCCGATCACGGCGTTGAGACGCTGCCGCCCAGCGGCCGTGGCGCGAAGCCGGTCGGCGTCGTCGGCGAGAAACCCGGCTTCGACGAGGTCGCGCACGCGGCTCTCGTCGACGGCTTCGCGCACCGCTTCCCGCGCCACGCCCTCGGCGAGGCGCAATCCCATCATGAGCCGTTCCTCCGCGGTCTCGCGGGACGAGAGCGCGATCCGCTCCTCGGTCCCGTGGCCCTGCCGCTCGACGGCGTCGAGCCAGGTTTCGGGCGCCCGAAACTGACGCGTCGCGACGGTCTGGCCGTTTTCGGTGAGCCGCCCGTGCGCTCCGGGACCGATTCCGACGTAATCCTGGTGGCGCCAGTAGACGAGATTATGCCGGCACTCGCCTCCCGGCCGGGCATGGTTTGAAACCTCGTAGGCGGGCATGCCGGCCGCCGCGAGCCGCTCCTGCGTTAGCTCGTAGAGCGATGCAGCCGTATCCTCGTCGGGAAGCCGGAGCTCGCCGCGAGCCTGCGCCGTCGCGAACGCCGTGCCGGGCTCGATGGTGAGCTGATAGAGGGAGAGATGATCGCCCGCGAGCGGGAGCGCGCGGTCGAGCTCGCGGGCCCAGTCGGAGACGGTCTGACCCGGCCGCGCGTAAATGAGATCGAACGACCAGCGTCGGAAACGGCTGCGCGCGAGCTCGACTGCGCGCACGGCCTCGGCGGTGTCGTGGCGCCGGCCGAGCGCCCGCAGCGCAACATCGTCGAGCGCCTGCACGCCGAGCGAGACGCGATTGACCCCGGCGGCGTGGAACCCCGCGAACTTTTCGGCCTCCACCGAGGTCGGATTCGCCTCGAGCGTGACCTCGACGTCGTCGGCGAGGCGCCACCGCGCCGCCGCGCGGTCGAGGATCGAGGCGACCGTCGCCGGAGACATGAGTGAAGGCGTGCCGCCGCCGAAGAACACCGTTGCGAGCTCCCGGCCGGCGGTTTCGGAAGCAAAATGGTCGAGCTCGGCGAGGAGCGCCTTGCGCCAGCCGGTCTCGTCGATCGAATCGCGAACATGGCTGTTGAAGTCGCAATAGGGGCACTTCGACCGGCAGAAGGGCCAGTGGATGTAGAGGGCGAAGCTCACCCCAAGGAGGTGGTGACGAGTTTCGCGAACGCTACGGCACGGTGACTCATCCTGTGCTTCTTCCCGGGGTCCATTTCGCCGAAGGTTTCGCTCTCGCCCTCGGCGAGGAAGATCGGGTCGTAGCCGAAGCCCTTTTCGCCCCGCGGCGGCCAGACGAGGCGGCCGTGCACTTCGCCGCGGAAGGTTTCGACATGCCGGTCAGGCCAGGCGAGCGTCAGCACGGCGACGAAATAAGCGCGCCGGTCGCTTCGTCCGACGAGACGTGCTTCGACCTTCGCCATCGCGATTCGGAAATCCTTGCCGGCACCCGCCCAGCGCGCCGAATAGATTCCGGGCGCGCCGCCGAGCGCCGGTACGACGAGCCCTGAATCGTCCGCGAGCGCCGGCAGCCCTGCGCCCGCTGCCGCTGCCAGCGCCTTCAGCTCGGCGTTTTCCTCGAACGTCGCGCCAGTCTCTTCGGGCTCGGCCAATCCGAGGGAAGCGGCAGAGATCGTTTCGATACCGTAGGGCCGAAGAAGCGCCGCGATCTCGCGGAGCTTGCCCGCATTGTGGCTCGCGAGGACGAGCCGACCGCCTTCCAGCCGCCGCGCCGTCACTCGAGCCCGAGCGCGACGCGCTGCGCCCGAAAGAGCTCGGCAACGCCTTTCCGGGCGAGGCGGAGCAATTCCTGGAACGCGTCCTCGCCGAAGGTCGCGCGCTCGGCAGTTGCCTGCACTTCGACCAGCCCTCCGGAGGCGGTGAGGACGAAATTCGCGTCGGCGTGCGCAGTCGAGTCCTCGGCATAGTCGAGATCGAGCACCGGGACTCCATCGACGATGCCGCAGGACACGGCCGCGACCGCTTCCCGTACAGGCGACTTCGGCAGGCCGAGCCGGGTCACGGCCTGGGCCAGCGCGACCCAGCTTCCGGTGATGGCCGCAGTCCTCGTTCCGCCGTCCGCCTGGAGGACGTCGCAGTCGATCCGGATCTGGCGCTCGCCGAGGGATGGCAGATCCACGACCGCGCGCAGCGAGCGGCCGACCAGGCGCTGAATCTCCTGGGTTCTGCCGCTCTGCTTGCCGCGGGTCGCCTCGCGCTCGGTACGCGTGTGAGTAGAACGCGGTAGCATGCCGTACTCGGCCGTGACCCACCCCTGGCCCGTGTTGCGCAGAAACGGGGGTACTTTCTCCTCCACGCTCGCCGTGCACAGGACATGCGTGTCGCCGAACCGCGCGAGGCACGAGCCTTCCGCGTATTTGGCAAATCCCGGCTCGAGCGAGACGCGGCGCATCTCGTCGGGGGCGCGACCGGAGGGGCGCATCAAGTCTCCTTGGATCCGAAGGGCGAGGGCGGAACTTAGTGGCCGGAGGTCGCAGCGTCCAGCACAAGCCGTCCCCGGTCCCACGAAACAGCCGCAATGTTGACGCTCTTCGACCCTCTGCCTAAATGCGAGGCGGAAGCTATGGCGCAACCGAGCAGTCAATCCCTTATAAGCGAGCTCAATCAGCGCAGCCGGGAAATCTTCCGTCACATCGTCGACGCCTATGTCGAGACGGGAGAGCCGGTCGGCTCGCGGACTCTGGCGCGGCGGCTCGGCCAGACCTTGTCGCCGGCGACGATCCGCAACGTCATGGCCGATCTCGAGGAGGCCGGTCTTCTCGTGGCGCCCCATACCTCCGCGGGGCGCCTTCCGACCGAAGCGGGGCTGCGGCTCTTCGTCGACGGGCTTCTCGAGATCGGGGACCTCTCCGAGGAGGAGCGGCGCTCGCTCGAGAGCCAGTGCGCCGCGTCGGGTCGCAGCTTGCAGCAGGTGCTCGACCAGGCGACCGAGACCCTCTCGGGCCTGGCGCGCTCGGCCGCTCTCGTCGTCGCGCCGAAGACCGAACGCCCGCTGAAGCATATAGAGTTCGTGCCGCTAGGGCCCGGCCGGGCGCTCGTGGTGCTCGTCACCGAGGACGGGCTCGTCGAGAACCGGGTCATCGACGTGCCGCTGGGGCTGCCGCCCTCGACGCTCGTCACCGCGACCAATTTCCTCAACGCGAGGCTCGTCGGAAAGACGCTCGAGGAGGCGAAGCAAGCCCTCGCCGCGGAAATCGAGGCTTCTCGAGCGGAGCTCGACGAGCTTTCGGCAAAGATCATCGAAGCCGGCATCGGCTCGTGGACCGGCGACAAGTACAGCGGCGGCGCGCTCATCCTTCGCGGCCAGTCGAAGCTGCTCGAAGACGTCACCGCGATCGCCGATCTCGAGCGGCTGCGCGCGCTCTTCGAGGCGCTCGAAACGAAGGAATCGCTGGTTCGGCTCCTCGAGGCGACGCGGCACGGCGAGGGCGTCCAAATCTTCATCGGTTCGCAGAACCCGCTTTTTGGAATCGCGGGCTGGTCGATGATTGTCGCGCCTTACGGCAATCAGCAGGAGCAGGTGTTGGGAGCGATCGGCGTGATCGGCCCCGCCCGCCTCAACTACGCGCGAATCATCCCGATGGTCGATTACACGGCGAAACTGATCGGCCGCATTCTGGGTTAGTGGTATAGAGGGCAATGGATCAGAACGACACCGTCCAGCAGGACTCCGCGAACGAGAACGCGGGCACGCAGCCCACTGTCGAGGAGCAGCTCGCGAAGGCGCAGGCCGAGGCGGCGGAGTATCGTGACAAGTGGCTGCGCGCCGCGGCCGAGGTCGAGAACACGCGCCGGCGGGCGGAGCGCGAGATAGAGGAAGCGAGGAAGTACGCGATCGCGGGTTTCGCGCGCGATCTTCTTAACGTTGCCGACAATCTCAGGCGCGCGCTCGCCAGCATCGATCCCGAGAAGGTGCAGGACGAGGTCGTCCGCAACCTCCTCGCCGGGGTCGAAGCGACAGAGCGGGAGCTCCTTTCGGTCTTCGAGCGACACGGGATGAAGCGGGTCGACCCGAAGGGCGAGAAGTTCGACCACAACTTCCACCAGGCGATTTTCGAGACCGAAAGCCCGGACAAGCCGGGGGGAACGGTCACGGAGGTGCTGCAGGTCGGCTGGACGCTGCGCGACCGTCTTCTGAGACCGGCCATGGTGGGGGTCGCGAAGGGCGCGCCGGCCGCGGAGCGCGTCGACACCACGGCCTGAGCCGCCCGAAGCCCCTTTTACGGGGCGCGAGGGGCGCCTATGTAAGCCGCGTGAATTTCCAAAGGGGGTCGGCGCGGCGCCTCGTGAGAGGGCCGCTCGGCTCTGCTGAGAGAAGGGGAATACATGAGCAAAGTCATCGGCATCGACCTCGGCACCACGAACTCCTGCGTCGCCGTCATGGAGGGCAAGCAGGCCAAGGTGATCGAGAACGCGGAGGGGACGCGCACGACGCCCTCGATCGTCGCTTTCACCGATTCCGGAGAGCGGCTCGTCGGCCAGGCCGCCAAGCGGCAGGCCGTCACCAACCCCGAGAACACCTTCTTCGCGATCAAGCGGCTTATCGGCCGTCGATTCGACGATCCGATGGTGAAGAAGGACGTTGACCTCGTTCCCTACAAGATCGTCAGGGGCGACAACGGCGACGCGTGGGTCGAGGAGCGCGGCAAGAAGTTCGCGCCGTCCCAGATTTCGGCGTTCATTTTGCAGAAGATGAAGGAGACGGCCGAGGCCTATCTCGGCGAGAAGGTGACCCAGGCCGTCATCACCGTCCCCGCCTACTTCAACGACAGCCAGCGCCAGGCGACGAAGGACGCCGGCAAGATCGCCGGGCTCGAGGTCCTGCGCATCATCAACGAGCCGACGGCCGCCGCCCTCGCCTACGGCATGGAGAAGAAGGGCTCGGGCACGATCGCGGTCTACGACCTCGGCGGCGGCACCTTCGACATCTCGATCCTCGAGATCGGCGACGGCGTCTTCGAGGTGAAGTCGACGAACGGCGACACGTTCCTCGGCGGCGAGGACTTCGACAAGCGCATCATCGACTACCTCGCGGACGAGTTCAAAAAGGAGCAGGGGATCGACCTGCGCACCGACCGCCTCGCGCTCCAGCGCCTCAAAGAGGCGGCCGAGAAGGCCAAGATCGAGCTCTCCTCGGCGATGCAGACGGAGGTGAACCTCCCCTTCATCACCGCCGACCAGACCGGCCCGAAGCACCTCAACATCAAGCTCACGAGGGCGAAGCTCGAGGCGCTCGTCGACGACCTCATCCAGAAGACGATCGAGCCCTGCCGCGCGGCCTTGAAAGACGCCGGCCTCCGCGCCTCCGAGATCGACGAGGTCATCCTCGTCGGCGGCATGACCCGCATGCCGAAGGTCCAGGAGGTCGTGAAGCAGTTCTTCGGCAAGGAACCGCACAAGGGCGTCAACCCCGACGAGGTCGTGGCGATCGGCGCGGCGATCCAGGGCGGCGTCCTCAAGGGCGAGGTGAAGGACGTCCTCCTCCTCGACGTCACGCCCCTCTCGCTCGGCATCGAGACCCTGGGCGGCGTCTTCACCCGGCTCATCGACCGGAACACGACGATCCCGACCAAGAAGAGCCAGATCTTCTCGACCGCCGAGGACGGCCAGACCGCGGTCACGATCCGCGTCTTCCAGGGCGAGCGCGAGATGGCGGCCGACAACAAGCTCCTCGGCCAGTTCGATCTCGTCGGCATCCCGCCCGCCCCGCGCGGCGTGCCGCAGATCGAGGTGACCTTCGACATCGACGCCAACGGCATCGTCAACGTTTCGGCGAAGGACAAGGCCACCGGCAAGGAGCAGCAGATCCGCATCCAGGCCTCGGGCGGCCTCAGCGACGCCGACATCGAGAAGATGGTGAAGGACGCCGAGGCGCACGCCGAGGAGGACAAGCGGCGGCGCGAGCTCGTCGAGGCGAAGAACCACGCCGAGGCGCTCGTCCACACGACCGAGCGGACCTTGAAGGAGCAGGGCGACAAGCTCGCCGCGTCCGACAAGGAGGCGGTCGAGCGCGCGATCGCCGACCTCCGCAGCGCCATGGGCGGCGAGGACATCGGCGCCATCAAGGCCAAGACGGACGCGCTCGCCCAGGCCTCGATGAAGCTGGGCGAGGCGATCTACAAGGCCCAGGCCGCGGGCGCGGGCGATCCCGGCGCGGCGGCCGCGGGCGGCGAGGCCAAGCCCGGCGACGAGAAGGTCGTCGACGCCCAGTTCGAAGAAGTCGACGACGACCAGAAGAAGAAGTCGGCGTAAGATCGGCGTAAGATCCGTCGAACGCGGGGCCGGTTCGCGGCCCCGCTCTTCTTCCGGCCCGACTCGCATGAGCGTGCAGCAGATCTTCGCCCGGACCTCTTCCCCTTCCCCCGCCACCGCCCGGTGCCGCCCGGCGCCGGCGGGAGGGGTGCGTGCGCCCGCCCGCGTGGCTTGGGCGGCCTTCGCTGTCGCCGGCGCGGCCTCTGAGGGCACCCGTGCGGCCTTTCACATCGCCCCTGCGGCGTCTGGCGTCACTCCCGCGGCCTCCTCTCACGTCACCCCCGCGAAGGCGGGGGTCCATGCGGCGGGGGCGGCTTGGATTCCCGCTTTCGCGGGAATGACGAAAGGGGCGGGAAGGACGGATCGGGCGGGAAGGACGGACAGGGCGGTTGGTACGCCCGAGG
>JADGGZ010000287.1 GCA_019689675.1 Rhodospirillales bacterium | reverse complement strand
GCCATGATGACATCGGCCCGATTGAGGCCGCAGGCGTGCACGCGCACGAGGACCTCGTTGGGCTTCGGCTGCGGCGTCGGCACGTCGACGACCTCGACGCCGCCCGCGGCGATAACAGCAGCTTTCAAGAGGCGCCTCCCTCGTCCCGGTTGCTGCGCTCAACGTAGCACGCGGCGCTCGACGGCTCTAATTCGCCGGGCGGAACTTCGAGATCAGTCCGTTCGTCGGAGTGTTCGCGGTTCGTCGAGGGCCTGTGCCATGGTGCCGCAGCTCGTCGATCGAGGAGCACGCCACCCGTGCCAGAGACAGCGAGCCGGCACTGCTGGAAAGGCCGCGCCAGACAGCGGATTTCCGCACGGGTTCGCTCGCCGCGCGGCAGGCCCGTTGCGTTTGGTGAACTGTGACTCATCGTACACAAACGCTCTTGACCTGACGCCCCCGACCTCTACACAGTCGAGCCGCCGGGCTCAGCCGGAGCCCGTCAACGTACAACACCGAGAAACCGGCCCCGCAAAGGCCGTGTCTAGTGGAGGAATCAGGATGTCCAAACCGAAAACCGGAGTCCGCCGCCGCGACGTGCTGAAGAGCGCGAGCGCGGTCGCCGGGGTTGCCGCCGCCTCGGCTGTGACCGGCTTTCCTTTCGTGGCCAAGGGTCAGGGCAAGGTGATCCGCGTCGGCATGCCGACGATCCTGTCGGGTCGCGTCGCCATTCTCGGAGAGTCGAGCAGGGCCGCTGCGCAGCTCGCGGTGCAGGAGTTCAATGCCGCCGGCGGCATCAACGGGCGCAAGATGGAGCTGATCGCCCGCGACTCCAAGGGCTCCCCCAACGAAGCGGCCCGCGTTACGCGCGATCTCATCAATTCCGACGGCTGCGAAATCATCATCGACGCCGAAGCCTCCTCCGGCAGCTTCGCCGTGCAGGAGGTCATCCGGAGCCTGCCGGTGCTCTGCATCCATACCTGCTCCGAAACCTCGGCCCTCTCCGCGGACCCGGCGATCCGAGTGCCGACCGCCTTCCGCTCGGCGCGGCAGGGCATCCACGACGCGGTCGGCGGCGGGCGTTTCGCGGCGGAGCTCGTCAAAAAGCGCAATCTCAAGCGCTGGATGACCTGCTCGCCCGACTACGCCTACGGACGGGACAACACGGCCGAGTTCATGGAGTACCTCAAGATCTTCGAGCCGTCGGTGGAAGTGGTCGATCAGGCTTGGCCGAAGCTGTTCGAGCCGGACTACACCGCCTTCGTCACCCGCATCCTGCAGGTGAAGCCTCAGGCCATGTATTCGGCGCTCTGGGGCGGCGATCTCGTGTC
This sequence comes from Rhodospirillales bacterium, assembly GCA_019689675.1. GTDB lineage: Bacteria > Pseudomonadota > Alphaproteobacteria > ATCC43930 > CGMCC-115725 > JADGGZ01. The sequence continues at coordinate 2,762 of JADGGZ010000287.1, read as the reverse complement.
GTTCATCGAGCAGGCCAACCTTTACGGCATGTTCGCCGGCGACCTCGCCTTCTTCTCCGGCGGCCTCGCCGACCCGCCGGTCCTGAAAGCCATCCGTCAGCTGCCCGATGGGCTCAATTCCGTCTACCGCTACGACCCGCAATACCCGGCACACAAGGGGAACGCGGATTTCTACGACAACTACCGCAAGATCCATCCCGACCCGACCAACTGGTCGTGGCAGAACTACACCGCCTTCACCTTCGTCACCAAGGCGCTCAAAGCGACGAACGGGAACACGGACGGAAAGGCGCTCGCGGACGTGATCCGCGGCATGGAGATCGACTCGCCGTTCTCGCCGACGGGCAAGATCACCATGCGCGCCGAGGACCAGACGATCATCGGCTATCCGGTCGCCTGGGGTAAGACCGTCTCCAAGTCCAAAGGGATGACCGACTGGGTCGCCGTCGACTGGGGCGAGATCCAGGAGCACGAGAAGGAGTGGAAGCGCCGCAAGGGCTACGTCTGAGCCCGAGACGGGGATCGCGCTTGGCGAAATGACCGGGACGAGAGCACCGTGGATCTGACAGCTCTAGCCGGCTGCCTTTCGGCAACGGCATGCACCGTGACGCAGGTCTCCAGCGGCCTGCTCATGGGCATGCTGCTCTTTCTTGTCGCTTCGGGCCTGTCGCTGATTTTCGGCGTGCTCGGGATCGTCAACTTCGCGCACGGCTCCTTCTACATGCTGGGTGCGTATTTCGCGTACGCGGGTTATATGGCCACGGAAAGCTTCCTCGTGGCCCTCGCGGCGGGCACCCTGGGCATGGCGCTGTTCGGAGCGGTGTTCGAGCGCCTGTTCATCAGCAGGATTTATGGGCGCGACGTGTTGATGCAGCTCCTGCTGTGCTACGCGTTCGTGCTCATCCTCGACGACATCGTCAAGATCGTCTGGGGAGCCAATTACCTGCTGATGCGGATCCCGCCGGCCTTCGCCTTGCCGCCGTTGTTCGTCGGCGGCGGCGCGATCCCCGTCTACTATGCTTTCCTCATCGGAGTGTCGGCGGCCGTCGGCCTCCTGCTCTGGTTCGCAATCACGAAGACGAGATTCGGCAAGACCGTCCGGGCGGCGGCGATCAATCCGCAGATGGTCTCCGCGCTCGGCGTCAACACGAAGCTGCTCTACACTTCCGTCTTCGCCATCGGCAGCCTGCTGGCCGGCGCGGCCGGCGCGCTCGCCGCCCCCGTCCGCAGCCTGACGCCGGGCATGGGCCTCTCGATCCTGATCGAGAGCTTCATCGTCACCGTCATCGGGGGCATGGGGTCGATCGTCGGCGCTCTCGTGGCGTCGATCCTGATCGGACTGACCCGAGCCTTCGGCTCGATCGGCTTTCCGCTCTTCGTCGATGGGCTGATGTTCACCATCATGGCGCTGGTCCTCATCCTCAAGCCCAGCGGCCTGTTCGGACGGCAGGTCTGACATGGGGACGACGACTTTCCGCCGCGACCTCGTCATCGCGGTCATCGCGCTGGTGGTTCTGCTGGGCATACCGCTGGTGTTTCCGAGCGCGGCCCTGCGCGACTTCATCATCTACGTGGTCGCCTACGGCCTGCTGGCGATATCCCTCAATCTCCTTACCGGCTACACGGGACTCGTCTCGTTCGGCCATGCCCTTTATTTCGCGGCCGGCGCCTACGCCTTCGGCCTCTTGATGCAGTCGGGCAAGGTGTCGACGCTGAGCGCCTTCGCGCTTTCGATCCTCTTCTCGGCCTTCCTCGCGCTCGTCGTCGGCGCGATCTGCGTTCGGCTGAAGGAGATCTACTTCGCCTTCCTGACGCTCGCCTTCCAGATGCTGTTCTACAGCGTCATCCTCACCTGGGTATCGCTGACCGGCGGCGACCAGGGTCTGATGGGCGGCATTCCGAGACCGCCGCTCTTCGGCATCGATCTGGGCGACCCGCACGTCTTCTACGTTTTCTCATGCGTGCTGTTCGTCGTCTGCGTGTTCCTGCTTCGGCAAATTACGGAATCGCCCTTCGGCTATACGCTGCGGATGATCCGCGACAATCAGGAGCGGGCGGTGTTCCTCGGCGTGAACGTGTTTCGCGCCAAGCTGCTCGCCTTCGTGCTGGCGGGCTCGATCGCCAGCGTCGGCGGCATCGTGCTCGCCCTGTTCGCTTCCGGCGCCTACCCGGGCTACGCCTTCTGGACCACCTCGGGCGAAGCGATCTTCATGATCATGCTGGGCGGCTCGCAGGTGTTCATCGGCCCGATCGTCGGCGCCGTTCTGCTGCAGCTGCTCAACCATATCGTCACGATCTACACCGAGCACAACGGACTGTTCCTCGGGATCATCATCCTGGTGGCCGTGCTCGGGCTGAGGCGCGGCATCGCCGACTTCATCTACGAAGCCTGGGCGGGGCGGCGCGCCGCCCGCGCACCCGCGGTGACGGCCAAGGCGCAAGGGACCGAGGCTGCGGCCGGCAACAAGGAGGCAGCATATGACCCGCTCTCTTGACGGACGGATCGCCGTCGTCACCGGCGGCGCGAGCGGCATCGGCGAAGCCTGCGTGCGGCGCCTCGCCGAGCGCGGAGCCCGCGTCGCCGTCGTCGACATCGACATCGACCGCGCTCGGCAAGTCGCCGACGCGATCGGCCGCGGCGCGCAAGCCTGCGCGCTCGACGTGCGCGACGCCGCAGCGATAGAGAGCGTCGCGGCCGATCTCGAGACGAAGCTCGGGCCGACCGACATCCTGGTGACGAGCGCCGGCGTCATTCAGGTCCC
>JADGGZ010000286.1 GCA_019689675.1 Rhodospirillales bacterium | reverse complement strand
ACCGAGAGCGGACACCGCAGGGCCGGGCACGGGAGCTTCAGCCGCCGGTATAAAATTCAGGCCAGTGCGTCCTGACCACCTCGCCGTCGCTGGCGAGGGCGTGGCAGGTATCGAGGACGCCGGGCCGCTTCCGCGGCCTGCGCTCCCCCGCCTCTTCCTCCTGCCTCGCCTTGTAGGGGTAGATCGTCTGATAGGCGGTGGTCGCGATGGGCCCGAGCAGCTCGACGAGATGGGTGCATCCCTCGGTGCCGCCGAGCCGCCGCTTCACCTCGCGGCGGAACCCGGTCCCGATCCGGATGCCGACGAGGCGCGCGAAATTGGGCGTGATCGCCGGACAGATCTTGTAGGGCGAGGCCTCGGTGACGGCCTCGGCGGCCCGGATGACGAGATCGTCGTCGACCGTGATTCTGAGCCACATCTCGTGGACGGGCTCGCCCGCCTGCACCTCGCCGCGCTCCTTGCTGAGGAAGGAATAGGTCTTGGTGTCGGCGAGATGGCCCTCGACGTCCCAGAGCCCGTCCTCGCGCCGATAGCCGCGAACCTCGACGCGGCGAGTGTGAAGGTGCTGGCGCGGCACGGAAGGATGCGAAAGCGGCATGCCTCGCGATATAGGACAGCGGCGCCGGCCCCGCCAGCGCGATTTCTGCAGTGCAGCACGCGACAGTGGCGCCGCGCCGGCAAGGCTCAGCGGCGGCGCTTCAGCGCAGCGACTCCGGGCAGCTCCTTGCCTTCGAGCCATTCGAGGAAAGCCCCGCCGGCGGTCGACACGTAGCTGAGCTGATCGGCGACGCCCGCCGCGTGCAGCGCGGCGACGGTGTCGCCGCCGCCGGCGACGCTGAGAAGCTTTCCGGAGCGGGTGAGTGCCGCGACCTCCTTGGCGATCGCGACGGTGCCCGCGTCGAAGGGCTTCGTCTCGAAGGCGCCGAGCGGACCGTTCCACACGAGCGTCTTCGCGGCGGCGAGGCGCTTGGCGATCTCGGCGACCGTCGCCGGCCCGACGTCGAGGATCATCGTGCCGGCGGGAACCGCGTCGATCGCGACGGTCCGCGTCGAAACGCCGGGCTCCAGCTTCTCGGCGACGACCGCGTCGACCGGCAGGATCAGCGTCTTGCCCTTCGCCTTGTCGAGAATGGCGCGCGCCGTCTCGACCATGTCGCGCTCGACGAGCGAGGCGCCGACCTCCTTGCCCTCAGCGAGGAGAAGCGTGTTCGCCATGGCGCCGCCGATCACCAGGACATCGACCTTCTCGAGAAGGAAATTGAGAAGGTCGAGCTTGGTCGAGACCTTGGCGCCGCCGACGATGGCCGCGAGCGGCCGCTCCGGGTGCTCGAGCGCCTTGGCGAGCGCCTCGAGCTCGGCCTGCATGTTCTTTCCGGCCGCGCTCGGCAGAAGATGCGCAACGGCCTCGGTCGAGGCGTGCGCGCGATGTGCCGCCGAGAAGGCGTCGTTGACGTAGAGATCGCCGAGCGCGGCGAGGCGCTTCGCGAAGCCCGGGTCGTTCTTCTCCTCCTCCGCATGGAAGCGGAGGTTCTCGAGGAGCGCGACCTCTCCCGGCGCGAGCGCGTCGACGACCCGCTCGGCCGCGGGGCCGACGCAGTCCTCGGCGAAGTGGACCGTCCTCCCGCCGATCGCGCGGCTCAAGGGCTCGACGAGCGGGCGGAGCGAGTATTCCGGGTCGGGCTTCCCTTTCGGCCGGCCGAAATGCGACATGACGACGACGCGCGCCCCTTTTTCGATGAGCGCGAGAAGCGTCGGCGCGAGGCGCTCGATCCTGGTCGCGTCGGTGACGCGGCCCCCCTTCACCGGCACGTTCAGATCGGCACGGACGAGAACGCGCTTGCCTGAGACATCGAGCGTGTCGAGCGTGGCGAAATCTGCCATGGCGGGTCCGGGTGCTTTGCGTGACGAGTCGGAAACGCGGTTGTTGCCGAATTGTTGCGCCCCGTCAATTCGTTGCGGAGCGGCCGAAGGCGCCGGGGCGGCTCGAAAGAGGGGCTCGCACGGCGGCCGCCTCCTCCTCATGCTGTCAGTCCCGTGCCGTGACGGCGTCTTTCGCCGGGAGAGCCCTATGCGCGCCGACTCGCTCGCCCAGAAGTGGCCTCATTCGCGCCGCTGTGAGGCCTTCAGGCCGTGGCGCCGTTAAGCGCATGGGGAAGGAAAGCCTGGAGGCGCTCGAACCGCGCCTCGACGATCTCCTCGACGACCCGGTCGCCCGGGCCCTCATGGCCAGCGACGGCGTCGAGCGACGCGACATCGAGCGCCTCATCGCCCTGACGCGGCGGCGATGGTTCGAGGAAGACGCCGAGTGACCGCTCACCGCACAAGGCAGCCGTACTCCCAGCGGCGATAGTTGCCGTTGTCGTCGCGGCCGATCTCCTCGCTGAGGAGGATGTAGCCGTCCGGGCAGGTCTCGCGCGCTGCCTCGACGTTGTTCCACTTCGTCGCATCGAGCCCGAAGAGGCGCGACCACGTCGTCACGAAATGATCGCCCTGCGGCGTCTCGCCGCGGAGCTGAGGAGGGGCGCAGCCCGACGCCAAACATGCCAGGACGACGACGGCGCGGCGTCGCGCGCCGGACATCCGGATGCGGCCCCGACCGCCCTCCGCGCGGGCCGCCGGGGGCGTGACAATTCCGTGGAGCGCTGCCATCGTTTCGGGCAAACGTAGGAGTCGATGAAGGATAAGGGAGGTTCGCCGATGCGCGGATTGATGATGGACCGGCCGCTGCTGATCTCGTCGCTGATCGAGTACGCCGCGCGCTACCATCGCCACAGCGAGATCGTGTCGCGCACGGTCGAGGGCGGGTTCCACCGGTACGGGTGGGCTGATTGCGAATCGCGCGCCAAGCAGGTCGCCAACGCGCTGCGGCGTCTCGGCATCGAGTTCGGCGACCGCGTCGGGACGATCGCCTGGAACACCTACCGTCACCTGGAGCTCTATTTCGGCATCTCCGGAATCGGCGCCGTCTGTCATACCATCAACCCGCGCCTTTTTCCCGACCAGATCCGCTACATCGTAAATCACGCGGAGGACAAGCTTCTCTTCGTCGACCTGACCTTCGTGCCGCTGGTCGAGAAGCTGGCCCCGGTGCTGAAGCCCGTCCGCCACTTCATCGTGATGACCGACAAGGCGCACATGCCCTCGACGAGCCTTCCGAACGTGCTCTGCTACGAGGAGCTGCTCGCGGCAGAAACGCCGGACCTCGTCTGGCCCGAGTTCGACGAGCACACGGCCGGCTCGCTCTGCTACACCTCGGGCACGACCGGCAACCCCAAGGGCTCGCTCTACACGCACCGGTCGACGGTCCTTCACTCGTTCCACTGCTGCATGGCCGACTTCGCGGCGCATAATTCGGCCGAGCGCATGTGCCCGGTCGTGCCGATGTTCCATGCGAACGCCTGGGGCATCCCCTACTCGGCCGCGATGTGCGGCATGAGCCTCGTCATGCCAGGACCGGCGCTCGACGGCGCGAGCCTCTACGAGCTGTTCGAGAAGGAGCGCGTCACGATGTCGGCCGGCGTTCCGACGATCTGGCTCGGGCTTCTCAACCATGTCGCCGAGAAGGGCACCCGCTTCAACCATCTGAAGCGGACGCTGATCGGCGGCTCGGCAGTGCCGCTCGCGATGATCCAAACCTTCGAGAACAAGTACGGCGTCGAGGTGATGCACGGCTGGGGCATGACCGAGATGAGCCCCATCGGCACGATCGGCACGCTGCTGCCGCATCAGCGAAGCCTTTCGAAGGAAGAGCAGCACGCGATCAAAGTGAAGCAGGGGCGCGCCATCTACGGGGTCGACCTCAAGGTGGTCGGGCCGGACGGCAGCGAGCAGCCGCACGACGGCGTCTCGCGCGGCGAGCTTCTGGTGCGCGGTCCCTGGATCGTCTCGGGCTACTACAACGATCCAAAGGCGACCGAGGCAGCGGTGACCCCGGACGGCTGGTTCCGCACCGGCGACGTCGTCACGATCGACGCGGAGGGCTTCGTCCAGATCGTCGATCGCGCGAAAGACGTCATCAAGTCGGGCGGCGAATGGATCAGCTCGATCGACGTCGAGAACGCGGCGATGGGACACGA
>JADGGZ010000285.1 GCA_019689675.1 Rhodospirillales bacterium | reverse complement strand
GCATCGATCTGCGGGACGAATGGGGAGCAATTCCGGCACGGCCCTATGGCTTGGTTGGCCGCGCGCTACCTGATTTCCAGGAGGTCGGTAACGGGATATCGCGGCTTCTGCGCCGGGTTCGCCGGGGCGCCCTTCCCGACGGCGACCAGCAACACCGGAATGTCGGCGGAGCCAAGCGCGAACTCCCGCGCAAGCGCCTCAGCATTGAAGCCTCCCATCGGACAGCTTGCCAGCCCGAGCGCCTCGGCCGCCAGCATCAGCGTCATCGCCGCCATCGAAGCCGAGCGAATCGCCTCGTCGCGCTGAAGAACTGGATCGTCTGCATATCCGGCAAGAGCCTGTGCGACCCAGCGTTCGGCCGTGACCGGGTCCATGATCCCCGCCTCGACGCTTGGACGCAGCCGGTCTGCGAGGGTCAGATGCGGCGCCAGCGTGCCACAGACGATGAAGATTGCTGCGGCATCGGTCACCTTCTCCTGACCGTCGGCGACGGTCTTCAGACGTACCTTCGCTTCCGGCGTAGTCACGACAATGAACCGCCAGTTCTGGAAATTGAAAGCCGATGGCGCCCGTGTCGCCATGCTCGCGAGCGTTGTCAGGACTTCCTCGGACAGCTCGTGCCCGGGCACGAAGGACACCGCCGAACGCCGCTCTTCGATGACCGAGAGCATCATGGATCGCGGATTGAAATGCAGGCACATGCGATCATCCTCTTTTGAACGGAAAGGGAATGAGAGGGAGGCCCGGTCAGCTCTCTTTGGCTGCGGACCATTGGACCAGCGCAATGCTGGCCAGAACCATGACGAGGCCGATGACGGCCTGCCCTCGCATGACCTGCTTCAGCACGGTCCAGCCGAGCACGACGGCCGTGACGGGGCTGAGTAGCCCGAGCGAGGCGATGGCCGCCGGGGACAACCGCTCGATCCCCCGGAACCAGAGCGAATAGGCGAGCAGAGCGCCGGCGAGGCAGAGATAGAGGTAGCCGCCGATCTCACGCAGGGTCAGGTCGACCGGAAGCGGTTCGGCCATCAGCGCTACAGGCAGCAGCATGATCCCGCCGATGAACAGTTGCCAGCCGGTGAGCGAGATGACGGGCATATCGAGCCGCCAGCGCCGCGTAAGGAAGATGCCCGCGGCCATGCTCGACGCTCCAATGAGCGCAGCGAGAACGCCAATGGTTTCAGCCCCGGCATCCGGCGCCAGCATCAGCAGTGCCATACCGACTGTCCCGCCGACAGCCGCCGCCAGCCCCATCGGCGCGGGAGATTTCCCGTCCGCCACCCAGGCCAAGAGCATCACCAGGATTGGCTGGATTGCACCCAGCACGGCTGCGAGCCCACCGGGCAGCCGATAAGCGGCGACGAACAGCAGAGACTGGAAGATGCCGATATTGAGAGCCGACAGGATGAGAAGGCGCGTCCAGTCCCCTGCCCGCGGGCGATGCCAGAAAGCCGCCAGCAGCAGTGCTCCGGCGGGGGCGCAGCGCAGGACGGCAGCGATGAACGGCCGGTCCGGCGGGAGGATTTCGGTCGTAACGATATAAGTTGACCCCCATAGGACCGGCGCGAGGGCGGTCAGGGCGACATCTCCGAGAGCGAGGCGAGGCGAAGGACGTGCGGGCATGGCATTTATCTTGAAGTCGAGATATCCTTGAAAATATCTTGATGTCAAGATATTTGTGGGAGGCTATGCGGCGACAGCCCGATGCAATCGATGCGATCCTCGATCAGTGGCGGCGCGAGAGGCCGGAGCTCGATCCCTCACCCATGGCGCCGATCGGCCGCCTCAAGCGCGTCTCCGCGCTGGTCCAGAGACGGCTGGAGGCGAACTTCGCGCGTTTTGATCTGACGACGGCAGAGTTCGACGTTCTCGCCACCCTGCGTCGCTCCGGCCCGCCCTACCGGCTGACGCCGACTGAGCTCTATTCCACTATGATGGTCACCTCCGGCACGATGACGCATCGTCTTCAGAAGCTTCAGGCGCGTGGGCTGATCGCGCGTTCGGCAGCGGAAGCAGATGGCCGCAGCCTGCTCGTAGAACTGACCGAGGCTGGTCACGCGCTGGTAGATCAGGTGCTTGAGCCTCATCTTCAGACTGAGCGAGCGATCCTGGCGCATCTCCGCACCGACGAGGTCTCGGTTCTGAACCGCCTGCTGTCTAAGCTGATGCTGGGTCTCGAAAGCGAGCGCGCCGATGGCTGACCCCGCATCTGCTGCGGCCGGTATCGGGCCGCTCGGATCGGATAGAGAGCGGTACCGGAGCGGTTGCGCCGGCGATGACGGTGCTGTCGCCTCATCCGCTATGCACGCATGGGACGCTCATCCCTGGCTGGCACCTTCGGGGGCGCAAGTCCGCTGGCGCCAGCACTCTATCTCTGACCGCAGCGTCCCAAACAAAAAGCCCGCAGTGACGCGGGCTTAGCTGTGCTTTGGTGCCTGACCGTACCGGCTGGTGCCGGACCTCGGATCATTCCCACTCGATCGTGCCGGGCGGCTTCGAGGTCACGTCGTAGACGACGCGGTTGATCCCCTTCACCTCGTTGATGATGCGCGTTGCGGCGCGGGAGAGGAACTCGTGCGCGAAGGGAAAGCTGTCGGCGGTCATGCCGTCGGTCGAGGTGACGGCGCGGAGCGCGCAGACGTGGTCGTAGGTGCGGTAGTCGCCCATGACGCCCACGGTCCTCACCGGCAGGAGAACGGCGAAGGCCTGCCAGATCGCGTCGTAGAGGCCGGCGTTGCGAATCTCCTCGAGGAAGATCGCGTCGGCCTTGCGCAGGATGTCGAGCTTCTCGCGCGTGACCTCGCCGGGAATGCGGATCGCGAGGCCCGGCCCCGGGAAGGGATGACGCTTCACCATGCGGTCGGGAAGACCGAGCTCGCGGCCCAATTCGCGCACCTCGTCCTTGAAGAGCTCGCGCAAGGGCTCGACGAGCTTCAGCTTCATCCGCTCGGGCAGGCCGCCGACATTGTGGTGGCTCTTGATCGTGACCGACGGCCCGCCGGTGAAGCTCACCGATTCGATGACGTCGGGATAGAGCGTCCCCTGCGCGAGGAACTCGGCGCCGCCGATCTTCTGCGCCTCCTCCTCGAACACGTCGATGAACGTCGCGCCGATGATCTTGCGCTTGCGCTCCGGGTCGGTGACGCCCTCGAGCTTCTCGAGGAAGAGCGAGGCGGCGTCGCGATGGACGAGCGGGATGTTCCACGTGTCGCGGAAGAGCGTCACCACCTCCTCCGCCTCCGCCGAGCGCAAGAGGCCGGTGTCGACGAAGATGCAGGTGAGCTGGTCGCCGATCGCCTCGTGCAGGAGCGCTGCGACCACCGCGGAGTCGACGCCCCCGGAAAGACCGCAGATCACCTTGCCCTTGCCGACCTGGGCGCGCACGCGCTCCTTCGCCTGCTCGCGGAACGCCGCCATCGTCCAGTCGCCCTTGCAGCCGGCGACGCGGTGCGTGAAGTTGGCGAGGAGCTTGGCGCCGTGCGGCGTGTGAACGACCTCGGGGTGGAACTGCACGCCGTAGATGCGCCGCGCGTCGTCGGCGATCGCCGCGAAGGGCGCGCCTTCGCTGCGCCCCACGACCTTGAAGCCCGGCGGGATCGCCTCGACGCGGTCGCCGTGGCTCATCCACACCTGCTCGCGCGCGCCCTTCTCCCAGACGCCCTCGAAGAGAAGGCAGTCGTCGGTCACCTCGAGGAAGGCGCGGCCGAACTCGCGATGCTCGGAGGGCGCGACGCTGCCGCCCAGCATCTGGCAGATCGCCTGCTCGCCGTAGCAGATGCCGAGGATCGGCACGCCGAGCTCGAACACCTTTTTCGGCGGCAGCGGCGAGGCCGCCTCGTGCACCGAGGCGGGTCCTCCCGAGAGGATGATCGCCTTGGGGCCGAACGCCTCGATCGCCTCGGGCGCCATGCTGAAGGGGTGGATCTCGGAGTAGACACCGCTCTCGCGCACGCGCCGCGCGATGAGCTGGGTCACCTGGCTGCCGAAGTCGAGAATGAGGACGCGGTCGGTCATGGGCCGTTTTATGGGCCGATTCCCGCGCGCGCAAGATCGTCGGCCGCCGGGGCCGCGATCTTGGCAGTCTCGCCCCC
>JADGGZ010000049.1 GCA_019689675.1 Rhodospirillales bacterium | reverse complement strand
GCAGGACCCGAACTTCCCGCGCCAGAACATTCTCGGCACCGGGCCGTTCCGGTTCGTCGAGCACGTCAAGGGCTCGCACTGGATCGGCAAGCGCTACGAGGAGTACCACGAGGCGGGCAAGCCCTATCTCGACGGGTTCCGGGCCGTGCTGCTCTCGGGCGCGCCGATGGTGAACTCGCTCCAGGGCGGACAGATCGCGGCCGAGTTCCGCGGCTTCACGCCGCAGCAGCGCGATCAGCTGAAGCAGGCGCTCGGCGACAAGATCGCGGTTCAGGAATCGGGCTGGGTCTGCAAGCTGGACATCCTCTTCAACACGGCGAAGAAGCCGTTCGACGACGCGCGCGTCCGCCGCGCGCTCAACATGGCGATCGACCGCTGGAACGGCGCGAAGAACCTGCAGCGCATCGCCTTCGTGCGCGAGGTCGGCGGCGTCATGCGCCCGGGCTACGAGTACGCGGCGAAGGAGGCCGAGCTCGTCAAGTATCCCGGCTTCTCCAAGGACGCGAAGGCGGCGCGCGAGGAGGCGAAGAAGCTCCTGAAGGAGGCAGGCGCGGAAAACCTCAAGTTCGTGCTGACTAACCGCAGCGTCGCCATGCCCTACACGCCGACGGCGCTCTTCGTCATCGACCAGTGGCGGCAGATCGGCGTCCAGGTCGAGCACCAGCAGCTCGAGACGGCGCCCTATCAGGCGAGCCTCAAGAACGGCAACTACGACGCCGCGCTCAACTTCGCCTGCGACTTCATGGACGAGCCGAACCTCCAGCTCATCAACTATCTCTCCAAGGACCGGTCGTCGCTCAACTACGGCAACTACATCGACCGCACGCTCGACGACCTCTACGAGAAGCAGAAGCGGGCGACGGACAAGGCGCAGCGCTACCAGCTCATCCGCCAGTTCGAGGAGCGCCTCTTCCAGGAGAGCTACACCGCGCCGGTGATCTGGTGGCACCGCATCGTGCTGCACGACGCGCGGCTCAAGGGCTGGCACATCACGCCCAGCCACTATCTCGGCCAGGACCTCGCGGATGTTTGGCTTGATCAGTAACCGACGACTGCAGAAGGGAGGCGGCCCGGCCGCCTCCCGCCGAGGTTAGCGGGATGCTCCGCTACGTTGCGAACCGGCTGGCGCTGATGATCCCGACTTTGCTCGGGGTCGCGGTGCTGACCTTCTTCATGCTCCGGGTCGTGCCGGGCGACATCGTCGAGGTGAAGCTGCGCGGCGACGGCGGCAACGTCACCCAGGAGGCGATCGAGACCGAGCGGCACCGTCTCGGCCTCGACCGGCCGCTCATCGTCCAGTTCGGCGACTGGATGGCAGGCCTCGTGACGCTCGATCTCGGCGAGTCGATGTGGACGGGACGGCCCGTCGCGGAGGAGATCGGCCTGCGCTTCGAGCTCTCGATCCAGGTCGCGGTGATGGCGACGATCATCGCCGTCATCATCGCGATCCCGCTCGGGACCGCATCGGCCCTCTATCAGGGAACATGGATCGACTATGTCGTCCGCGTGGTGACGATCGCCGGGCTCGCCGTGCCGTCGTTCTGGCTCGGCATGCTGCTCATTCTGTTCCTCCTCTACTTCTTCAACTGGCTGCCGCCGATCACGTACACGCCGTTCTACGTCGACCCCGTGGCCAACGTGACGCAGCTCATCTGGCCGGCGCTCGCGGTGGGCTACCGGTACTCGGCGGTCGTCGCGCGCATGGTGCGCTCCTCCGTCATCGAGGTGCTGAAGGAGGATTACATCCGCACCGCCCGTGCCAAGGGTGTCTTCGAGCGCCTCGTCGTCTCGCGGCATGCGATGCGCAACGCCCTCCTGCCGGCGATCACGGTCATCGGCCTCGAGTTCGCCTTCCTCATCGGCGGCCTCGTCGTGACCGAGCAGGTCTTCAACCTCAACGGCATCGGCCGGCTCTTCGTGCAGGCGGTGAGCCGCAACGACTTCATCCTGATCCAGGGACTGGTGATGCTGATCGCGGTGATCTTCGTCCTGGTCAATCTCGTCGTCGACGTCCTCTACGCGACGCTCGACCCGCGCATCCGGTACCGCTGATGACCGTCGCCGACACGCCTGTCGCCGTTCGGGCTCGCCGCGGCCGACACCCGGCCCTCCAGTTCGTCGTCACCCAGCCGCTCGGCGCCGCCGGCCTCCTGGTGATCCTGTTGATGGCTTTCGCCGGCATATTCGCCGAATACGTCGCGCCCTACGATCCGGTCGCGATCGATTTCGGCGCGATGCTGGCGCCGCCTTCGCCCGAGCACGTGATGGGCACCGACTCGTTCGGACGCGACATCTTCACGCGGATCATCTACGGCGCGCGGACCGCGCTCGCGATCGGGTTCCTCTCCTCGTTCGCGGGGTGCACGCTCGGCGCCGCCGTCGGCGTCGCCTCCGCGTATTTCGGCGGCAAGATCGACCTCGTCGTGCAGCGTTTCGTCGACATCCTCCTCGCCTTCCCGATCATCGTGCTCGCCCTTGTCGTCGTCGCGATGCTCGGGCGCAACCTCGTGCTCGGCGTCGACGTCAACCTCATCGTCGCGATCGCGATCCCGATCATGCCGAAGGTCGCGCGCGTCATCCGCTCCGCCGCGCTCGCGGTCCGCGAGATGCCCTATGTCGATGCGGCGCGTGCCGCCGGCTACAGCCACGCCCGGATCATCTTCCGCCACATGGCGCCGAACATCGTGGCGCCCTACCTCATCATGCTGACGGCCTACATCGCGCAGGCGATCCTGCTCGAGGCTTCCCTCTCGTTCCTCGGCCTCGGCGTCGCCGAGCCGATGCCGGCCTGGGGCCTGATGCTCGCGGGCAACGCCTCCGACTTCTACCGCGAGGCGCCGTGGATGATTCTCTTCCCGGGGCTCGCGATCAGCCTCGCCGTCTTCGCCTTCAACCTCTTCGGCGATTCCTTACGCGACTGGCTCGATCCGAAGTTCAAGACCTGAACGCGGCCGAGACCGTCGGGAGCGTGCCGGGAGAGCCGTTCAGCGCCGCGCGGCGAAGAACGTCTTGAGGAGCGCGGCGGCCTCGCTCTCGCCGAGGCCGCCGTAGACCTCGGGGCGGTGATTCGTCGTCGGCTGCTCGAAGATGCGCGGCCCGTGCTCGATGCCGCCGCCTTTCGGGTCGGGCGCGCCGAAATAGACCCGCCGGATCCGGAAGAGGGCGATCGCCGCGGCGCACATGGCGCAAGGCTCGAGCGTGACGTAGAGGTCGCAATCCGGCAGCCGCGGCTCGCCACGCCGCGCCGCGGCGGCGCGGAGCGCCAGGAGCTCGGCGTGCGCCGAAGGATCGCGGCGCGCCTCGACTTCGTTGCCCGCCTGGGCGAGGACGGTCCCGTCCGCGGCGACGACGGCCGCGCCGACCGGGACCTCGCCTCTCGCCGCGGCGGCCCGCGCCTCCTCGAGCGCCAGCTCCATCCAGGAAACGAAACCGCCGCCCGGAGAACCGGGCGGCGGCGATGTCGGGTTGCGGATCTTTCAGCCCTTTCTGCCGTCCGGAAGCGGCGTCTTCGGCGCCTCGACCACGGTCTCGGGCTGGGGAGCCCGGACGGTCTGCGTCTTGCCCCAGTCGCAGCCGCCTTCGGCGAAAGCGGGTGCGGCGGCGGCGAGGAGAAGGCCAGCGAGGAGGAGTAGGCGCATGAAACACTCCCTCAGGGCTCGTGAGGGGAAAGAGTCTTGTCCTCGACCCCCGCGGCGTCAAGCTCCGGCCCGAGCCGGCCGGCGAGCCAGAGCGCCAGCATGCGGAAGTCGCTGTAGAGCGACCAGAGCGGGTGACCGAAGGTGGCGGGGCGGTTGCCCTCGATGCCGAAATGGCCGATCCAAGCGCAGGCATAGCCGACGACGGGCGCCGCGGCGAGGAGGCGCCAGTCCCGGCTCGCGGCGCCGGCGAGCAGGAGAAGGGTGCCCGCGGCGGTGCCGAGATAGTGGGCCCGGCGCGTCCACGGCTTCCTGTGCTGGCGCAAATAGAAGGGCCAGAACTCCTCGTAAGAGGCGATGCGCTCTTGCGTCATGGGCGGCTCCGCCTTAAGTGGAACGCGCCAAATCGGGAGTCTTGTCCATGGGTTTCAGGGTAGCCGTCGTCGGCGCGACCGGGAATGTCGGACGCGAGATGCTGACGACTTTGGCAGAGCGGGAGTTTCCGGTCGACGACGTCGTGGCGCTCGCCTCGTCGCGCTCGATCGGGAAAGAGGTCTCGTTCGGAGAGGACAAGACGCTCAAAGTGCGCGATCTCGAGACCTTCGACTTCAAGGGGATCGACATCGTCCTGTCGTCGCCCGGCGCGAAGGTTTCGGCGGTGCACAGCCCGCGCGCCGCGAAGGCGGGGGCCGTCGTCATCGACAACACCTCCTATTGGCGCATGGACCCCGAGGTCCCGCTGGTCGTGCCGGAGGTCAATCCCGGCGCGGTCGCCGGCTACGCGAAGAAGGGCATCATCGCCAATCCCAACTGCTCGACCATCCAGATGGTGGTGGCGCTCAAGCCTCTGCACGACCTGGCGAAGGTGAAGCGCGTCGTGGTCGCGACGTACCAGTCGGTCTCCGGCAAGGGACGCGACGCCATGGACGAGCTCTTCCGCCAGACCCGCGGCGTCTACGTGAACGACCCCATCGTCAAGGAGCAGTTCACGAAGCAGATCGCCTTCAACGTCATCCCGCACATCGACGTCTTCATGGACGACGGGTCGACGAAGGAGGAATGGAAGATGATGGTCGAGACCCGCAAGATTCTCGACCCCGACATCGCCGTGAGCGCGACCTGCGTCCGCGTTCCGGTCTTCGTCGGCCACGCCGAGGCGGTCCACGTCGAGTTCGAGCGGCCGATCACGGTCGAGGAGGCACGCGCGGCGCTGCGGAACGCGCCGGGCGTCAGCGTCATCGATCACCGCGTCGACGAAGGCTACGTGACCCCCGTCGAGGCGGCAGGCGAGGACGCGGTCTTCGTGAGCCGCATCAGGAAGGATCCCACGGTGCCGCACGGGCTCGCGATGTGGGTCGTCGCCGACAATCTGCGCAAGGGCGCCGCGCTCAACGCGGTGCAGATCGCGGAAGTCCTGGCGGACCGGCACCTGGGGCGCGAGGGGGCGGCGCGGCGTACGGCGGCCGAGTAACCGCAAGCCGCGAGATCCGAGGCGCCGACCGCCGCACTCTCGACCCTGCATGGCGGCGGCAGCAGCACAGGGCGCGGTGCTCGGACGCGGGCCCCACGACGTCCTGCCATCACGTCAGGAGCGCCTGACCGGCTCCGCTTCGTCGAGGGCTGCCCAAGCGCCCTTGCTCGGCGACCGGGTACTCGTCTCTTATCCCGAAAACGAACTTGGCGAGGCTTCGTTCGCAAATGTCGTTGCAGGAGCTGGGGCAGGCGATCGCACGTCATCCGGTCAAGGTCGCCGTGGCCTTTTGCGGGTTCGATCTCTGGCTCGCCGTCTTCGCGAGCGGCAAGGTCGAGACGCGTCGGTTGAAGAAGGGCGGGGTACCGGCGGACGGGAGCGAGCCCGAGGGCACGATCACCGCCCCGGTGCCGGTGATCGGCGGCGACATCGTCGTGGCCTTCGACCCGACCTTGCCGCCCAACGGCTTCCGTCTCGCGCCGTGATCGGGGTCACTGGCCGTCATGCGCGCGGCACGTTAGGCTATTTCGGGTAGAGAGGAGGGGATCGGCGAATGGGACAACCCGCGGCACGAATGGGCGACCAGGCGCTGCAGAACGGCCCGCATTGCCACGCTCCGATCCATCCGGCCGCGCCGGTGCCGACCCCGGTGCCGCATCCGCCCCTTCCCGTCACCATCATCAAGGGCGCGCCCACCGTGCTGATCGGCAATCAGCCGGCCGCCCGCGTGACGGACACGACGACGCCCTGCACCACCCCGCCCTGCGTTCCGGGCGGTCCGGCGATGATCGCCATGGGCTCGACGACGGTCCTCATCGGCGGCATGCCCGCGGCGCGGATCAACGACCCGACGCTCCACGCGAGCTGCGTCGCGCCGATCCCGATGCCTGCCGGAAAGATCCTGCCGCCGGGCTGCCCCACGGTTCTGATCGGCTGAGGTGCGGCTTTCGCATTTCGAGGCGCTGAGGCCGGTCTGCCCGCGCTGCCGCGGCGAAGGCGAGGCCGCGCCCGTCGAGCTCGGTCCGGTCGCCAAGCGCACGAGCGATGAAATCGTCGAGGGGATCCTCCACTGCCCGCGATGCAGGGTCGAGTTTCCGGTCGTCGACGGAGTGCCGATCCTTGTGGGCGACCCCGGCCGCTTCGTCGCCGATAATCTTTTTCAACTCCTCGCACGGCAGGATCTGTCGCCGCTCATCGAAAGCCTCGTCGGAGACGCCGCGGGGCCGGGCAGCCAGTTCGATACGATCCGCCATCATCTCGCGAGCTACGCGCACAGCCACTACGGCGACCGGGCCGACCCCAGCGATCCCGGGGGCGGCGGTCTCCTCGCGCCGCTCCAGCGCGGGCTCGAGCTCCTCGGCGGCGCGGCGGGGCAGGGGGCGGTTCTCGATCTCGGCTGCGCTGTCGGCCGCGCGAGCTTCGAGCTCGCCGCGGCGAGCGACCGGCTGGTCCTCGGCGTCGACGTCAATTTCTCGATGCTGCGCCTCGCCCGCGCGCTTCTCGCCGGCGCGCCCGTCGAGGCGCCGCGGCGGCGGATCGGCGTCGTCTACGACCGCGTGCGGATCGCGGGCGGCTTTCCGGGCGCCGAGCGGGTCGATTTCTGGTGCTGCGATGCGCTGTCGCTGCCGTTTGCGCCGGGAGCGTTCGGCCTCGCGGTCGCCCTCAATCTCCTCGACTGCGTCGGCGACCCGCGCCGGCTTCTCGGGGAAATCGAGGCGATGCTCGCGCCGGGCGGCGGGGCGGTGCTCGCGACGCCCTACGACTGGTCGCCGAACGCGACGAGCCCGCTCGGCTGGATCGGCGGTCATTCGCAGCGGGGTCCCGTTGGCGGCGCCGCCGAGCCGCTCCTGCGCGCCCTGCTGACGCCGGGCGCCCATCCGCAGTCGCTCTCCCGGCTTCGCCTCGCCGCCGAGGACGCCGATGTGCCCTGGAGGGTGCGCCTCCACGACCGCAGCACGGTCGAGTACCGGCTCCATGTCGCCGCGGCGCGTGCTTGACCGCGGCGGGCCGCGCCTTTAGATGAGCCCCACCTCGCGTCGTCCCCATCGTCTAGAGGCCTAGGACACCAGCCTTTCACGTTGGTAACACGGGTTCGAATCCCGTTGGGGACGCCATTCAGCAGCGGCGCACGCGTCGCGGCCGCTTCGCGACGAGGCCGACGGCCCGGGCGGGGGCCGTCTCGGGCTCGTCGCTCTCGTTCAGTCCTGCCCGTACCGCACCGGCTCGGTCGTAACGACCTTGAGATCGGCCTCGACCATTTCGCGGACGAGCCCCTCGAAATCGATGCGGTGCCGCCATCCGAGCTTCCGGCGTGCCTTGGTCGGGTCGCCGAGCAGATACTCGACCTCCGTCGGGCGGAAGTACGCGGGGTCTATCTTGACGAGGACCTCGCCCGTCCGCGCGTCGACGCCCTCCTCGTCGAGGCCCTTGCCGCGCCACTCGAGCCGGCGGCCGACATGGGCGAAGGCCTTCTCCGTGAACTCGCGCACGGAATGCGACTCGCCGGTCGCGACCACGTAATCGTCCGGAACCGGCTGCTGCAGCATCAGCCACATCGCCTCGACGTAGTCGCGCGCGTGCCCCCAATCGCGCTTCGCGTCGAGATTGCCGAGGAAGAGCTGCTTCTGCAGCTTGTGCTCGATGGCCGCGACCGCGCGCGTGATCTTCCGGGTGACGAAGGTCTCGCCGCGCAGCGGGCTCTCGTGGTTGAAGAGGATTCCGTTCGTCGCGTGGAGCCCGTAGGCTTCGCGGTAGTTGACCGTGATCCAGTAGGCGTAGAGCTTCGCCGCTGCATAGGGGCTGCGCGGCCGGAACGGGGTTGTTTCGCTCTGCGGCGGCGGGGCGGCGCCGTAAAGCTCGGAGGTCGAAGCCTGGTAGAAGCGGCAGCTCTTCTCGAGGCCGAGGATGCGGATCGCTTCGAGAAGGCGCAGCGTGCCGAGCGCGTCGGCGTTCGCGGTGTACTCGGCCGTCTCGAAGCTCACCTTGACATGGCTTTGCGCAGCGAGATTGTAAATCTCGGTCGGTTGCGTCTGCTGCACGATCCGAATGAGGTTGGTGGCGTCGGTGACGTCGCCGTAGTGCAGATAGTAGGGAAGGCCTTTCTCGTGCAGGTCGTGGTAGAGATGGTCGATTCGGGCCGTATTGAACGACGAGGAGCGGCGCTTGATTCCGTGCACCTCGTAGCCCTTCCCGAGAAGAAACTCGGAGAGATAGGCACCGTCCTGGCCGGTGACTCCGACAATCAAGGCCACTTTCCGCTGGGTCATGTTCTGTACAGCACCTGTCGATTTCGGAATGGTTTCGTTCCCGAGAAGCCGGACGGTAGCTCGTGCGACCGGTCTCCGGCGCATGCCCACGATTTTCGACACGTGCCCGCTGTCGCCGGAGCCACGCGAGCTGACGGGACCTCGTGTGAAGTTACAGAAACTTGCAGGCGGACGGAAATGTCGGATGAGGAGGTCGTCCGGCAGGGGTGTCCCATCCGACCCTCGGACGCCGATTCAGCCCAGCGACGGATCCGCAGCTAGTTCTCGCATGCGCGCTAATGTTCCGCACCGTTGTTTCGGATCAAATAGCCACATCGCTTTCTGACGGAGTTTCCGACAGAGGATTGCAATGCGTTGCTGTCCGGTCCGGTTGAGCGCCGGTGGTCGACGCGCGAAAGGAGCGTGTGATCTTCGTCATCGCCCCAGCGAAAATCTTTGGTATATTCGCAGCGGATGTTCTCGCGATTTCCTGGTTCGTGCCGAGTATTGTGGGCCTGCACATGAACTTTAGAGTGTCTGCTTGGGCGACCTCGAGCCTCGCCGCTCTCGTTTTGCTGACGACCCCGGCCGCGGCGCAGCCTGCCGCGGCGCCGCCCAATGCCGACGATCTCGTCGTGGTCGATTGCCGCCTGCCGCCGAAGGTCCGAAAGCTCGGCACCTCGATGGTTTACCAGGCGGCGGGCGCGGTGATCAGAATTCCGGCCAAGGAATGCGAGCTCCGGGGCGGGGAGTACACGCTGCTCGATCCGAGCAGCTACGGAAAAGCCATCCAGTTCTGGATGGCCGAAGCCCAACGCGGCGATCCGCGCGCTCAAACCAATGTCGGCGCGCTCTACGAGCGTATGTCGCCGCCGGACTTTGCGGCTGCGGCGCAATGGTACGGGAAAGCCGCAGAGGCCGGGTTCGCCCCGGCGCAGGTCGCGCTCGGACAATTGTACGAAACGGGTCGCGGCGTGCCGCAGGACCGGCTCAAGGCGCTGAACCTCTACCGGCGCGCCGCCGGCATCTCAGATTCGACGTTGACGCTCGTCGAGAGCGCCGAGCCCGCCAAGGCGCCGCCTGAAGTTCAGCGGCAGGTCGACACGCTGCGGCAGAGCCTAGAGGAGAGTCGGAAGGAGATCGAACGGCTGCGTCGCTCGCTTCAGAAGCAGCGGCGGAACGAGTCCGAGACCGATCGGCTCCGCAAGAAGCTGGCGGCTGCCGAGCAGGAGCTGGCGAAGCGCCGGCAATCGCTTCAGCGCGATGGCACGCGCCTTGCTTCTCTGCCGGCGCCTTCAATCGAGATCGTATACCCGCTCGCGACAAGAGGCGGCGACCGCCTTCAGGTGAAGCTTCGCGGGACGACCAACGTCGACGTCATCGCCCGGGTGGTGTCGCCGCTCGGCATCGCGTCGGTTTCCGTCGACGGCAAACGCGTCCCTGTCGACGACCAGAACATGTTCTTCGTCTCCAGCGCCGCGCTTGCGAAGGGCAATCCGGTGCGGGTCGCGGCCGTGGACCTCCTCGATCGCACGACGGAGGTCGAACTCGTCGGAACGGCGCCCGCGCAAAGGGCCGAGCCCGCGACCCAGCGCGGGGCGGAGCCGGCGAACAGCCTGAAGCTCGGCGATTTCTACGCCCTCATCATCGGCAACTGGAAGTTCGTGCACTGGGAGACGATCCAGAACGCGCTGAATGACGCGCGGGCAGTCGATGAGCTGCTTCGCACCAAGTACGGCTTCAAGACCAGGCTTCTCATCAACGCCAACCGGCAGGAGATGCTCTCCGCCTTCAACGACCTGCGCGAGCAGCTGACGGAGAACGACAATCTCCTCGTCTATTACGCGGGTCACGGCCACATGATCAGCGAGCTCGACCGGGGCTACTGGATCCCCGAAGAGGCGGAGCTGAATCGCGATACCGCCTGGATTCTGAACGAGCAGATCACCGACTATCTGCAGATCATCCCGGCCAAGCGCATCCTGGTGATCGCCGATTCCTGCTATTCGGGGGTCTTGACGCGGAGTTCGGTGCAGCGGCCTCGACCCGGCCTCGACGAAGGAACGAGGATGGAGGTCCTAAGGCAGCTCAGCACCAAGAAGGTGCGCACCGTGATGACGTCCGGCGGCATTCAGCCCGTGCTCGACTCCGGATCCGACGGGCACTCCGTCTTTGCGGCGGCGCTCCTCAAGATTCTCCGCGACAACTCCAATGTGCTCGAGGCGAACCGTCTCTTCGACGCGCTCTCCCCGCTCGTCGTCGCTTCCTCGGAGCGTATGGGGTACAAGCAGACGCCGACCTATCGCGCGATCGCGTTCGCCGGGCACGAAGGCGGCGACTTCCTGTTCATCCCGCGCACTCTCAACTGAGGCGCCGGGCGGCTAGGGAGATTGCGGCGCCCAGTCTAGCGCGCCGCCGTCCGCCTCGCATCGCGCGGTTCGCCCTTGCGGGCCCGGCATTCCTCTGCGGTGATCCGGACGATCTCGCCCGGAACGAGGCGGACGCTTCCCGGGCCGAATTTGTGAACGCTCGCCGGCAATTGGCATTCGACGATCTCGAGCGACGGGCCGCTTGGTCCGGCTTCGGGGGCTTCCGCACCGGTCGCCGCGAAAGGCACGCTGAAAGCGGCGGAAGCGGCAAGGATTTGCGCGAGGCCTGAAAATAATCTCACGACCATTCTCCTGCTGCGATGGATCCAGGGTGATCCAGAATTCTTACTTCGCAGTTAGGAGCGTGGCGAGTAAAGCTCGTATGTTATGCGGGAGAGAAATTTCGTGTACAGTTTTCTTCGAATTGATTGTGTTTCATCTGGGGTTGTTTTGTGTATTTGTTTCGTATTTTACGAGAACTTTCTCCGCAATTCGTTCAGAAGCGGGCCGCGATTCCGAGGGTGAAGAGATGGCTCGATTGGTCGCTGAATCCGACGAGAGATTCGTAGTCGAGAAACAGCGACACCGCGTTCTCCATGAGGAACGTGACGCCGCCGCCGAGATTGAAGTAGTTCCTGTCGACCGGAATCGCGCCAAGCGCAACTTCGCTGTTCGGCACGCCTGCGAAGCGCACGATGGCCGGATTGTTGGAACCCTTGAACTCGTGCTCGTATTCCGCCCGCAGATAGGGAAGGACGATGCCGGAGCTGGTGCTGATCGCGTAATCGCCGCGAAGGCCCAGCGTCGTCGTGAGGCTGTTGAGGGTCTCACTTTCGAATTCGAGCGGTGCGGCAACGCCCGTTTCGGTGAAGCCGGTCAGTGACGTATGAGCGTAGCTGAGGCGCACATACGGACCGAAGCTCAGGCTGTCGCTGTAGTGCTCGTACCCGGTCGTGATGCTTCCCGAGATCTGGTTGCCGTAGCGGTCCCCTCGAGCGCGCTGCGCCGTGCCCGCGATCGCCCGCTCGAGGTCGAAGTCGAGAAACGTGTAGGTGAGCTGTCCATCGACATAGACGTTTTCTAGCGGCCGCCAGCTGCCGTAGGTCGTGACGTTGTAGCCGTCGACGTCCGACTTGCTGCCGCCACTGATGTCGGTCCGCCCGAAATTCACGCCGCCGCCGATGCCGAGGAGGAGGTCCGCGGTGATCCGATAGTCTGCTCCGAAGCTCAGGCCGAGGTTACGAAAGTCGAATCCCGCCGCACTGCTCGTCGTGTTTCGGTCGCCGAAATTGATGATGCCGTTGACGAAGATGCCGAGCCGGTCCGGCAGCTCGATTTCGCCTGATGCGGGCACTTGCGCCGTCTGCTCGCCCTGGAACCGGCTCTTGAACCATGCCTGGTCTGAGCGGGATTGAGCCCAGTGTTGTTGGGCGAATTGTGCGTATTGCGTCCTTGCCGCAACGCGCTCGAGCAGGGGACTCGTGAATCGTTGGATGAGGAAATCGCTCCCGGGACCCCCGTCGGACTTGTCGTCTTGCTCGGAATAGGCCGAGGCGAGCCCGATGAGGCCGCCTGCAAGGCGGTCGGAAAAGCCGCGCCCGAAATCAGGCGAAAAGCTCCTGCCGTTGTAGCTGAGGGTGAGTCCGCTGATGCTGATCCGGCCGCTGCCCGAGCCATGGCGGAGATTCTGGAGGCGCCGGGTGAAATTCTGTGTCTGGGTGCGGACGATCTGCTGGACCGCGATCGTTTGGCTCGAAGCGACAGATGTCGCCGTAGCGCGGTCGCTTACGCTCAACTCTCCCTCGCTCCCGGGGACGACGGGGCATCCGACGAGGATGTCCCAAGCGCTGCTTTCCGAATCGCTCGGCGTGACCACCGCAACCACGGTGAAGTCGTCTCCGACCGGAGCGTAGTCGAAGCTGAGCGGCGCTCCGTCCGAGCCCGATACGAAGTCACCCGTCGTCGCGACGAGCTCGTTGCCGTAGAAAATGTCGAGCTGATCCGGGACCCCGAACATGTCGTAAGTCACGAATACGCGGTCCGGCGTGCTGCCCATGAGATAGATCGTGGAGAACTGATCCATCGAAACCGTGCCGCAAGCTTGCTGCGCCGAAGCGACAGCAGGCGCAAGGGCGAGAGCGGTCCCGAAACCAAGCAGCCGCGCGCCGCGCCGCACCCGGGACGAAGCCCCCATCGTTATCCCCCGCACGTTTTGCCGATGAACTCAGGGTTAAGGTTTCGTTGAAGGTTTGAAAGTGCAAGTGGATCAACCAGCTCGCGAAAAATCGCCACGAGGGTGTGGCCGATTTGCATCAGTATCCGGGGAGAAGTATTGCCCTAATGCTACAGAGGGTCGATTCGACGCGCCGAAACCATGGAAGTTCTCGGCGCCCCAAGACTTGACCGACTCTTCGCGTCAGGCGTTTGGAACCGATTTTTCGATCTTAGGTTGAGCCGGCGTCGGCCATGGCCCGACCGTGGCTGACGCCTTCCGAAGGCGGGAGCCGCGTTTTGAAGCGTACGCGAAGTTTCCTTCCGACGCCGTGCGGGGCACCCGAGGGCTCCGCCCGGCGCTACCGGGGGGCCGACCCGGATCGCGCGGCAAACATTTGCTCGAGAACGAAAGAGAGGCTCTGTTGCCAGGGACGCGCTACGAGACCCAATCGCTCCTTGGCCAAGGCGCAATCCAGCACGGAGTTCTTCGGCCGCTGCGCGGGCGTCGGATATTCTTCGGTGCGGATCCGATGCAGCTGCGGCTGCGGGCCGCCGTGCCGAGCGCTCTGAGCAAAGATCTCAGCGGCAAAATCATACCACGTCGTCGCGCCCGCACCGCAGAAGTGATAGGTGCCCCACGGGGCTGATCCGTCGAGGATCATCGTCACGACGTGACCGATCGCGTCTGCGATCTCGTGAGCGGCGGTGGGACAGCCGCGTTGATCGGCGATGATCCGGAGAGTTCCCCGCTCGGCGCCAAGGCGCAGCATCGTCTCGACGAAGTTCCGGCCGTGCGAGGCATAAACCCAGGATGTCCGCAGGATGACGTGGCGCTCCAACCTCTCGCGGACGCGGCGCTCGCCCGCTTCCTTCGTACGCCCGTAGATGTTGATCGGATTGACCGCGTCCGACTCGACGTAAGGCCGCGCGCTGACGCCGTCGAAAACGTAGTCGGTCGAGAGGTGGATGAGCGCCGCTCCGGCTTCGGCACAAGCCTGTGCCAACCGCCCGGGCGCCGTGGCGTTCGCCGCCTCGGCTCTTTGCGGCTCGCTTTCCGCCTGGTCGACGGCCGTGTACGCGGCGCAGTTGACGATGATCGAGGGGCGTAGCTGCTGAAATGCTGCGGCCACTGCTTCAGGCGCGCAAATGTCGAGCTCTGCGTGCGAAAGGCTGGTCACATCCAGGGCGGGCGGCCACGCGCGTTGGCTCAGCTCGTGCCCGACCTGTCCTCCGGCGCCGAGAACCAGGAGGTGGGGCCGACCCGACGTGACAAAGCCCGTCATCGAGCGTCCTGGGATAGCGCGGGTTCATTCATCGGTTTGCCTTCATCGCCGATGCGATGCACCGCCGCGGGGCCGGACGAAGGCCTTCGGAGCCCGCCATGCCGACAGACAACCGGTCATGAGGCAGCGCCTTTCTCGCGGCTCGGTTTCTGGCCGGCGCATTCGGGCAGGGAAACCGCCGGCGAGATTCCGGGATGATGAGTCGCGCTGCCGCCTCGTGCTCCACAAAGGACGGAGTAGGTGTTCAGAGTCTCGCTGACGACGATCTCCTCCGAGAACGAGGAGACGACACGGTCTCGGGCCGCGTTGCCCATTGCCTCCCGAAGGCTTCGGTCGGCGACCAGTGCCGCAATCGCATCGGCGAGGCGCACGGGGTCGTTCTGCGGGACGAGGTAGCCGTTCGTGCCACCGATGACGACGTCTCTGCAGCCCGGAATGTCTGTCGTTACGATGAGTCGCGCGGAAGCAGCCGCCTCGAGAAGCGCTTTCGGGATTCCCTCTCGGTAGAGAGAGGGGAAAACGCAAAGATGAGAGCGCGCCCAGACGGCGGAAACGTCGCTGACGAATCCGAGCCACTCGACGGCTCCGTCGGCTTGCCACGCCTCGAGCTCTTCTCTCGTATGCGAACTGGGATTTTCCGGATCGATCGGTCCGACCAGCAGCAGTTTGAAAGGAACACCTGCACGCTGCAGCCTGCGGGCGGCCGCGACCGCGACACCGACGCCCTTGTATCGGAGCATTCTGCAAACCATCGCCCCGACGATCAGATCTCCGCCCGGATCGGGGTGCGGCGGGAATTGCCGCAGATCCACTCCAGATCCGGGGATCAGGTCGATCCGTGATGGACGGAACACCCGCCGCTCGATCAGCTCGGAACGGTCTTCCTGATTCTGAACGATGATGCGGGAGTTACGCCCGCCCGCAAACCACCGCATGCACCACAAGATCGCGGCGCGCTGAAGGAAGGCGGGCGGGGTCGGGTCTACGAAGAGGAATCCGAGGCCGGCGATGAGGTTGACCTGCTTGGGCGTGCGTGCGGCGAAAGCCGCGATCGAGCCGAAGACGACCGGCTTCAGGGCGACATGATGTACGACATCGGGCCGCTCCGTTCGGTAGAGCCGAAAAATGTCGACGAGCGCACGAAGGCTGCCGAAAAGCCCGTCGCCGCGGCGGCGCCACCGGAGCGGCCGGAGCTTGAAGCCTTCATCGAGAATCCGGTCGCCGTGGTCCCGGACCCTGCACGCGACGAGAACCTCCACGCCCGCGTCGCGCATGGCGCGTGCGATCGGCAGTCGATGCGAGCAGAAGTACCAGTCTTCCGTGACGAGATAGATGATCTTTCGAATAGCCGGGGCGGATTGTTCGCTGCTGCTCGCATCGGCTCGATGAGCCGATGGAGTGGTGGCAGTGGCTGGTGCAGGCCGGCGAAGCATGTGTGATCCCGAAGAGCATGGCGCTCGTCTCGTCCGGCGAGCGCAAGTGTCTAAAGAACGCGTCAGCCCTCTGCTCCGCGATACTGGACGACTGGCCTCATCGGAGAATTCTTGTGAGCGGCAGATGCCGCTCAACGGTTTATAAATTCGCCGGACGCTGAAAACCAGAGATCACAAAGTGACACGAGCCGGCAGATCGCGCAGGTCGTCTTACCCGTTCGAGTATGACCATTCTCCTCATCCACCTTCTTCGGAAGGTGTGTCCAGTAGCGGCAACCCGCCTCGGCGGCAATCCAAATCGCATCGAGGTCGGAAACTTCTTGCGTCCGGTCACAAGCCGATGATGGAAACGCCTGCCGACGCCGGTTCGGCGAGCCACAAATGTGTCACCGTCGACTTTGTGGGAAAATCGGGGTGCGATTGCGTATAGAGGGGTGTTCCTCCCAAGTCGGAAGAAGATGCAGGTTCGTACCGCCGCCATACCCGAAATCAAGGTGATGCAGCTTACGCGACACGCAGACCGGCGAGGCTTCGTGTCCGAGACCTACAAGCGGCGCGACTTCGTCGAGGCCGGGATCGACTGCGAGTTCGTCCAGGACAATCATACCCTCTCGGTCGACGCCGGCGTGGTCCGCGGTCTTCACTTCCAGATTCCTCCGTTCGCGCAGGCGAAGCTCATCCGTGTCGCGCGGGGCCAGATTTTCGATGTCGCGGTCGACATCCGACACGGCTCGCCCAGCTTCGGCCGGCACGTCGCGGTCGAGCTCAGCAGCGAGGATTGGAACCAGATCTTCGTGCCGGCCGGGTTCGCGCACGGCTTCTGCACACTCGAGCCGAATACCGAAGTGCTCTACAAGGTCACCAGCTACTACTCCCCGGCGCACGATAGAGGGCTACTTTGGAATGATCCGGCTCTCGCGATCGATTGGCCGGTCGATCCCCGCGACGCGGTGCTTTCTGAAAAGGACAAGAAGTGGCCGCGGCTTTCCGAGCTGCCGGAGTTCTTCCGGTATTTGGGCGCGGAGTGTGCTGCGTGAGGCGAGGCGCGGGGTGCCCGGTCAGTTGAAGAGGTCGTCCACCGCCGACTGAGACAAAGCTGCTGCGCCGGGCGCTGCCGGCTCGGCGAACATTTCGTCGATGGCGTCCTGCGACACGGCGTCGGCGCTAGGCCCGTTCATGAGGTGGGCGTCCGGCCGCTTGTCGAGCGGTTCGACCGCGGCTTTCTTCACCTCCTCGAGGTCCCAGATCGCGATCATCGATTTGACGCGCTGCTCGATGTAGCGGAGCGTGTTGACGACCTTCATCGTGCGCTGGCCGGTGATGTCCTGGAACGAGCAGGCCATCGTGATCTCCATCGCCTGATCGCTGATCTCCTTTGCGACGCCGGCCGCATCAGGAGTATCCGGGAGACGCGCTGCCGCGGCCTGGATGCGCTCGGCGCAATTGAGGATGTCGGAGGTCGCCCGCTCCGTCGCCGAGACGATCGCGTCGAGCTCGCCGGTCGCGAGCATGATCCGATTCGACTTCTCGTCTGCGTGATGCAGGGCGGCGATTTCCTCGCGGGTGCGTTGGATGACGCCGCTCATCTCCTCGAGCTCTCGGCGAAGGAGGTGCATCTGCGCGGCCGCATCCGCGCCGCTTCCGTCTCCGCGCAGGATCATCAGCTCGCGCAGGAGCCGCCGCACCTCCTCGGCGGTGACGACGCTTGCGCGCTCGCCATGTGCGCGCAGAAACGCTCGGCCGCGCGGCGAGGAGGCAATCTCGTCCTCGATCGCGAGATACTCTTCCTCGCTCAGCATCATCGTTCCGACCTGCCCCTTGGCCCGGCGATCGCGACCCTCGAGGAATCGTCAACCTGAAGGGCGCTGAAGTCCGGGCGCATCCCGCCAGGAATATCCTTCGCGCGTTAGGAAATCGTTGTCTCGCGGCGGCCGTCGGCGATCAGGGCCGCGTGACCGAGACCGACTCCCAGCTCTCGCGGCCCCACGCGCCGAAGGACGGTCCGCCGCGGTTGTAGCGGTTTCCCGTGTTCCCCCGATTGGTGAATTCCGAGAGAACCTCCTGCTTCACGACGAACCCGAGCTCGGGGCTCCAGTAGTGGCGCAGACGGGCTTCGTACTCGTTGTTGTTCCAGCCGGTTCGCGACTCTTCCAGGACGACGACGTCGAACCGGCCTGCCTTGGTCGAGACTTGGGTCGGACCCTTGACGCGGAACTCGTGATACCAGGCCGACGGCCCGAAGTCGCCCATCCCTTCGGAGATGAAGGCGAAACGTGCCCCGGGGGCGAGGGGTGGCCGCGGCGGCAAGCCTTGCCATTGGACATGCCGCGGATCGGGGCCCGCGGCAAAGGCGAGAACCGACTTGCCCGGAATTCCGTGCCCGAGCTCGCAGACGAAGTTCGCGCCGGACCCGAAGCTCAGAACGTCGCCGGAGGAAAGGACGATCCGGGTGCCGGGTGCCGGGCAGTCGCGCAGTTCCGCGGCCCGTGATGCCGGCGGCACGCGCGCCTCTTGCGCCGGGGCCGGCGCCTCCTGGCGCGAGGCGGTGCGGAGCGGTTCGGGCGGGACGGGCTTTCGCGCCGGCAGCGGCGGCGGCACATCAGGCGTTCGCGCTACCGCAGGAGGCGAGGCGTTGGGACGCCGCGTCTCGACCGGTGGTGTCGCGGTGGCCGGCGGCGCGGCAGGCGGCTGGTCGACCACCGAGGAAGACGGCGCCGCAGCGCGGCCGGGAGCGGCGGAGGTGGTCGGCGGCTCGAGCGCGGCGATCCGGGCACGGGCGAGCGGCGCAAACCGTCCGTTGGGGTAGGCTTCCAGATAGGCGCGGTAGTCGGCGACGCTTTCGCTCTGCCGGATACTGTCCCAGAAAGCGAGCTCGAATGCGTCCGCGGAGGGCGGCGACGCCGGAGGCGGTTCGGTCCGCGCGGCTGCCGCGGGCTTCAGGACGATCGCGTCGCCTCCGAGGGAGCCGTAGGTGAACGGCTGCTGCCGATTGTTCGTGCGGCGCATGACCGCGTCGCGGACCCGGCCGAAGAGAAGGTTCAGCTCGAGCCCGGGCGTTTCGAGGTGCTCGAGCAGGGCTGCCGTATAGGGGCTGTGCTCGCCCGAGCCGTCCTCGGCGATGGCGTCCGCCGTCGTCGCGTAGGCGATGAGGGTGTCGGGGGCGATGGTCTCGATGATCTTGAGGCCGCGCCCGACCGACATCGAACGGGCAGCGCCCATGTCGCGCTGCAGCCGCGCGACGAACGGGTTGTCGCGGCAGGCGTCCAGAATGACGAGGCGCAGCCGGCGCGCGCCTACCGCTTCGTCCAGGACCGCCTGGACGCTGATCGCCTCGTAGCCGAGGTCCTGTTCGCGCTCCAGCTGGGCGTCGATCGGCAGGATGTAGTTCTGGCCTTTGACCTGGATGCCGTGGCCGGCGAAGTAGACGACAGCGAGCTCCGCGCTATCGGAGCGGCGGCCGAAATCGCGCAAGGCGCGGACGAGTTCTGCCCGGCCGAGGTCGATTCCCTCGACGACGTCGAAGCCGAGGCGGCGGAAGGCGGCCGCGACAGCGCGGGCGTCGCGCGGCGGATTGGGAAGCGGTGGCGCATGGGCATAGGCGCCGTTTCCGATGACGAGCGCGAGCCGATGCGCCTCCGCGGCGCCGCTCGCGAGCGCGCAGAACGACATCAGCAGGACAAGGACCCGGCCCAGAGCGAATGCGCCGCGCTTCACGGCCGACGATTATAGGTCGACCGTTCCGTCGAGCCAAAGAAGGGCCGGTTCGGAGCGGGGGCGTCCCTCACACCTTCGGCCGGAGATCCCTCACGCGGACGGCTTTTCCCTGCGAGCGCGGAATCTCCCCCGGTCGCTTGATCGCAACGTCGCAAGTGACGCCGATCATGGACTTGATGTGATGTCGGACCGCCGCGGCGGCCTTGTCCGCCGCGTCTGCGCTCTCGGCGACGAGGGCGTTGGCTTCGACCTCGACGGTGAGATGATCGAGCGCGCCGCGTCGTTCGACGACGAGCTGGTAATGCGGCGCGATGTCGGGGAAACCGACGAGGATCGCCTCGATCTGCGAGGGGTAGACGTTGACGCCGCGGATGATCAGCATATCGTCGTTGCGGCCGGTTATCCGCATGATCCTGACATGGGTGCGTCCGCACGCGCAGGGCGAGGTCGACAGCCGCGTGATGTCGCGCGTGCGATAGCGGATCATCGGAAGCGCCTCTTTGGCGAGCGTGGTGATCACGAGCTCGCCGGCATGGCCCTCGGGGACACGGCGGCCGGTCTCGGGGTCGATCGTCTCGAACAGGAAATGGTCCTCCCAGCCGTGAAGACCGTTGCGGGAAGGACATTCGCAGGCGACACCCGGCCCCATGATCTCGGAAAGGCCGTAGATGTCGACTGCAGCGAGGCCGAGGCGCTGCTCGAGCTCCTGGCGCATCGCCTCGCTCCACGGCTCGGCACCGAAGATGCCGAGCCGGAGCGGACCGGCGGCGAGGTCGACTCCCTGCTGCGCGGCGCACTCGGCGATGTTGAGCGCGTAGGAGGGCGTGGCGCAGAGTACGGTCGCCTTGAAATCGGCGAGCAGCAGGATCTGCCGCTCGGTATTGCCGCCCGACATCGGGACGACGGTGCAGCCGAGGCGCTCGGCGCCGTAATGGGCGCCGAGGCCGCCCGTGAAGAGGCCATAACCGTAGGCGTTGTGGATGATGTCGCCCGGGCGCGCGCCTGCGCAGGCGAAGGACCGCGCCATGAGATCCGCCCAGTTCTCGAGGTCGGCCTTGGTGTATCCGACGACGGTTGGTTTCCCCGTCGTCCCCGAGGAGGCATGGACCCGCAGGAGCGCCTCGCGCGGCACGGCGAAGAGGCCGAAAGGATAGTGATCGCGGAGGTGCCCTTTGACGGTGAACGGAAGGCGCTCGAGATCGTCGAGGCTCTTGAGGTCGCCCGGCGCGAAGCCGACTTCGTTCATGGCTGCGCGATGGTGGGGCACGCGCTCATAGGCGCGCGCAATGGTGGCCTTGAGCCGCTCGAGCTGGAGGGCGGCAAGCGCGTCGCGCGACATGGTCTCGGCCGCCGGATCGGCCATGAAGGACTGTGTGTCGGCCTGGGCGTAGCGAAGCGCGGTCATGTTTCCCCTCCCGATGAAAGCGTGCGGCGTGCCGGCGCGGCTCTTCTTCCCGAGCCGCGTTGCGGCAGGTGCGGCAGCTTCAAATCCTGGCGATAGGCGGCGCGGGTGATGACGGTGAACTTCCAGAGAGCGCCGCCCAGC
>JADGGZ010000284.1 GCA_019689675.1 Rhodospirillales bacterium | reverse complement strand
AGCGGATGGAGCTCGCCGTCGCGGCGCAGCACCGGCGGGCGGCCGAGCTTCAAGTGGATGTCGCTCGCGCCGAGGTCGACGGCGCGCGCAAGGAGGGCGTGGATGTCCATCGCCAACCCTAGCCATCGGCGCGCAGCGCCGCCTGCTTGATAGCTCAGGGATGGAGGCTGATCCGCGTCCCAATCCAGCGGCTCCAGGCGCGATACCAGGAGGGAAGCGGCGAGGGGGCGGCCGGACGCGGACCCCGGACGCTCGCGGGCGTCGTCTGCCAGAGCCGGAGCCGCGGCGCCCAGGAGGGGATCCGCGCGGGCACGCCCCGCGGCCGCGGCCTGACCCGGACGACGACGGCGCGCGAGACGCGGCTCGCGTTGCCTGCCTCGTCGACGGCGCGGACGGTGAACCTGGCGGTACGGGTGAGCCGCGCGAGCCCGACGACAGCGCTCGCGCGCGAGCCGGGGACGCTCGCGACGACCTTGCCGCCGAGCAGAACCTGGTAGGCGCGGATGCGGCGGCTGTTGTCGGCCGAGGGCGGCCAGCCGAGGCGGAGCGCGGCGCCGCCCCGGACGAGCGAGGCGACGACGGCGGCGGGCCGGCTCGGCGGGCTGATGTCGACGAGGAGGGCGAAGAAGCCGGTGTGACGCGTATAGACGGTGAGGGTCGCGCCGCTCCGGTGCCAGCCGTCGACGCGCCCGGCAGGAAGCGACGGCCCCGGAAGCGCGGTCAGCGGGGTCCAGGCGACGCCGTCGACCGAGTACGAGGGGAGGACGGTCGTCGCGACGCCCGCGAAGGCGACAGAAAGCGGGCTCGGGAGGAAGGTGACGGCGCCGGCCGCAGCGCCGGCGGGGGCGAAGGTGACGGCGACGAGCTTGCTTGCGCGGCTGAAGCCGTCCACGTCGGCGGCCAGCGTGAGGGGCGTGGCGGTCAAGGTGCCGGCCGTGGGGAAGGTGCCGGGGCTCCAGGTGAGGGTCACCGAGCCGGCGAGCGCGAGCGAGCCACCCGTGTCGGGGCGGACTGCCGCGGCGGAGCCGCTACCGCCCGTGCCGCCGCTCGAGCCGCCGCCCGTCGAGCCGCCGCTGCTTACTACGCCCCCCCCCGGCCGAGCCTCCGCCGCCGGCGGCTGCGATCGCGACCGCGGCCGAGGTCGCAACTGCCGAGCCGGCGGCGTTCGCACCGGTGACGCGGCAGGCGAGCGCGTGGCCGTCGTCGGCGGGGGTCGTCGTGTAGCTGGCCGCGGTCGCGCCGGCGATCGCGGCGCCGTCCCGCAGCCAGGCGTAGGAGAACGCGGGCGAGTACGTCCACGTTCCCGGGTCGCACGTGAGGAGCGAGCCGACGCTCGCCGTGCCGAGCACGATCGGCGCGGACGTGTTCTGCGGCGTCGCGACGATCGCGACCGCGCCCGAGGTGGCGCTCGTCGAGCCTTCTGCGTTCGTCGCGGTGACCCGGCACGCGACCTGGTGGCCGAGGTCGCCGGCGACGAGGGTGTAGCTCGACGCGGTCGCGCTGCCGATCGCCGAGCCGTCGCGGAGCCACTGGTAGGCGTACGAGGAGGGGTTGTTCGCCCAGATGCCGGTCGAGCAGACGAGCGAGCTGCCGACGGTCGGGGTGCCGCTGACGGCAGGGAGCGTCGTCGCCACCGGCGCGTCGAAGGGGAAGACCGCGACGTTCGGGACGCGAGTCGAGCCGAGCGTCGTCCATTGGCCGCCGGCGACGACGCCGCCGCTCGTCAGGGCGAGCGCGTTCGCCTGCGCGGAGGCGTTCGGGTTCCAGGTCGTCGGCGTGCCGGTCGTCGAGTCGACCGCCGCCAGGTCGTTACGAGGCAGGCCGCCGACGGTCGTGAACGAGCCACCGACGTAGACCGTCGAGCCGCTCGGGGCAACGGCGATCGCGTTCACCTGGGCAGAAGCGTTCGGGTTCCAGGCGGTGGCGTTCCCCGTCGAGGCGTCGAGCGCAGCGATCCGATTCCGAGCCTGACCCCCGACGGTCGTAAACGAGCCACCGACGTAGACCGTCGAGCCGCTCGGGGCAACGGCGATCGCGTTCACCTGGGCAGAAGCGTTCGGGTTCCAGGCGGTGGCGTTCCCCGTCGAGGCGTCGAGCGCAGCGATCCGATTCCGAGCCTGACCCCCGACGGTCGTAAACGAGCCACCGACGTACACGGTCGTGCCGGCGAGCGCGATCGCGTCGACCTGTCCGGAGGTGGCGTTCGGGTTCCACGTCGTCGCCGCGCCGGTCGCGTCGAGGGCGGCGATTCGGTTGCGGGTCGCACCGCCGATCGAGGTGAACGTCCCGCCCGCGTAGACGGTGCCGCTGCCGTCGACGGCGAGCGCGAGCACGGTGTTGTTCGCGTTCGGATTCCACGAGCTGACGAGACCGGAGCCGAGCGAGATCGCGGCGATGCGGTTGCGCGCCTGCCCGCCGATGGTGGTGAAGCTGCCGCCGACGTAGACGGTCGAGCCGTCCGGGGAGAGCGCGAGCGCGCTGACGGCGCCGTTCGCGCCCGGGTTGAAGTCGAGGAGCGTGCCGGAGGTAGTGAAGGCGGCGATGTTGCTGCGGGTCTGCATGCCGACGCTCGCGATGCCGCCGCCGACACCGACGGAGGTCGACGTAACCGCGAGGACGCTGACGGTCGCGTCGGCGTCCTCTTGCCAGGCGGTCGCGGCGCCAGTCGTCGCCGAGATCGCCGCGACGTTCTGGCGCGCCTGCCCGCCGACGACGGTGAACGTCCCGCCAGCGTAGACCGTGGAGCCGTCGCCGGAGACGGCGAGGGCGGCGATGCTCCCGTCCGGGCTGGGATCCCAGCCGGTCGCGCTGCCGCTGCTCGCGGAGACGGCGGCCAGCTTGCTGCGCGCCTGGCCGCCGATCGAGCTGAAGGCGCCGCCGACGTAGAGCGTGTTCCCGTCCGGGGAGAGCGCGAGCGCGGTAACAGCGCCGTTCGGCTGCGGCGTCCAGCCGACCCTGAGCGTCCCAGCCGAGGAGATCGCGGCGAGGCCGCTGCGCGGCGAGCCGCCGATGGTGGCGAAGCTGCCGCCGACGTAGACGGTCGAGCCGTCGGGCGAGACGGCGAGCGCGCTCACCGTGTTGTCGGGCGCCGGGTTCCAGGTGGAAGAGACGGCGCCGCTGGCCGCGTCGAGCGCGGCGAGCCCGGCGCGGGAGACGCCGCCGACGGCGGTGAAGGCGCCGGCGACGTAGACGGTCGTGCCGTCCGGGGACAGAACCAGCTCGCTCACCGCTGCGTTCGCGTTCGGGTTCCAGGCGGTGGCGGAGCCTGTCGCGGTGCTCACTGCGGCGAGGCCGTTCCGGGTCGCGCTCGCAATTGTGGCGAAGGTGCCGGCGACGTAGAGCGTCTTCTTGTCCGGGGAGAGCGCGAGCGCGTTCACCTGCGCGTCCGGCGCGGGATTCCAGGCGGTGTCGACGACGCCGGCGGCGGTGACGTGGACGAGGTTCGCGATCGCAGTCGTCCCGACGGACGTGAAGCTGCCGCCGAGAAACCAGCCGCCCGAGCCGTCGGGGACGGCTGCATTGACGGTGCCGTTCACCGCCGGCAGCGAGGCGGGTGCGCCGCCTGCAGCCGGCACCACGGCAAAGCCGCCGGTGTACGCGCCCGCGTGCGCGAACGAGCCGCCGACGACGACGGTGGAGCCGGCGACGGCAATCGCGTTCACAGCACCGTCGACGACCACCGCGCCCGACCGCTGGGGAAGGTTCGAGATCGCATCCGCTCCGCCGGCGAGACCGAGGAGGCTGCCCGCCGCTGCCGCACACGCGGCTGCGAGCGCGGCGAGACGGCCGCTCCGTGGGCTCCGCGCGTGGCTCGTGCGAGCCCCAGCGCGCACGCTGACGCCGTGCCGACGACGCACGACGCCCCTTTCGCGGCCCGAGACGTGCCTCCTCCGTCGGCTTGAGCCTCGGGGCTCCGACGCTCAGCGGCGCCGCGCCCTTCGGGCAACCAGGTAGATGGCGCGGATCGCCGTCTTCTCCGCGCCGCGTGTGTCGCTCGGGTGGCCGAGCTCGCCGGTGAGCAGCTTCTCGAGCGCCCGGAAGGTGACGGGCAGCCGCGCGAGCGCGTAGGTGGTGCGCGGAAAGCGCTCGAAGGCGGCCTTC
>JADGGZ010000283.1 GCA_019689675.1 Rhodospirillales bacterium | reverse complement strand
GCCGTCGAAGCGCAGCCCGACCTCATCGCCGCGGCGCTCGGCGGCGGCGACGACTACGAGCTCGTGTTCGCCGCGCCCGAGCCGCGCTTTACCGTGATAGGCCGGATCGAATCGGGGCAAGGTGTCCGCGTCGTCGACCGCGAGGGGAGGGAGGTCGAGGTTGCGGCTCCTGGCTATCGTCATTTTTAGCACTGTCCTGGCGCTCGCTTCCGCCCGCGCCGAAGAGAAGGCCGCCGAGAAGCCGCCCGACGCGCCGGTTTTCGTGACGCTTCCGCCGATCACGATTCCCGTCTTCGAAGGCGACACGATCGCGCGTCAGGCGAGCCTCGTTCTCGCGCTCGAGCTCGCGAAGGGCCGTACCGAGGCCGATCTCTCGCCTTATCGTGCCAAGCTCGTCGACGCCTTCATCGCCGACCTCACCGACATTTTCGAGCGGCGCAGCTTCGAGGAGCGCGTCATCGATCCGCAGGCGATCAAGCCGAGGCTGCGCGAGACGACGGCGCGCATCGCCGGGCCCGGGCTCGTCACCGACGTCCTCATCCAGCAGGCGATGGAGCGCGCACGCCGGCGATGAGCTCTGCCAAGGCCGCAAGGCGGAACGTCGTGGTGCTGGCGCTCTGTCAGGCGCTGGCGATGACCGGGACGAACATCCAGGTGCTCACCGCCTCGCTCGTCGGCGACATGCTGCTCGTGAGCGACAAGGCGCTCGCGACGTTGCCGATCTCGCTTCAGGTCACCGGCACGATGCTGGCGACGATCCCGGCCTCGTTTCTGATGGCCTGGATCGGGCGGCGGCTCGGCTTCACGCTCGGGACCGCGATCGGCGCCACGGGGGCGGCGCTCTCCACGGCGGCGATCTTCAGAGGGTCGTTTGCGCTCTTCTGCGTCGGCACCGCTCTGGTCGGCTGCTACCAGGGCTTCGCGCTCTTCTACCGTTTCGCCGCCGCCGACGTCGCCGACCCCGCGTTCAAGCCGAAGGCCGTCTCGCTCGTGATGGCGGGGGGCGTCATCTCCGCGCTCTTCGGGCCGGAGATGGCGAAATGGTCGCGCGGCCTCTTCGAGCCGGTGCTCTTCGCCGGCTGCTACGTCGTCATCATCGCCCTCTGCCTCGTCACCGCCTGCCTGCTTCAGCTCGTCCGCATCCCCCGCCCGGTCGCGGTATCGCTCGCCGGCGGGGAGCCCCTCGCGCGGATCGCGCGGAGGCCGGCCTTTGTCGTCGCGATCGCCTGCGGCATGGTCGCCTACGCGGTCATGAATTTCGTCATGACCGCGACGCCCCTCGCGATCATCGGCTGCGGCCTGCCGTTCGAGGACGCCGCTTTCGTCATCCAGTGGCACGTCCTCGGCATGTATGCGCCGAGCTTCTTCACGGGCCATCTCATCGCCCGCTTCGGGCATGCACGGGTGATGATCGCCGGCGTCCTGCTGCTCGGGATCGCGCTCGCGACCAATCTCGCCGGCCTCAGCCTCGCCCATTTCTGGCTCGCCCTCCTGCTGCTCGGGGTCGGCTGGAACTTCCTTTTCGTCGGCGCCAGCGCGCTCCTCACGACCACGCATACCGCCGAGGAGCGCGCAAAGGTTCAGGCCACCAACGATTTCATGGTTTTCGGCCTGGTCTCGCTCGCCTCGTTCTCCTCGGGCGCGGTGCTCGGCCATCTCGGCTGGACCTGGATCAATTTGGCGCCGTTTCCCTTCCTCCTCCTCGCGGCGGCGGCGATCCTCGCCTGGCGACGCCGTTCCTATGCGGTTCCGGCCTGATTTTTCTCGCCAAATTCCAATGAAGCCGCTATAGGCGCCGGCAAAGGAGATGGGGGGAAGGTGAAGCTTCTGCTGGGGTTCAGCCGGCTCGTCGACAGGCTCAACGAGTGGGTCGGCCAATCCGTTTCGTGGCTCGTTCTCGTCGCCGTGCTGATCAGCGCCGGCAACGCGACGGTACGTTACACTGTCGACATGAGCTCGAACGCTTGGCTCGAGCTTCAATGGTATCTTTTCTCCGCCGTCTTCCTGCTCTGTGCCGGCTACACCCTGGCCCGCAACGAGCACATCCGCATCGACGTCTTCTTCGGCCGCTACTCGAAGCGGACGCAGGCGTGGATCGACGTCTTCGGCACGATCTTCTTCCTGCTCCCGATGGCGCTCATCATTCTCGAGCTTTCCATCCCGGTTGCGATCAGCGCCATCGAGAGCGGCGAGTACTCGCCTAACGCCGGCGGACTCATCCGCTGGCCGGTGCGGATACTGGTGCCGATCGGCTTCGCGCTCCTCGTTCTTCAGGCCATCGCCGAGCTGGTCAAGCGTATCGCGTTCCTCGCCGGGTACACCTCCGATCCCGGCAGCCAGGTGCACGGCCACGGCACCGACGTCGAGGATCTGGTCAAGATCGCGGAGGGCAAGGAGTGACGGACTTTCTCGTCGCCGAGATGGCGCCCCTCATGTTCGGGGCGCTCGTCATCTTCATGATGCTCGGCTACCCGGTCGCCTTCGCGCTCGCCGCGAACGGCCTTCTCTTCGGCTTCATCGGCATCGAGCTCGGCCTCCTCACGCCGTCGTTGCTTCAGGCGCTGCCGGAACGGCTTTTCGGCATCATGAGCAACGACACGCTGCTCGCGATCCCGTTCTTCACCTTCATGGGCCTCATCCTCGAGCGCTCGGGGATGGCGGAGGATCTGCTCGACACGATCGGACAGCTTTTCGGGCCGCTCCGCGGCGGGCTCGCTTACGCGGTCATTTTCGTCGGCGCGCTGCTCGCTGCGACGACGGGCGTCGTCGCGGCGTCGGTGATCTCGATGGGGCTCATCTCGCTCCCGATCATGCTGCGCTACGGCTACGACCGGAAGCTCGCGAGCGGTGTCATCGCGGCGTCGGGCACGCTGGCTCAGATCATTCCGCCGAGCCTCGTTCTCATCGTCATGGCCGACCAGCTCGGCCGCTCGGTCGGCGACATGTACGCCGGCGCATTCCTTCCCGGCATCGTCCTTGCCGGGCTCTACGCCGGCTATGTCCTGCTCATCACCATCGTGCGGCCCGCCGACGCGCCGGCGCTTCCGCTCGAGGCGCGGTCGCTGCACGGATTGAAGCTCGCTTACCGCGTCGCCGTCGCGCTGGTGCCGCCGCTCGTCCTCATCTTTCTCGTCCTCGGCACCATCTTCCTCGGCATCGCCACGCCGACCGAGGGCGGCGCCATGGGCGCGGCCGGAGCCCTCATACTGGCGATCGTGAACCGGCGCCTGACCTGGAGCCTGCTGCGTCAGGCGATGGACACGACGGCGAAGCTCTCGTCCTTCGTCATCTTCATCCTCATCGGGGCGACCGTTTTCAGCCTCGTCTTCCGGGCCGTGGACGGCGATCTCTGGGTCGAGCACCTGATGACGAGCCTGCCGGGCGGTCCGATCGGCTTTCTCATCGTCGTCAACATCCTGACGTTCTTCCTCGCGTTCTTCCTCGACTTCTTCGAGCTCGCGTTCATCATCGTCCCGCTGCTCGGCCCGGTGGCGGAGAAGCTCGGCATCGATCTCATCTGGTTCGGGGTTCTGCTCGGGGTCAACATGCAGACCTCGTTCATGCACCCACCGTTCGGCTTCGCGCTCTTCTACCTGCGCAGCGTCGCGCCCCGCACCGAGTACGTCGACAAGGTGCTCGGCAAGCGGCTCGCACCGGTCACGACTGGCCAGATCTATTGGGGCGCCGTGCCGTTCGTCGTGTTGCAGCTCATCATGGTGGGCCTCCTCATCGCGTTCCCCGGGCTCGTCATGGCGGGGCTCGACCGCGGACCGAAGATCGATCCGAGCAAGGTCAAGATCGAGGTTCCGCAGATGGACTTCCAGGATCAGCCGCCGCCGCCGATCTTCAAGTAGCGGCTGCTCGCGAGCGATCCGGGCGAAGCGGAAGTTGGGTCCTGCCGGCACCGACGGCGGTCTTCCGGCAAGGGCAGGAGAGCGCGCTCAGCGCGCCTCTCATGGACTACTTCGGAGAGCGGATGTTCCAATGCCTCATCCCCGAGCCTCGGCTCGGCAGGGTGCGGCGGACGGTCGGGGGGGGGGGGCGGGCCCCCCCCCCCCCCATAGCCGGGGCACCCCCAAAAGGCCGCCCGGCCCGGGAACCAA
>JADGGZ010000282.1 GCA_019689675.1 Rhodospirillales bacterium | reverse complement strand
CGGCATCGACCGCCCGCACCGTCGCGCCGCGGTTCGGCATCATCACGACGAGACCCTCGCCTTCGAGATTGCGGAGCGCTTCGCGCACGGGGATCGAGCTCACGCCGTAGCGCGCGCAGAGCTCCGCGATCTTTAGCCGCACGCCGGGCCGGAAATGGCCGTTCACGATGTCGAGCCGGATTGCGTCGCGCAGCCGCTGATATCCGTTGCCGTGCGCCGCACGCGCACCGCCGGCGGCATCTCCCGGATCGTCCGAATCCATGGCTTGATCATATACGATTTTCTGTGATCGTATATACGTATGGGGCGCATCCGATACGTCCGGCCGAGGGGGCGCAGCTCGCGGCGCGGCCGGAACCAGAACTTTTTCGCTGCCGGAAGCAGCGGCCGGCACCGATCCGGAGATAAGCGGTGACGGGCGAGGCGGCGCTTCGGATTCCGGCCGAGCGCGTGCGCGCACAAATCGAGGCGGTGCTCGCCGCCTGGGGCATGGGCGAGCCCGCCCGCCGAGTCACGGCCGACGTGATGGTCGAGACCGATCTCATGGGGATCGACTCGCACGGCATCTCGATGCTGCTCCTCTACGACCAGATGCACCGTGCGGGGCAGCTTCGTCTCGATGCGGAGCCGAAGGTCGTGCGCGAGTCGCAGACGACGGCATTGCTCGACGGCGGCGCAGGGCTCGGCCATCCAGTCTCGGTGCGCGCGATGGAGCTCGCGATCGAGAAAGCGCTCGCGCACGATGTCGGCATCGTCACCGTACGCAACTCGCATCATCACGGCGCGTGCGGGTATTACGCCAGCATGGCGGCGAAGCGCGGGCTTCTCGCGATGGTGGCGTCCTCGAGCCGCATCATCAACGTCGTCCCGACCTTCGGCGCCGAGCGCGTGCTCGGCACCAACCCGCTCGCCTTCGCGACGCCGGCGGGGCGGCACCCGCCGGTGATTCTCGACATGGCGACCTCGGTGGTCGCCGCCAACAAGGTCAAGGTCTACGCGCTCAACGGGAAGCCGCTCCCGCCCGGCTGGGTGATCGATGGCGAGGGCCGGGCCGTCGTCGATGCGGAGACCGCCTACAAGCTGCTCTTCGAAGGCGGGTCCGGCGGCCTCACGCCGATCGGCGGCGCCGGCAAGGAGCTGGGCGGCCACAAAGGCTACGGGCTTTCGATCTTCGCCCAGATCTTCGGATCGACGCTCGCCGGCGGCTCCTTCTCGCCGGTGCGCAATCGGACGCAGCGCGCGGGCGACCCCGACAATATCGGCCACTTCTTCATGGCGCTCAATCCGGCGGCATTCCGGCCGGCGGACGAATTCGAGGAGGACGTGGCGACGATCGTCGACACGCTGCGGACGACGGCGCGCGCCGACAGCGCGCAGCCGGTGCTGCTGCCCGGCGACCCCGAGCGCGAAGCGCGCGCGGAGCGACTCGTGACCGGGATTCCGGTGCCGACGACCCTTCTCGAGAAACTCCGCGAGATCGTACGGGCAGCAGGCGCTGCCTGGCATCTCGAGAATTGAGGCGAGCCGTGCGGCCGCGTTCGGCTCAGGACTTCTGCGCCGGCCTCATGTTCATCGCTTTCGCCGCGGCGGGCCTCTTCTTCGCGCGCGATCTCGAAATGGGCTCGGCGAGCTTCATGGAAACCGGCTACATGCCGCGCCTCGTCTCCTTCGTCCTCCTGGCGATCGGCATCGCCGTGGCGGTGCGCGCGCTCTTCCGGGAGGGACCGGGCCTCGCCTCTTGGGCCTGGCGGCCGCTGATCCTACTCACGGCCACGATCCTCGCCGCCGGCTTCCTTCTCCCGAAAGCGGGGCTCGTGGTCACCGCGGTTGTCGTCGCGCTCGCTTCGAACTGGGCCGCCGCACCGCTCGGCCTGCCGCGCATCGCCGCCCTCGCAGCGCTTCTCGTCGTCTTCTCGGTGGCGCTCTTCCACTACGGCCTCGAGCTGCCGATTCCGGTCTGGCCGCGTTGACGGAACTTCTCTCGAATCTGGCGCTCGGTCTTTCGGTCGCGGTCACGCCGGAGAACCTTCTTTTCTGCTTCGTCGGATGCCTTCTCGGCACGCTCATCGGCGTGCTGCCCGGGATCGGACCGCTCGCGACCTTCGCGATGCTGCTACCGATCACCTACTATCTGCCGCCGGCCGGCGCGCTCATCATGCTGGCAGGCGTCTATTACGGCGCGCAGTACGGCGGCTCGACCACAGCCATCCTCGTCAACATCCCCGGCGAGGCC
This sequence comes from Rhodospirillales bacterium, assembly GCA_019689675.1. Taxonomy (GTDB): domain Bacteria; phylum Pseudomonadota; class Alphaproteobacteria; order ATCC43930; family CGMCC-115725; genus JADGGZ01. Next base: position 1,878 of record JADGGZ010000282.1, on the reverse strand, counting down.
TCCTCGGTCGTGACGTGCCTCGACGGTCACGCGATGACACGCCAAGGCCGTGCTGGGGTGGCGCTGGCCACGGCGGCGGTCGCCTCGCTCATCGCCGGATGCATCGCGACGCTCGTCATCGTGCTGGCCGGGCCGCCGCTGAGCCGTCTCGCCCTTCTCTTCGGACCCGCCGACTACGTCGCGGTGATGCTGCTCGGCCTCGTCGCCGCCGTGCTGCTCGGGAGCGGCTCCATCCTCAAATCCGCCGGCATGGTCGTGCTGGGCGTCCTCTTCAGCCTCGTCGGCACCGACGTCAACACCGGCGGGGAGCGCTACACGTTCGGCATTCCCGAGCTCGCCGCAGGGCTCGAGTTCATCCCGGTCGCGATGGGCATCTTCGGCGTCGCCGAGATCGTCTCGAATCTCGAAGCGACGAAAGGGCGCGGACGCACGGTGAGCCCGATCTCGAGTCTCATCCCGTCGCGCGAGGACGTGCGCCGGGCATTTCCGGCGGCGCTGCGCGGCACCGCGCTCGGCTCCTTCCTCGGCATCCTGCCCGGCGGCGGCGCGACGGTCTCCTCGTTCGCCTCCTACAGTCTCGAGCGCAAGATCAGCAAGTCGCCGCGGCGCTTCGGTCACGGCGCGGTCGAGGGCGTCGCCGGGCCGGAGGCGGCGAACAACGCCGGCGCGCAGACCTCCTTCATTCCGATGCTGAGCCTCGGCATCCCGCCGAACGCGCTGATGGCGCTGATGATGGGCGCGATGATGATCCAGGGCATCACGCCGGGCCCGCAGGTCATGACCGCGCAGCCGGCGCTCTTCTGGGGCCTCATCGTCAGCATGTGGATCGGCAACCTCGTGCTGGTGATCCTGAACCTTCCGCTGATCGGAATCTGGGTACGGCTGCTGCGCATCCCGTACGGCTACCTGTTCCCGGCGATCATGCTGCTCTGCATCGTCGGCACCTACAGCGTCAACGCGCGCGCTCTCGACGTGCAGCTCCTCGCGATCTTCGGGGTCATCGGCTATCTCTTCTTCAAGCTCGACTGCCCGCCGGCCCCGCTTCTGCTCGGCCTCGTGCTGGGCTCGCCGATGGAGGAGCAGCTTCGGCGCGCCCTGCTCCTCGCCGACGGCGACTGGTCGGTCTTCGTCACCAGTCCCATCAGCCTCGGCTTCCTCGTCCTCTCCGCGGTCATGCTGGTCGTGGTCGTGTTCCCGACCGTACGGCAGAGCCGCGACGCGGCCTTCGCCGAGGAGCAATGATCCGCCCGACTTCATCCGCAGCAAAGGTTTCGTCATGCACGTCACCGAGAACGTCGCTCTGAAACGCCTCCGGAACGGCGACCTCGCGCTCGGCTTCGGCGTTCGCCAGGCGCGCACGGTCGACATCGCGAAGATCGCGAAAGCGTGCGACTACGACTGGATCATGATCGACCTCGAGCACAACACGATGACGGTCGATCTCGCCTGCCAGATCTCGGTCGCCGCGCTCGACGCCGGGGTGACGCCGCTGGTGCGGGTTCCGGGCCACGAGCATTACCACGCGACCCGCGTCCTCGACGGCGGCGCGATGGGGGTGATCGTGCCGCACGTCGATACCGCGGAGCAGGCGCGTGCCGTGGTGCGGAACTGCAAGTACCCGCCGGTCGGCAACCGCTCGCTCGCCGGCGCGATGCCGCAGCTCGGATTCGGCGCCTATCCGCCGGCGGAGGCGATCGAGAAACTGAATCCCAGCGTCCTTCTCGTCGTCATGCTCGAAACGCCCGAGGCGATCGCCAATGTCGACGAGATCGCGTCCGCCGACGGGATCGACGTGCTCTTGGTCGGCACGAACGATCTCTGCGCGACCATGGGCATCCCCGGGCAGTTCGGCAGCGAGCGCGTGCAAGACGCCTACCG
>JADGGZ010000281.1 GCA_019689675.1 Rhodospirillales bacterium | reverse complement strand
ACGTAGCGCAGGATCATGTCGACGACGACGGCGCGCCGGGCCGCCAGCGCCCGCGCCGAGGTCATGTCGCGCTTGAAGATGGTCGAGAAGGTCGACCGGTTCGCGACGTTGAAGAAGGAGAGCGCGCTGATCGACATGTGGAGGTCGACCGGGTCGAGGTCGTCGCGGAACTCGCCGGCGGCGCGGCCGCGCTCGCAGATGTCCCGCACCGCCTCGATCGCCGGCACGTTCAGCTCCTGGATCGTTCTCGACTTCGCGATGTACCGGCCGTCATGGATGTTCTCGGTCATCACGAGGCGGATGAAGTCGGGATTGGCGTTCTGATAGTCGAAGGTGAAGCCGACGAGACGCCGCAGCGCCTCCGTCGGCGACAGGTGCACGAGATCGAGCTCTCCTTCGATGCTGCGGATCTTCCGGTACGCCTCCTCGAGAACGGCGATGTAGAGGCGCTCCTTGCCGCCGAAATGATAGTAGATCGCCCGCTTGCTCGTCTTCGTGCGGGCGGCGATCTCGTCGATGCGCGCGCCGCTCAACCCCTTGCGCGCGAAGGCCTCGGTCGCGACCGCGAGGATGTCCGTCCGCGTCCTTTCGGCGTTCATGCTGCGCGGGCGGCGCGCCGCCGATTTCTTCGCCTTCGCCCGGGTCGCCCCCCTCGCCGCCATCGAAAACCCGCCCTCTAGGAAGATGCTCGGGCGCGCAAACTTTTCGCGCCGGTGCGATCTTTCGGGGACCGCCGCCCTCGCTGTCAACTCGCGCGCGGGCGAAAGCCGGGTTTTATGCGAGAAAGCGCGTCTCGACCCTGCCCCAGGGGCCGAAATCGGCGACCGCGAGGCTGCCGGGACGCGCGAAGTGCATGCCGGTCGTGGCGCCGGTCGTGACGATCTGTCCTGACGTCACGGGCTTGCCGCGCGCGGCTGCATGGGCGACGAGCGCGACGAGGAGCCGGATCGGATCGCCTCCCGTGTTGCCGGTGGTGCAGCGCCCCGCCTCGACGCCGTCGATGACGACGCGCGAGGGCGGGCGCGCGAGGTCGAGCCCCTGCCAGTTCGGCAGCTCCGGCCCCAGAACGAGGGCGCCGTTGCTGATGTTGTCGGCGAGGACCGAGAGCGGGTCCACGGCGCGAAAATCGGCGAAGCGGGACTCGACGATCTCGATCGCGAGATGGACGCTCGCGACGGCGGCGAGGACGAGCTCGCGCGGTGCGCCGCCCGGAAGGTCGCGGCCGAAGCGGAAGGCGATCTCGGCCTCGATCCCGAACAGCCGATGCGCGGCGGACGGAAACTGCGCCGGCGCCTCGACGACGGTGAAGATCGGCGCGAAACTCGGCGCCGCCTCGAGCCCCGGCGCGCCCACTTTCCAGCCGCGGATCGCGCCGAGCTGGCGGGCGACCGCGTCCTGGATCGCGTAGGCGTCGCGTTCCTCCTGCGGCCGGCACGCCTCGGGCAGCGCCTCGAGCGGGGTCGACTTGCGTCGCGCGTCGAGCAGCAGCTTCGCCGCGCTTTCGATCGCCTCCGGCGTCATCGCCCCTTGAACTCCGGCTTGCGCTTCTCGAGGAACGCCTTGTAGCCCTCGCGGAAATCCTCGGTATCGAAGCAGGCGAAGCCTTCGTCGAGCTCCTCGGGCGAGAGCGGCGTCCCCTCCTCGAGGCGGCGCAGGAACCGCTTGTGCCAGCGCGCGACGAGCGGCGCGCCCTCGGCGATGCGCCGCGCTGCCGCGTAGGCCTCGCTCTCGACCTCGGCGTCGGGCACGACGCGGGTGACGAGGCCCTTCTCCATCGCCTCGCGCGCGCCGATGATGCGCCCCTCGAGGAGAAGCTCGAGCGTGGCGGCACGGCCGGCGAGCCGGCGCAGCGCGTCGAGCTCGGCATAAGCCATCACGAGGCCGAGATTCTTGATCGGCGCGCCGAAGCGGCTGCTCTCGCCGCAAATCCGCAGATCGCAGCACCCCGCGATCTCGAGCCCGCCGCCGACGCAGATGCCCTTGATGAGCGCAACCGTGGGGACGTCGGTCTCGCGGAGCGCGCGGATCGTCGCGTGCATGAGCCTGCCGTATTCGCGCGCCTGCTCTCGGTTCGACCGCTCGGTCTCGAACTCCGAGATGTCGTTGCCGGGGCTGAACGCCTTGTCGCCGGCGCCGCGCAGCACGATGCAGCGCACCTCCGGGTCGCGGCCGACGGATTCGATGGCCGCGCCGAGAGCCCGCCAGAGCGGCTTCGTCATGGCGTTGAGCTTCGCGGGGCGGTTCAAGACGAGCGTGACGATCGGGCCGTCGCGCTGGACGAGGAGCTCTTCGGTCATAACCTTGCCAAGTTAACGGTAGAAATACTCGACCGGCGCCATCGGGATCGCGGGCACATAGGTGCAGAGGAGAAGCACCGCGAGAAGGACGCCGACGAACCAGACATTGACCTTGCTTACCTCCCAGATGTCGGCCTTGGCGATGGCGCAGGCGGTCATGAGGACGCTCGCCACCGGCGGCGTCTGCTGGCCGATGCCGAGATTGATCGTGACGATGAGGCCGAAATGCACCGGGTCGATCCCGACCTGGTTCACGAGGGGCATCACGATCGGTACCACGAGGATGATCGCCGCGGCGGAGTGGAGGAAGAGACCGAGGATGAGGAAGAGGACGTTGAGGAGCGCGAGGATCAACCATTTGTTCTGGGTGAAGTCGGCGATCGCGCGCGCAAGCTGCTGCGGCGCCTGCGCCTCGCTGAGATAGACGCCGACGACCGTCGAGGTCGCGACGAGCAGCATCACCACCGCCGTCTGCACCGAGCCTTCGATCATCGCCTCGCGCAGCTCGCGGAGGTCGAGCTCGCGATAGACGAAAAGGCCGACGACGAGCGAAGCGATCACCGCCATGCCCGCGCCCTCGGTCGCGGTGACGATGCCGCCGAAGATGGTGCCGAGAATGACGACCGGCAGGACGAACGCCCAGGCCGCCTCCTTGAAGGTCTGCCAGACGCGGGCGAGCTGGAACACCTCTTCGACCGGATAGTCGTAGCGGACGGCGAACCAGTAGGCCATCGCCATGAGCCCGAGCCCGCCGATGATCCCGGGAATGAACCCCGCCATGAAGAGCTGCGTCACCGAGGTGTCCGCCATCACCGCGTAGAGGATCATCGGAATCGAGGGCGGGATGATGACGGCGAGCGTCGCCGAGGACGACATCACAGCGGCCGCGAAGGTGACGGGGTATCCGCGCTTCTTCATCGCCGGGATGAGGATCGAGCCGAGGGCGGCGACGTCGGCGACCGCGCTTCCCGAGATCTCGGCGAAGAAGAGCGAAGTCCCGATCGCGACCATCGAGAGCCCGCCGCGGATGAAGCCGAGGAGCGCCGAAGCGAACGCGATGAGCCGGCGCGAGATCCCCGAGGCGTTCATGATCGCGCCGGCGAGGATGAAGAGCGGTATCGCGAGCAGCGGGAAGTTGGTCGCGCCGTTGTACATGCCGATCGCGAGATTGACGAGGAACTCCGGTCCCTGCGTCAGCGCGATCGCCCCCGTCGCGACGATGCCGAGCCCGATCGCGATCGGCACGTTGAGGAGCGTGATGACGAGGAGAGCGAGGAAAATCCAGAGAATCGCCATCGCCCTACTCCGTCGAAAGCAGCTCTTTGTCGCCGACCGCGTCCTGCGCGGCGGGCGGGGGTCGCACGCCGCTCGCCTCGCGCCACCCGTCCGGAATGCTGAGTACCTCGGCGAGGATGAAGAGCGCCGAGCCGAGCGGAATGATCACCTGCGCCCACTGCAAAGGGACGTTGGGGAGGCTGACGAGCGTGTCGCCCTCGATGACCTCGAACACCTCCCAGCCGACCCAGGCGAGCAATACGAAGAAGCCGATCACGAGCGCCTCGGCGACGACGAACGCCGCGCGCCGCGCGGGCGGCTTCAGGGTCCTGACGAAATTGGGGGCGCCGATATGCGCGCGCTTCAGCGCCGCCAGCGCCGCGCCCCAATAGGTGAGCCACGCGAGGAGGATCGAGGCGACCTCGTCGTACCAGACGAGCGACGCCCCGAGCGTTCGATAGATGACGCCGGCCATGACGATGACGGACAGGATCGTGAGCAGCGCCATGCAGGCGAGCTCGAGAAAACGTTCGACGAGACGCTTCACGGTCGGATTCGGCTCCCCCTCGCGCTAGCAGGGCATCAGCGACTTTCCCCCGGCTCTGCTCTCCGGTCCGCCC
>JADGGZ010000280.1 GCA_019689675.1 Rhodospirillales bacterium | reverse complement strand
CGCCGAGCGGCTCGTCGGCGCCGCCCTCCGGTGCCGCCTCGAAGGAGGCGGTTCTGCGCGCTTCGCGCGACCGTTCGGCGCGGCGCTGTCGACCGTTGCCGCGCTCCTCAACCTCCTCACGGTCCGAGACCGGGATTCGATAGTAATCCGGATGAATCTCGCTGAACGCGAGAAATCCGTGGCGGTTACCGCCAAAGTCGACGAAGGCTGCCTGAAGGGAGGGCTCTACTCTCGTTACCTTAGCGAGATAGATGTTTCCCTTTATCTGTTTCTTGGTCGACGTCTCGAAATCGAATTCTTCGAGACGATTTCCATTGATGACGACGACCCGCGTCTCTTCGGAATGGGCCGCGTCGATAAGCATTCTTTTTGCCATAAGGCATGGACTCCGAGAGCCGGGCGCGCGCGAACGCCGCGCCCTGGCATCGAGGCTGTGGGAAAGCCGGCGGCGCCTCGGGTCAGTCCGTCGGAAGGCGCGTTCGGGGCCATGGCGGAATCTCGCTTTGGGCGCCGCACCCGGGCGCTGGCCCGGAGCCGGCTTGGGTTTTCATCACGCCGCTTACGTCCTAAGCGCCACGCGGAGGGCCCGACGCCGCCGTCCTGCGGGGCGTTCCGGCTCTCCCCGCCGGCGCCGCCGGGAACCGGCAGACTGCGGGGGTTCGCGATCTAGTTAAATAGCCTCCGACGGGCGGTCCGACAATGTTTTATTGGCGGCGCCGTAATTTCGCCCCCAACTGGTGTTAGTCGGGAAACCATCGCCCGGCTAGGATCGCCCTGATGAGAGTGCTGAAGTACCTTGTCGCGCTGACGCTCGCGCTCGGCGTCATCGGCACCGCCCTCGCGGGCGTCGCGCTGTGGCATTTCAGCCGGGGGCTCCCCGACCATCACCAGCTCGCAGCCTACGAGCCCGCGACGGTGACCCGCGTGCACGCCGGAGACGGCCGCCTGATGGCCGAGTACGCGACCGAGAGGCGCGTCTTCGTTCCCGTGTCGGCCATGCCGCCCCTGCTCATCAACGCCTTCCTCGCGGCTGAGGACAAGGGCTTCTACTCCCATCCCGGGATCGACGCCTTCGCGATCATCCGGGCCACGATCACCAATCTCATGCTCGCCGGCACCGGCCGGCGTCCGATCGGCGCCTCCACCATCACGCAGCAGGTCGCGAAAAACTTCCTTCTCACGAACGAGCTCTCGATCGAGCGGAAGATCAAGGAGGCGCTCATCGCGCTGCGGATCGAGCAGGCGCTTTCGAAGGACCGCATCCTCGAGCTCTATCTCAACGAGATCTATCTCGGCGGCGGCGCCTACGGCGTCGCGGCGGCGGCGCTGCAATACTTCAACAAGTCGCTCGACGAGCTGACCGTCGCCGAAGCGGCTTTCCTCGCTGCCCTACCGAAAGCGCCCAACAACTACAATCCGCATCGCTACCCCGAAGCGGCGAAGGCCCGCCGCGACTGGGTCGTGGAGCAGATGCTGAGCGCCGGGTGGATCACCGAGGAGCAGGCGCGGGAAGCCATGGAGGGCCCGGTGGTGACCCGGCGGCGCTCCCCGACGGAGATGGCGGTCGCCGAGTACTTCGCCGAGGAAGTGCGCCGCGAGCTCCTCGCCCGCTACGGCGAGAGCGGGCTCTACCAGTCCGGGCTCTCGGTCCGGACGAGCCTCGACCCGCGGCTCCAGGCCGCTGCCGATGCCGCCCTTCGGAAGGGGCTCGAGAACTACGATCGGAGGCACGGCTGGCGCGGCCCCGTCGCCCACCTCGAGGATCCGGCCGTCTTCAAGACGCTGCCCCGCCCCGCTGGTTCGGGCGACTGGCGCTTGGCGCTCGTGGTCGCGACCGACTCCGCGGGCGCGAAGATCGCGTTCCAGACCGGGGAGACGGGCGAGATCCCGTTCGAGGAGCTGAAATGGGCCCGCCCGACCCTCGAGGACCAGCAGGTGGGCCCGGTGCCGAAGACGGCGGCCGATGTCCTGAAGCCCAACGACGTCGTCCTCGTCGAGGCGCTCGACGGAGGGCGCTATGCGCTCCGCCAGATCCCGAACGTCTCGGGTGGGCTCGTCGCGATGGATCCGCATACCGGCCGCGTTCTCGCGATCTCCGGCGGCTGGTCCTACGAGATGAGCCAGTTCGACCGCGCGCTCCAGGCCAAGCGCCAGCCCGGCTCGTCGTTCAAGCCGATCGTCTATCTCGCCGCGCTCGACTCGGGGATGACGCCCTCCACGCTCGTCCTCGACGCTCCCTTCGTCGCCGACCAGGGACCGGGCCTGCCGAAGTGGAAGCCGACCAACTACAACACCACGAAATTCTCCGGCCCGACCCCGCTGCGCGTCGGGATCGAGCAGTCGAAGAACATGATGACGGCGCGGCTCGGTCAGGTGGTCGGGCTCGACAAGGTCGCGAGCTACGCCGAGCGCCTCGGCGTCTACGACGAGGCGCCGAGAAACTACGCGATGGTGCTGGGCGCCGGCGAGACCACGGTGCTGCGCATGGCGACCGCCTACTCCATGATCGTCAACGGCGGGAAGCGGATCACGCCGACGCTGATCGACCGCGTGCAGGATCGGCACGGCGTCACCATCTTCCGGGCCGATCCCCGCGTCTGCGAGGGGTGCCAGGGCGTCGCGTGGGAGGGCCAGGCGCCCCCGGAAATCCCCGACACCCGCGAGCAGGTGCTCGATCCCGCGACCGCCTACCAGATGGTCTCGATGCTCCAGGGCGTCGTGGAGCGCGGCACGGGCACCGTCGTGCAGGCGGTCGGAAAACCGCTCGCCGGCAAGACCGGGACGACCAACGACTACCAGGACAACTGGTTCGTCGGCTTCTCGCCCGATCTCACCGTGGCGGTCTACATCGGCTTCGATCAGCCGCGCACGCTCGGCAACCGCGAGTCCGGCGGCCGCAACGCCGCGCCCATCTTCCGCGACTTCATGATGGAGGCGCTCGCCGACCAGCCGGGGATCGCTTTCCGCATCCCTCCTGGCGTGCGCCTGGTGCGCGTCAATCCGGAAACGGGCAAGCCCGCGCGCCCGGGCGACCGCAAGGTGATCTGGGAGGCCTTCAAGCCCGGCACCGAGCCCGGCTTCGGCGACAGCATGGTCGTGAGCGGAGTCGACAGCAGCGACGACGATGCGCAGGGGGGTGCCAGCGTGCCTGCGGGCTCCGCCCTCGGCGGGGTCAGCATCGCGCCCTCGATGCCGGCCCCGCCTCCCGCCTCCGGAACAGGCGGCCTATATTAGGGGCGACGACTTTTCATCATCGAGGACCACCCGCCATGCGCGCTGAAATTCAGGCGGTGGCCGACGAGGTACGCGCCTCGTTGGCCCTGCTGAGGAGGCATCTTTGACTGGGACAACGCCAACCGCCGCCTCGCGGAGCTGAACGCCGCCGCCGAGAACCCCGACCTCTGGAACGACGCCGAGAAGGCGCAGAAGCTGCTGCGCGAGCGCAACAAGCTCGAGCGGGCGATCGAGGGTTACCGCAAGATCGAGCGCGAGCTCGACGACCAGCTCGGCATGATCGAGCTCGCCGAAGCCGAAGGCGACCCGGCCCTCGTCGCCGAGGCCGAAACGGCGCTCCAGCGCCTCAAGGAGGAGGCCGGCAAGCGCGAGCTCGAAAGCCTGCTCTCCGGCGAGGCGGACGCCAACGACGCCTATCTCGAGGTCCATCCAGGCGCCGGCGGGCTCGAGGCGCAGGATTGGGCCGAGATGCTCCTGCGCATGTACACGCGCTGGGCCGAGCGGCACGGCTACAAGCTCGAATGGCTCGAGGAGCAGGCGGGCGAAGGCGCCGGGATCAAGTCGGCGACGATCAAGGTGATCGGCGAGAACGCCTACGGCTGGCTCAAGACCGAGAGCGGCGTCCACCGCCTCGTCCGCATCTCGCCGTTCGACGCGAACGCGCGCCGGCAGACGAGCTTCGCCTCCGTCTGGGTCTCGCCGGTCATCGACGAGAACATCGAGATCGAGATCAACGAGAAGGACGTCCGGACCGACACCTACCGGGCCTCGGGCGCCGGCGGGCAGCACGTCAACAAGACCGACTCGGCGGTGCGTCTGACGCACATCCCGACCGGCATCGCCGTCGCCGTGCAGAGCGAACGCTCGCAGCACCAGAACCGGGCGCAGGCCTGGGCGATGCTGCGCGCCCGGCTCTACGAGCTCGAGCTGAAGAAGCGCGAGGAGAAGGCCGAGGCGATGAACGCGCAGAAGACGGACATCGGCTGGGGCCA